>PLYZ01000017.1 GCA_003151935.1 Candidatus Dormiibacterota bacterium | reverse complement strand
CGGCGTAGTAGCCGAGTCCGACGAACTCGGCCATCAGCGAGATGCCAGGTCCTGAGGTGGACGTCATCGAGCGCGCGCCGGCCCAACCGGCCCCGATTGCCATGCCGACCGCAGCGAGCTCGTCCTCGGCCTGAACGATCGAGATGAGCTTTTCGCCGGTTTTCGGGTCGGTGCGGAATCGTTCCGAATAGGCGATGAGGTTCTCGCAGACAGATGAGGAAGGCGTGATCGGATACCAGGCGGCGACGGTCACTCCTCCCATCAGGGCTCCGAGCGCGGCCGCCTGGTTGCCCTCGACGAGGACCTTGCCTTCGACCTTTCCGGTCATCGGCTCCAGCCGGTACGGGTCTTGCTTGGAGAAGTTGTCCTGCCAGTGGTCGTAGCCGACCTTGATGGCGTCCAGGTTCACCTGCACCGCCTTCGGCTTGGACAGGAACTGCCGTTTCACGCCGTGGTCGAGGGCCTCGAGGGGAATCCCGAGCACGCCCGCGACGACGCCTACATAGATCATGTTGGCCAGCTGCTTGCGCAGGGTGTCGTTCTGGATCTTGGACTTGGCCAGCTTGGAGAACGGCACGGGATAGTAGGTCACGTCCGAGCGGACGTCCGCGGTCGAGTACACCTCTTCGTGGATCACGACACCGCCCGGCCGCACCGTCTTGAGGTCCTGGCGCCAGGTGGCCGGGTTGAAGGCGACCAGGATGTCCACCTTGTCGGACCGAGCCATGTGGCCCTCCGGCGTGACCCGAAGCTGGTACCACGTCGGAAGCCCCTCGATGTTGGACGGAAAGACGTTCTTTGGGGCCACCGGAATGCCCATGTGGAAGATCGCCCTGGTCAAAACCAGGTTTGCGGTCTGGCTTCCGGATCCGTTGACCGTGGCGGCTTGAATGGTGAGGTCGTTGATGATCTGGTGGGTCACTTTGTTCTTATCCGCCGCGGACTAAGGATTTTACGCGTCTGCAGGAACGAGCCCCGATTCCTTAGAGTGGCCAATCTGTGAAGGTCGCCATTCCGAAAGAGAGAGCAGCGGACGAGCGCCGCGTCGCCCTGGTTCCCGACACGGCGGCCAAGCTCATCGCGGCGACGCTCGAGGTGAGTGTCGAGTCGGGGGCGGGCGCCGGGGCCTACATTCCCGACGACGCCTACGAGAAGGCGGGCGTCAAGGTGGTCAAGAGCGCCGATGCGCTCCTCAAGGATGCGGATGCCGTGCTCAAGGTGCAGGCACCCGACGCGAGCGAGGTCGGCCAGCTCAAGAGCGGATCGGTGCTCATCAGCTTCCTCCAGCCGGCGACCCAGGCGGACATCGTCAAAGCGCTGGCCAAGCGCGGCGTGACCGCGTTCAGCCTGGAGCTGCTGCCGCGGATCTCTCGGGCGCAGTCCATGGACGCCCTCTCATCTCAAGCGTCAGCCGCCGGCTATAAAGCGGTGCTGATGGCCGCCGGCCGCCTGGGCAAGTTCTTTCCGATGATGATGACAGCGGCCGGGACGGTCGCACCCGCTCGCGTCCTCGTCATGGGCGCTGG
This sequence comes from Candidatus Dormiibacterota bacterium, assembly GCA_003151935.1. Classification (GTDB taxonomy): domain Bacteria; phylum Chloroflexota; class Dormibacteria; order Dormibacterales; family Dormibacteraceae; genus Palsa-870. The sequence continues at coordinate 71,776 of PLYZ01000017.1, read as the reverse complement.
GGTCGCGGGTCTCCAGGCGATCGCCACCGCGCGCAGGCTTGGCGCCGTGGTCTCCGCCTACGACGTGCGACCGGCGGTGAAGGAAGAGGTGCAGTCCCTCGGTGCGACCTTCATCGAGCTGGCGCTCGAGAGTCAGTTGGGCGAGGGAGGCTATGCGCGCGAGCAGTCCGAAGAATTTCTTCACAAGCAGAGAGAGCTGATCGGCGAGCACGTGATGAAGTCGGACGTTGTCATCACCACCGCGGCGATACCCGGGCGTCGCGCCCCACTTCTCGTGACCGGCGAGATGGTCAAGGGCATGCGTCCGGGATCTGTCATCGTCGACCTCGCCGCGGAGAGCGGAGGCAACGTCGAGCTCACCCAGGCGGGTGAGGACGTCGATGTCGCGGGGGTCACCGTCATCGGCACGCGCAACGTGCCCTCGACGATGCCGCTGGCCACGAGCCAGCTCTTCGCGCGCAACGTCGCGAACCTGCTCCTGCACCTGGTCAAGGACGGCGCCATCAACCTGGATTTCCAGGACGAGATCACCAAGGGCGCCTGTGTCACGCACGCCGGCGAGATCGTGAACGAGCGCGCCAAGCAGCTCCTGGCCGCTTCCGCATGAGCAATGAGCTGCTCAACGAGCTGACGTTCTTCGTGCTGTCGATCTTCGTCGGCATCGAGGTCATCTCCAAGGTGCCGACCATCCTCCACACGCCCCTGATGTCGGGGACGAATGCGATCCACGGCATCATCCTGGTGGGCGCGATCGTCATCGCGGCGGGCGCCAGCTCGCCGGTCAACATCGTGCTCGGGCTGGTCGCCGTGACCCTCGCCACCACCAACGTGGTCGGCGGGTTCGTGGTCACCGACCGGATGCTGGAGATGTTCAAAGGCCGGAATGCAGGGCGCGCGCAGGGCGCACAAAACGCCGGGCGCGCGCAGGACGCACAAAACGCCGGGCGCGCGCAGGGCGCACAAGATCAGAAACAATCGAATCCGGCGAAGGAATCGACGGCCCCAAAGTGACCACACTCATCGAGATCGCTTACCTGGTCGCGGCCGTCTGCTTCATCCTCGGCCTGAAGCAGCTCAGCTCGCCGAAGGGCGCCCGCAACGGAAACTTCATCGCCGCCATCGGAATGGTCATCGCGCTCGTGGCCACGCTGCCGCTGCTCCACTTCACGACAGCCGGCGTGGTCATCATCGCGATCGGGGTGGTCATCGGTGGTGCGGTCGGCAGCATCGGCGCCCGCATGGTGAAGATGACCGCCATCCCGCAGATGGTCGCCCTCTTCAACGGCGTGGGCGGGGGCGCGGCTGCACTCGTCGCGGTCGCCGAGCTGCTGAGCTTCGGCCAGCACCCGGCTTTCGCGGAAGCGTTTCCAAGTGTCTTCAGCATCGTGATCGGATCGATCTCCTTCGCGGGCAGCATGGTGGCCTTCGCCAAGCTCCAGGAGCTGATGACCGGCAAGCCCATCACCTACCCGGGCCAGCAGGTCGTCAACGGCATCCTCGCCGCAGCGATCCTAGGCTTTGTCATCGCGGTGCTGGCCGTGGCATCGATCCCGTTCTCCTTCATCTCGCTGATGGTGCTGGCTCTCGTGCTCGGTGTGGCCTTCGTGCTTCCCATCGGCGGCGCGGACATGCCCGTCGTCATCTCGCTGCTCAACGCGTTCACCGGCCTCGCCGTGGCGGCTAGCGGATTCACCCTCAACAACTTCGCCCTGATCGTCGCCGGGACGCTGGTGGGGGCGTCAGGCAGCATCCTCACCAAGCTCATGAGCGACGCCATGGGACGCTCGCTGGGGAGCGTGCTGTTCGGTGCGTTCGGTCAGACCCATGCGGCCATAGGCGCGGTCGCGGGCCAGGAAGGGCGCAGCGTCAGGTCAGGATCTGCCGAAGACATCGGCACCCTGCTCGCGTACTCCCAGCGCGTGATCATCGTGCCCGGCTACGGGCTCGCGGTGGCCCAGGCGCAGCACGCGGCGCGCGAGCTCGCGGACGTGCTCGAGAAGCGTGGCGTCGAGGTGACGTATGCGATTCATCCGGTCGCCGGCCGCATGCCCGGCCACATGAANNCCGGTCGCCGGCCGCATGCCCGGCCATATGAACGTCCTGCTCGCGGAGGCAAACGTGCCGTACGAGCAGCTCAAAGAGATGGATGAGGTGAACGACGAGTTCAAGAACGCGGACGTCGCGCTGATCGTTGGGGCGAACGACGTGGTCAACCCCGCGGCGCGGAACGCCGCGGGCAGCCCGATCTACGGGATGCCGATCCTCAACGCGGACCAGGCGAAGAACATCGTCTTCATGAAGCGCTCGATGCGGCCGGGCTTTGCCGGAATCGACAACGACCTCATGTACGACCCGAAGACGCTGATGTTCTTCGGCGACGCCAAAGACTCTCTGACGAAACTGGTGGCAGCAGTCAAAGCCGCGTAGCTCCCTTTTTTCGCGTCGAAACCCAGTGGAGCTTTAGGCCGGATTTACTCCGGCCGTCACTCAAGCACGCCACCTTCCAAACACAACCGCACGTGGCCGAGGAGCGGAGGGGTCACCGTAGGGGAGGACGCCTGTCCTCCCCTACGATTAAACGAGCCTCCTGCCAAGCGGTAGGAGGCTCGCGCCGCGAAGAGGGTGTGGTGCCACGAATCGTAGGCCAGGTTTTTGCATTTCGTTAGTGGTCCGTCCACAAATAACGGGGGGAGCCGTTGTGCTCCCTACAATGCCTGAAGTGGACGCTCGGGCCTTCCTCCTCCTCACGGTGGCGCTGCTCACGGTCTACACGGTGGGGATCGGGGGAACGACTGCCGCCTCCATCGGGGCATGGGATGCCTGGCGGCGGCGCGAAAGGGGAACCCCAAGCCTCGATCCACTTCAAGGAGAGGTCGTCCTGGTCGCGCCGGCGCTCCCGCGCTTCGTCCGCGCTTTGCGGGTCGCGGGATGGATCGCCTTTATACCGGCGCTCGTGCTCGCTCTGTTCGCGAATTCGAGCTATCCGTGGCTGGCGCCTCTGACAGTGCTCCTGATGGTTGCGCTCAATGCCTTCTACTTCACCGCGGTGCAGGGAATCGGCGAACAGCTGGCCCTGACCAGCGACGGGTTTCGGATCGGATCCCCCGGCGCTGCGCGCGTCGTGCGGTGGGTTCACGTGACGGATCTCATGGGTGCTCACATCGGACCGTTCCGAGGCATGCGCATGTCGGAAGGCAGCGAATGGCAGGATCCGAAGACCGTGCCCAACGTGATCTTCTACCGGCTCAACCGCGCGCTCGTTCGACCGCGAAAGTCGCGGTTGAGCCGGCTCACCGGCATGACCTACTTCGACGGTGTGATTCGCAACCGATTCGGAGTGTCCACCCAGGACCTGATGCAGGCGATGCGCACCTGCCTCCGCAGGGCGCTGGAGGAGGAGTCGCGCCGGCCGCGGCCGCCCCGGCAGAGCGTGCCTACGAATCCCGAACTTTGATCAGCCGCTCCAGGGCCTTCGTGTCGAATGGATGAGCGAGCCTGACCACGAAGTGCTGTAGGCCCGCATTCAGCCACTCGTCCACCAGTTTCGGTGTCGTCGCGCCCACGTTGGCCGTCCGCTCGATCGCCTTGGGATCTCGACCGACGCGATGGCACCAATCGTCCAGGACCGCCGACTTGTGCGCGAACTCATCGGGCGGCGCTCCGCCGTTCCACATCTGGGCGTGCTCTGCTACCAGGCGCAGGACGACCTTTTCGCCGCCGCCGCCGATGAGGATCGGCAGAGCGCCCGCAGGCCCGGGCTTGAGCCTTGCGATGCGGCTCTTGATTCGCGGCAGCGCTTCCTTGAGATCTCGCACGCGGTCCCTGGCTTCGCCGAACCGGAAGCCATATTCCGCGTAGTCGCGCTCGAACCATCCCGCCCCGAGGCCCAGCACCAGCCGTCCGCCCGAAAGCTGGTCCACGGTGGCCGCCATGTAGGCGAGCAGGTCGGGATTTCGATAGCCGATGCAGGTCACCATGGGTCCGATCTGAGGTGCTCGCGTATCGACAGCCGCGGCGGCAAGCAGCGCCCAGCATTCGAATTGGTTTCCCTCGGAATCGCCGTAGAGCGGAAAGAAATGGTCCCAGAACCAGATGCTGTCCACGCCCAGATCGTCGGCTCGGCGCCACGCATCGCGCAGCTCCCCGATGGTGCACTGCTGCGGGTGGATCGTCACACCAACCTTGAATGGACGGCCGGTGCTCATCGTTGTGAGATTATCGATCGATGGCGGCTGAGCTTGTACCGGCACGCGTCGACTTCCAGTCGGCAGGCGCCGATTTCTGGAAGCGTTATCACGCATACCGTCGGTTGAGGCAGCAGGAATCGCGTCCCGACGATCCTGTTCGCCCGGACGGCATGGAAGAAAAATGGTTGAAGCGCGAGAGCCCGTTCGACATCCAGTACAGCTACGAGTACGCCAGAGACGGCGTCTTGGTGAGCTGGCTGTCAGCCTCGACCATCAAGCCGGGAACACCTGAGTACGACTCGAACAAGCACCTCTTCTGGGCCGATCTCTATGTCAGGCCGGATGCGCGCAGGCAAGGCATTGCCTCCGCCTCGCTTCCCCTGCTGCTCGAGCTCATGGATGCGCACGGCTGCACTGTGCTGGGCATCGGCACCGAGGAGGCTTCGGGCCACGCGTTTCTGCGATGGGTGGGAGCCGAGGCGCGGTTCACGGGCGCCGAGAACCGGCTCAACCTGGCGGACGTGGACTGGTCGATGGTCGACCGCTGGGTCGGCGAGGGCCCACGGCGTTCACCAGGCACGAAGCTCGAGGCCTACGACGGCCCTCTGCCAGAGGCGATGTGGGACGACTTCGCGACACAGCTGACGATCGTGCTCAACACCGTCCCCTTCGAAGACCTCGATCACGGAGACATCGTCGTCACGCCCGACCATCTGCGCGACTTCTACGGGCGGCTCGAGATCAGCGATGAACGACTGCACACGATGATCACCCGCGAGCCGGATGGCACGATCTCGGCCGTCACAGACACCACCTGGGCGCCGCACCGGCCCACCATCGTCGAACAGCGATTCACCGGAGTGCGGCCTGAGGCGCGGGGCCGGGGACTGGGTAAGTGGATCAAAGCCGCCATGCTTGCGCATCTTCACGAGCTTTATCCAGAGGCCCGATGGGTGTCGACCGCGAACGCCGCATCGAACGCGCCGATGCTGGCCATCAACAAGAAGCTCGGCTTCAGGCAGTACCGAGCCGGCACCGAATACCAGATCGACCGCGACGGTCTCGCGACTCGGATCAAGCGGCTGCCGGCTCGAAAAAAGACCTAGGCCTGGCGGCTCCGCTGGATGCTGCGGACCAGGAGGATGAGCCCGATCACGACCAGGAGCCCGGGTAGGGCAGCCTTGCCGACGACCCCGTAGTCCATCCCGCTGATTCCGAGGATCGATTCGAAGAAGACGAAGCCGATCATGAAGATCATGGCCGCAATGAACATCAGGGTCCGGCCACGTCGCAACATCACGGGGTCGCGGTCGCGTAGCGCCTGCAGGTAAAGGCCGAGGCCGACCCCTCCAGGTGCGATCAGCGCCCACGCGAAGGCCCAGCTCGCCCAGTCGCCCGTGCTGCTCTGGTAGGCGAGCACGAGACCCAGGGCTGTGACGATGCCTCCCGGGACTGACGCGCCGGCGCCGCCACCCAGGAACCCGACCACGAGCAGCGTTAGCCCGGGGATGATCACGAAAAGAGGCCAGCCGTACTGCGTGAGGTCGATTCCGAAGACCACCACGCCGAGGGCGAAGAGCCCGACCACTACCAGGACGATGCCCAGCGCGGCGCTGGACCCGCCGGTGCGTGCTCGCGCAGGGTGAGGCGTGGCCGTCACGTAGTGGGGCAGAGGCGCCGTCTCGGCCGTTTGCGGAGCCAGGACTGGAGTCGATTCCGCGGGCGCCAGCGGTTCGACGCTTTCGGCCGGCGTTTCAACTGCCGGTTCCGGTGTCTCGACCGGCGCCGCTTCGACCACCGGTTCCTCGGCCACGTCGGAAGCTGAAGCCGAGGTGGGATCTTCCGTCCATTTGGGAGCGAAGATGTCTGGGCTGCCAGCCAGCAGATCGGGGCTGATGTGGGCCATGTCTTCTTTCGGCGCGTTATCCGCGGCGGAAGTCTTGCCCTCATCGCTGACTGGCTGGTCGGCGCCGCTCGTGGCCTTGCCGGGTCGCTTTCGCTTGGTCATGACGGCACAGCTTAACCGCCTCCGGCGACCCCAGCTTCCTTTAAGAAATGGGACTCAACCGGTGATCTTGAACATCGGGTTGACCGGACCGTGACCGCGGCCCACCTCCAGCGAGCGCTCGATCGCCCCGGTGATGAACTCCTTCGCCTGGTGTACCGCCGCGAGGGAGTCGCTGCCCCTAGCCAGCTCTGCCGCGATGGCCGCGGAAAAAACGCAGCCGCTCCCATGAGTGTTCGCGGTCGCGATGCGCGGTGATTGAAGCTCGACCAGCTCGTTGCCGTCGAAGTAGTGGTCTATGGCCAGCAGTCCCTCGGCATGCCCGCCCTTGACGACCGCGGCCCGCGCCCCCAGCGCGACGAGATCGCGCGCCGCCTGGCAGCGTTCGTCGAGAGTCCGAATCGGCCGGCCGAGCAGCACCTCGGCCTCAGGAAGGTTCGGGGTGACGACCGCGGCCAGTGGAAGGAGCCGCGAGCGCAGCGCATCGACGGCGTCGTCGCGCAGCAGCCTGGCGCCGCCCTTGGCCACCATCACCGGGTCTACTACGAGGTTCGTGAGGTTGTGACGGATCATGGCGTTGGCAACGACCTCGATGATCTCGGCGCTCGAGAGCATCCCTGTCTTCGCGGCCGCGACTCCGATGTCGGCCATCACCGCTTCAATCTGGGCGGCGACGAAGGCCGGCGGCACCTCCATGATCTCAATGACGCCCAGCGTGTTCTGCGCGGTGAGCGCGGCGATCGCCGATGTCCCGTGCACGCCCAACGCTGCGAAGGTCTTCAGGTCCGCCTGGATGCCGGCCCCTCCGCCTGAATCCGAACCGGCGATCGTGAGGGCGACGGGCAGCTTCAAGTGGACCTCGCGCGCCGGCCGCTCCAGTAAACGGCTGCGGCGACTGCGATGCTCACCAGGCCGCTGAGGTCTGCGCCGTGGAGCGCGCTCATCAAATCGTGATTGAAGAACCGTGGCGTACCGGCAAGGTTGCTGAAGAGGTTGTCGTAGTTGACGAACACCAGGCTCGTCGCGGTGCCGGCGAGCCAGGCGACGACGGCGAGCCGCGGTCGCGCCCGGCCGTCGAAGAGAAAGAAGGTCAGCAACACGACAGCCGCCCAGGCCGGCGCCCATAGGTAGGTGAGGATCAGGAAGTCTTCGTACGCGAGGTGAAAATCGCTGACCACCACTGCATACGAGGCGAGCGCGGTCCCGAGGATGCCGCAGGCCAGCGCTGTCTGCCAGCGGCGGAGCTTCAAGCCCATCGCGAGCATGACTAGTCCCGCGGTGTAGACGTCGAAATAGTTGGCCCAGATCTCGCCGAGGACGACGAAGATGAAGAATGGAAACGCAACCCAGGCGGGCGCGTGGCTGCTGATCACCGCGAGCACTCCCTGATTGGCGGCGAGCCTCGCATCGATCGTCGGCAGCAGAAGGCCAAATAGTCCGAGCAGCAGCATCGGCACGACGATGCCCGCGACCGGCCACAGCGTCACCGATCGGGTTGGGCTGGTCGCCGGGAGGTAGCGTGAGTAATCGCTTGCGAACGGATACCACGACGCGACGAGCGCAAAGCACGTCATGAACCCCAGCACGAAGCTGCCCGGATATGCGGCGCCCGAGACGCCAGGACCCTGAGCCCAATGGAACTGCGGAGCAAGAGAGACGAAAAGCGCAAGTGAGAGGGCCGCGAACGCAACCGCGCCATAGGTGGCCAGGACCTTGATCGTCTCGTGACCGAAGATCGCAACCGCCACGCTGACGGCGGCGATCAGAAGGACGAGCCCGAGCGTGATCCAGCGATTGCCTCCCCCGAGCAGCTGAGCGCCGGCCTGCGCCGCGATCACGCAGTCGACCGCGAACCATCCGATCGCAAGAAACAGGGTCAGTCCCGCGCCCAGGTACGAACCACGAAGGCCGAAGATCCGGCGCGTGAAAACGATCTGCGGCTCGCCCGATCGCGGGCCGGTGTTGCTCAACAGACCGAGGATCACCGCCGCGGCGACCGTTCCGAGACCTGTCGCCAGAAGTCCATCCCACACCCCAAGGCCGTAATAGGTCGTGAGCAGGCTGGCGGTGAACAGGCTTGCGTAATTGACGAACGCGCCCGCCCACAGGAAGGCGAGCTCGCGTGGCGTCCCGTGTCTCTCTGCTGCCGGGATCGAGTCGATGCCGTGGCTCTCGACCCTTCCAAACGAATCCGAATCGACCGCCCGCACGGCGAGATCGCTCATCTATCTCCCTCCGCTGGCATTACCCAGTTCAGGTTCATGCGGTCGGCGTCACGGCGCCCTCTCAGCCCGCTTCATCCTCCGAAGCCGAGCTCCCGCTAGGTACCGATACTAACTCTCACGCCAGGGGGCGGGCAGGAGGTAGGCCAGGATCCGGTACACGTCCGGATTGAGCGCGAGACCGATGTGGCTGCCCGGCACCTCGATCGCGTTGATGTCCGGGCGCAGGCATGCCTTCCAGTTGACGACACCGTCGGATCGCGAGTAGATCGAGGTTATCGGCACGCGCGGCACAGCGGCCAGGTCGCGCAGGAATCGCTGCTCGACCGACGCCGGGTGCCCGTACCGAAACACGTTGTAGATGTGCGCGGCCGTCACGCCGGCCATGGTCAGCGGATGGATGTCGAACGGGTCGTGGAGTGGAGACCCGAGCGTGATCACCTGCTCGACCAGGTCCGGCCTTCTGTGCGAAAGCACTTTGGCGAGCACGCCACCACGGCTGTGTCCGACCAGCGAAACGCGCGCGCCCGTCTTGCGCCGAAGCTCGCGCAGCGTATCGACGAGAGGACGGAGCATCACCTCCGAGTACATGACGTTGAACGTGACGCCCGCGACTCGCGGCCGGTATCCGATGCGCCGCAGCCACTGGAAGGGCGTGTGCAGAGTCCAGTCTCCGGCGAGGAAGCCGGGGATTAGCATCACCGGCTTCCCCAGACCGGGCGGGACCTCCACGCCGCGGAACACCGGGTCGCGAATGAGGCGCAGGTACTCGATGTACACGCGGCCTTCGAGCCACATCGGCGGCATCGGGTCCCAGCGACCACGGTGTCGAAGCTCAGGCAGGATCGACGCGGCGATTCCCAGCCGTGAGCGGCGCTTGCTGTGATGAAGTTCTGCGACGTTTGCCACGCTGTTGCTTGAGCGCTTCTCCGTTATGAATCCAGCGAGTCCGATCCGCCATTCGCCTGTGCGCCGACTACTTCCGGTTCGCGGGCGATTCGATACGTGCTCCAGGCGTTGAGCGCGTTCATAAATCTGTCCGGCGTCTCCATCATGGGGACGTGACCAACACCTTCGAGGATCTCGAGCGTCCAGTCGGGCCGGCGGCGCGCCAGCTCCCTGGCTGCGGCGAGCGGGATGAGCCGGTCGAGGCTGCCGTGGATGATCAGGGTCGGGGCGCGAACCCTGCTTACCTGGGTCCAGAAACGCGGATCGGCCATGCGCAGGCCGATCGACCGGCTCGCCTGCAGAAAGGCGCGGCCGTTCTGACGGCCCAGCCGGTCGCGTTCCAGCATGAGCTGGATGTGAGCCTCGACGACGTCGGCCGGCACGCGAGATGGATCGGCGCAGACGATGGACAGGGTCTCGCGGACCAATCCTTCCGGGCCGAGCAGGCGCGCACGCCGGTCGAGCAGAATCTCGGCGAGGCCGGGGACCGTAAGGCCCGCCATCACACCAAGCATCGCGGGCTCGGGGCGGGTGACGTGGGCCCCCGGGATCGCCGGGTCCACCAGGACGGCCGCGTTCACCCATGACGGGTGGATCGCCGCCTCGAGGACGGCGATGTGGCCGCCCATCGAGTTGCCCATGATCACCACCGGCTCGCCGATCACCTTCTGGATGAACTCGTGAACGAGCCCGGCGTTGGCCCCGACCGCGGCCAGCCGGCGAAACAGGGGCGTCTGCCCGAAGCCCGCGAGGTCGAGGGCGATCGCGTGGTAGCTCTTCGCGATCTCCGGACCGACGGCCATCCAGTTCAGGGCGCTGCCGCCCAGCCCGTGCACCATGAGCAGCGGCCTGCCGGTGCCGCCGAAGTCGACGTAGTGAACGGGTCCGTCCAGGTCGGCGGTTTTATGGCGCAATGCGTCAATCCTAGACCGAGGGCGAGGGTGTCATGAACCCCGATGTCATCCGCATCAGGATCTCCGCGACGGCTGAGGGCGAGCGGCGTCCGCCTTTGTGAAGGCGGTCGAACACCGGAAACGAGGTGAGGATCCCGATCACGTCCTCCGCTTCCTTGATCGAGCATCCCGGCCGCAGGCGGTCGTGCGCGGCGAGGCGTTCGGCCAGGGCGCGGTCGATTTCGGCCTGGCCGCCGTGCTCCCGACGGTGGCCGTGAAGCTGGCGGTACAGGTCGGGATCAGCCGCCCAGGACGCGCAGGCCTGCTCGATGCGCAGCTTCAAGTCATCGGTGAAACCGGCGTCGGTTCCAGGCCCCGGCGCGCCCTGGAGCTCGCGGCCCGCTCCTGCCGCCAGCGCTTCCAGGAGCCCGGCCTTGGAGCCGAACTGGTTGTAAACGGTGATCCGGGATACTCCCGCGGCCTCTGCCACCCTGGCCAGGCTTGATTCGGGACCGAGGTCGACGACCAATCGGCGCGCGGCGGCGAGGATCGCGGACCTGGTGCGCTCTACCTCAGGCTGCCGCCGGCCGAGGCTGTAGCGTCGGGCGCTCACCCAATTAGTTTGACATACAGTCTGTGCAATTAATCGGGCGCCAGCTCTCGGCGAATTCACAGCGTTGGCACAGGAAGGGCATGGCCAATTCCCGGTAACGTCCCTTCGACTTGGCCAGAAAGGCACAGCGTCCTCAGCCTCAGCGCCTCACCGGGCAGACGGCGGACCGGCGGCTCGCCTACGGCACGCTCCCGCTGCGGTTTTTCCTCGGCGCGACGTTCGTCTACGCCGGGCTGCAGAAGATCGCAGACCCGGGATTCCTGCAACCGGGCGCCTCGAGCTACATCGGTACGCAGCTTCAGAGCTTTGCGGCGCACTCTCCGATCGGGTTCCTGATCCAGGTTTTTGCGCTCCCCGTGCCGCAGCTGGCCGGGATCGGGGTGATCGCGGTCGAGCTGGCGATCGGAGTGCTCGTGCTGCTCGGCCTCGCGACGCGGTGGGCAGCGGCGGCCGGCGCGCTCGTGAACCTCGTCTTCTTCCTCACGGCAAGCTGGTCGGTTCAGCCCTACTTCCTGGGCTCCGACAGCATCTACACCGTCGCCTGGATCACGCTGATCCTGGTTGGCGACCAGGGCGTCCTGACTGTCAGGCCGCTGATCTTCGGACCATCCACACAGGCGGATGCGCGTGGCCGGCCGGCGACCACAGACTTGAGCCGGCGCCGCCTGCTGCTTCAGCTGGGCGGCGCTGCGGTGGCCCTGGTCTGGGTGCTTGCGCTGCTGCCTCGGCCGCGTCCATCGATTCAAGCGGCATCGAGCAGCACGACGCCGGTCCCCAGCCCCTCGCCGGTCGCCTCCCCGACCGGGACCAGGATCGGCGCCCTCGCCGACCTGCAGGCTCAGGGCTCCCTCACCTTCCAGGACCCCACCACCGGAGACCCGGCGATCGCTATTTCACTCAGCGGAGGCGGCGTCGTGGCGTTCGATGCCGTGTGCACGCATGCCGGATGCACTGTCGCGTATGACTCCGGCCAGAAGCTGCTGACCTGCCCGTGCCACGGCGCCGCGTTCGACCCCTCTCAGGCCGCGGCGGTCGTCTCCGGTCCGGCACCGACGCCGCTGGCCTCGATTGCGCTCCAGGTGGGAACCGACGGGGGCGTTTACGCCAGCTGACCGATTGCGCAAGGCGCACGGCCGGCCACCCCCTTCCCTGGCCTACAACCTACGATTCGCCTCCGTGAAGTTATGGGATCCGCTCGCGTTTCGCGAGATGTCGGTGCTGCTGCGCGACCCGGTATTTCGCGGTCGCGGGGTGCCACGTGGCGATGGGCGGCCGGTGCTTCTGATTCCAGGCTTTCTCTCCGGTGACTGGTCCCTGACCGTGCTTTCCAACTGGCTCGCACGCATCGGCTACAAACCCCACCTGTCAGGCATCCTCCTCAACATCAGCGACTCGGAGCGGCTGCTGGCAAGACTTCGCCGCCGCCTCCTCGAGGTCCAGGCCCAGGCCGGCGCATGCGTCAGCATCGTGGGACACAGCCGGGGAGGGTTGCTCGCCAAGGTCCTGGCGCAGCGCCACCCGCAGAGCGTCGAGCAGGTGATCACCCTGGGGGCTCCCCTGGCCGACACGACCGACCTCGCCTTGATGACCCGCCGCGCGGTTGGCGTGGTCAAGACGGCGAGCGAGATCGCATACGGCCGCAGGTGGCATCCCGAGGGACGTTTTTCTCACGACCTGAGCCTGGCTCCTATAGTTCCGACGACCTCGATCTACACCCGCTCGGATGACGTGGTGAACTTCCGTTCCTGCCTTCGGCCGGACATCCCATCCATGCCCGTCTGGGGCACCCACAATGGCCTTCTGGTCAATCCCGAGGTGTACCGGCTCCTCGGGCGCCTGCTCGCGCGGCCACGCCGCACCACCGGGCCACCCGACTGATCGCCGCCGCGATCGCGCTGGCGCTGGCCGCCGCCGTGCTTCACGGCACGTGGAACGTGCTCGTGAAGGTGAGCGGCGATCCCATGGCCACCTTTCAGCGCGCCACGCTCGCCGCGACGCTGGTGGCTACACCGCCGGTCGCGGTGGCTTGGCTGTGGGCCGGCCGGCCAGGTCTTGCCCCGGCCGCCGCGGGATGGTGCGCGCTGTCTGGGTTTTTGGAGGTGACCTATCTCTGGCTCCTCGCAGCTGCTTACCGGCGAGGCGAACTCTCGGCCGTATATCCGATCGCGCGCGGCTCGGCTCCGCTGCTCGCGGTCATCGCCGGCCTGGTGCTGCTTCATGAGCGTCTGACCGGCCTCCAGCTCGTCGGGGTCGGCCTGTTGCTCGCAGGCATCCTCGCGGTCACGCTCTCGCAGGCCCGCGGGCGGGCCACGGTTCCTGCCTTGCTCACCGGGGTGGCCATCGCGTCGTACACCGCGGTCGACCGCATTGGTGTGCGGCTCTCCACGCCGTGGCTGTATGGCTGGCTGCTGATCGTCCTGATGCTCGCCGGCATATCTGTCTCGACATGGATCGCGGCGCGCCTGACCGCCGGACGCCGCCCTACCGTCGAGCAACCATCCAGCGGACCCGTTTTGAGTCGCGCCCAGGCGACGCTGATCGGGATCTTCATGTGGGGCGGCTACCTGCTGGTCCTCTGGGCATTGAGCCTCGCGCCCCTTTCCGTCGTCGCTCCGGTGCGCGAGACGGCGGTCGTAGGGGTGGCGATCTGGGGCGTTTGGAGGCTGCGTGAGAGGGAGGCCTTACCGCTCAAACTCTCCGGCGCCGTGGCCACTCTCGCGGGGGTCGCCCTGCTCGCTCTTTGATGTTCTGGCGCCCCGCGGCGCCGGTGGTAAGGTAGATCAGTCGCCCAGATGGCAGGCGATGTGCGCCGCGGTCGTGGTGTTCTCGAAAGGCCCGTGCGTTCGCGACATTGTTTTCGAGAAATGGGAGTAGGGAGATGCCGACAGGCACCATCAAGAAGTTGGTCTCCGACCGCGGATTCGGGTTCATCGCCGCCGAGGACGGGCGTGAGTATTTCTTCCACCGAACAGGACTCGATTCGGCTGTGAACTTCGACTCGCTGGCTGGCGGCGAGAAGGTCAGCTTCGAGATCGAGCCGAGCCAGAAAGGCCCGCGCGCGAACCGAATCAAGCTCGCGTAGCTGCACGTTTTGCCGGCCGGCCGCCCTGGCGCCGCCGGCTTTTCTCCTCGATGAACGCCGGTCTCCGGAGCTTCGAAATCGTGCCCCAGGGCGATTACTCACTCGAACAGGGCGCGAACTTCATCGGCGCGTGGCATCGAGCACCGTCGGAGACCGGCGACCCGGAGGGCCATCTTCACCTCGCGTTCCTGACGGACGGCAATTGGACACCAGTGGGGAGCTGCCTGCGCCAGGACTCGCGGGGCCACGTGCTCGGGACGATGTATGGGGACGCCTCGCAACCGGCGATGGTGGCCAGACAGGTCGAGCGCATCCTGAGCCTGGACGTCGACGGCCGGGGGTGGCCCGAGGTTGGAAAGCGGGACCCGGTCGTGGCAAGGCTCCAGCGGATGTTCCCGGGGTTCAGGCCGGTCAACTGGTCGGATGCGTATGAGGCGGCCGCCTGGTGCATCATCTCGTCGCGCATCTCGATGCGCCAGGGCCAGGGCGTCAAGGAGCGAATGTCCCGCGAGCTCGGTCATGCGATCGACGTGCATGGACATGTGCTGTGGACGTTCCCGAGCCCGGATCGGCTGGCACACCTCGAGAAGTTTCCCGGCCTCTTCGGCCGCAAGGTCGAATATCTGAACGCGCTTGGGCGCGCAGCACTGGCGGGTGAGGTCGACACGGAGACGCTGCGCTCGATGTCGCGTGACGAATCCCTAAAAAGCCTGCGCCGGCTGCCTGGTATCGGTGAGTTCGGATCGCAGCTCGTGCGCCTGCGGGCGCTGAGCGCGGTCGACGAGCTTCCGACCCACGAACCACGTCTGATGGGTGCGATCCGCTCCGAGTACGGCCTGGCGCACGAGCCTGATCAGGGGAAGCTCGAGCAGCTCGCCGAGAAGTGGTCGCCGTACCGCATGTGGGTCTGCGTGTGCCTGAGGCGGACGCTTGAGAGCGGCGCGGGGATGACCCACTCACGGGCGGCCCAATAGGCGGCCTTAACAGCCTGGGTTGCAGCCGTTTTTTGCCGGCCGTACTCTCGTTCCAGGCTGGTGGGGGCAATCAGTAGGTCCCATCCTTCTCGCCGCTCCTGCGCCCTGGGACCAGCAAGCAGAAGGGTGGGACCCCGCCAGGGGTGCGCCTGTCAGCGCGACGCGCTGCGAACCAGGACCATCGCGGCCGCCCACAGCAGTGACCCAGCGATCAGCAGGACCCACATGGTCCACGTGATCACCGAAAACTCAACCAGGGCGCCGAAGATGCACATCGCCGCGGCGCCCGCCAGCAGGAACGCGCCTGGGAAAAGCATCCAGGCCGAGTACCACGGCGGCTGCACAGAGTCGCCTCGATCGAAGAGCCGGCCGGCGCCGAAGACCAGGCCGGCCACGATGACCGCGGGCGCGGTCAGGCCGATCGCCCATCTCAGCTCCACCGCGCCTGTGGCGGCGCCCAGCAGCGGCTGAAGCCCGGCGGTGGCGAGCGCCGAAGGCACCGCGAACGCGAGCATGCGCAGGATTGCGCTTGCCGGTGGCAACTCAGCTCATCCCGCCGGCAGGGTGGGTGGTTGCGCCGCCAGCGTGAAGACCGGCTGCGTGTGGATCCGGCCCAGCTGCACGTCGCTGTAGTAGGCGGGCTGCGAGAGCTGGGTCATGAACCAGTCGTTGAGCAGATTCGCGCGCCGCACCAGTCCCGCTTCGTCGATGATTGCCCCGGCATAAGGCTGTCGCGGCAACCCCGATGAGAGATCCGGCGAATCGTAGAAGTCCGAAGTGCCGTAGACAGAGGTCGACGCGTAGGAATAGATGGCGACTCCGAGCACCTGGTTTCCGCGCGCCGAGGGCGCCAGGGCGCGCCGAATCTGGGCCAGTGAGTCCTCCGGATAGTTCAGGAAGATGCCGACCCCCGTGACCACTCGATTTGCGAATCCCGAGTCCTTTTCGAAGCGCAGCCACTGATCGAACCAGGCTCCCTCGCGCTGGTTCCAGTCGCTGTCGTAGTTCATCGGCACCCCGAAGTCGACGTAGCCCTTGACCATCCAGTCGTACCAGTCTTGAAACACGGAGGAGTACGCCGACGTGAGGCTCCAGTCCGCCACGCTCCCGGGCCCGCCGCCAAAGCAGATGAGCGCGCCGCTGAGCTTGACGGCGGCCTTGACGCTGTGCAGGTCGTTGTGCAGGTCGCGCACGAACGCCGTCACCTGTTCGCGACGCCATGCCTCCCATCGGCTGTCTTCGGGCGCGGGAACGCTGGTCGTGCCGGTGTCATGCATGTACAGGCTCAGGGAGGCCTGGCTGTAGCCCCAGGTCACGCCGGGGTAGCGGACATAGTCCATGTGCAGGCCGTCAAGGTCGTAGTTGCGGGCGACGTCCATGAAGGTCTTGTGCGTGTACGCCTGCACCGCCGGGTTGCCAGGGTCCAGGTATCCACCGGTCGCGCCGTCGTTGGTCCGGTTGACCCAGTCCGGGTGCTTCACATACACACCGCTGGATTCGCCGACGAAGAACGTGTTCAGCCAGGCGTGCACCTCGATGCGCGGCGTTGACTCATGGGCGAGCTGGATCAAGTAGGCGAGAGGATCGAAACCGCGAGACGCCGCGATGTCCAACGCTCGTGGCTCGTCCGCACGATTGAAATACGCATCGCCTGCTTTGCGCACTTGAACAAAGAGTGCGTTCAGGTTCGCCCGGTGCGCGTCTGCGACCAGCTTCTCGATTTGGGCACGCGATTTGATGCCGTCGTGAAACGCGTCCACCCACATCGCCCGGTACTGAGCGGGACCGTAAACGACCGGGCTCGCGGATGGCGACGGCGACTCGAGGGCGGAAGGGAGGGCCGATGGGGTGGGCGTCGCGGCGGCCTGCGGACCGGGCGCGCATCCGCTCAAACCGACGAGCAGCAGGACAGCCCAACCGGCCTGTCGCATCAAGCCACCGCGAACAGGACGTGGTTTCGCCCGGTTGTCTCGAACGATCCGGGGTAGGAAACTCGAAGTGTTTTGACCGCCTCGTCAATGAATTCCTGGCGGCGGTCGTCGTCGATCACCTCCATGCGGCTCGCGTAAAACCACCAGCCGGCGAATTGCGAGACAAACTGTTCGGCCGAAGGCCACTTCACGTTTTCATCGATCGACTCGACGTCGGCAGTCGCAAAGCCGGCGTCAACCGCAGCTTGCCGAAACCGCTCCATGTCGGAGACGGCATCGCGTGTGGATCTCTGGTCGGCAGCCTGCGGCGCAGGGCCAAGCCAGCGGTCGACGACGTCATCCAGAAGCGACCACACGAGATCCTTCGTCGTGTCAACGGGGACGCTGGCGGCGAGCCGGCCCGCTGGACGCAGCACCCGGCGAGCCTCGCGCAGCGCAGCTCCGAGGTCGGGCGCGAACTGCAGTCCATGACCGCAGGCGGCGGCGTCGAACGACGCGCCGCCGAAAGAAAGCTGTTCGATGTCCATCACATCGAACCGGGTGTTGGGAATCCGGGCCGCCCGGGCCAGCTCGATCATCCCGGGCGCGAGGTCCACCCCGACGACCTCACCGCCGGGCGCGACGTGTGCCGCGAGGCGCCTTGCCAGAGTTCCGGGTCCACAGGCGAGATCGAGGATGCGCATCCCGGGCCGCGCATGGACCAGCTCGAGGACACGGAGCCGCCCGCGCGCCTCACCGTGAGCCATGACCTGCTCGAGGCGGCGATCGTAGGCAAGTGCGTGACGGCTGAAGACCCCAGGAAAGAGCTGCTTCGATTTCACGGGGTGAGGTTCTTCCACTCGTGTTCGAGCCATAGGGCCGCCCGCAGCGTATCCGCGTTGGTCCGCCCGACCACCTGCATCCCGACCGGAAGGTCGCCCCGGCGCGCAGGGGCGGGAAGGGCCACCACCGGCTGGCCGGTCGTGTTGAAAGGGCGGGTGAATCGTGAGAGCGGCTCGCGCACTTCGTCCCCGGAGTTCACGAGCGGCGCGACGATCGCGGTCGCCGGCAGCAGGAGGGCGTCGACGTCCTCCATCGCGCGCGCCGACGCCCCCACCAACTGCCTGCGCTCGCGGAGCGCTTCCTCGAAGTCGACGGCCAGCACGCCCAGCCCGCGCCGGATGTGGCCGAGCACGTCCGCGCCGTACTTCTCCGGGACTTCGTCTGCCCACCGGCGGTGAAAGGTCGCAGCCTCGACGAGGAGGATGGTCAGGCCGGTGCGGAAGAGCCGTTCGCGATCGACAAACTCGATCTCTGGCAGGCCTTGGGAGACCAGGCGCCAGGCGCGCTCGGTTGGCTCGTCCAGGTCTGCGACCCAACCGGCCGGCACCGCGATTCGGGGTTTCGCCAGGTGTTCGGTGCTGACGGCCTCCCCTGACATCATCGAGAAGGCGTGCGCCGCGCTCGCCACGTCCCGCGCCATCGGGCCGAGCGTGTCCAGCGACCAGCTGAGCGGCACCACGCCGGTGAGGTCGATGGTTCCGAGCGCCGGCTTGAATCCCACCACCCCGCACAGGGAAGCTGGGATCCGGATCGATCCCCCGGTGTCGCTGCCGATCGCCCAGTCACACATGGCCGCGGCCACCGCTACCGCCGAGCCGCCCGACGACCCGCCCGCCACCCGGCTGGGATCGTGCGGATTGAGGACGTTCCCGTAGTGGATGTTGGTGCTGGTCACCCCATACGCGAACTCGTGCAGGTTGGTCTTGCCGACCACCACGCAGCCTTCCCGGCGGATGCGCTGAACAACAGGCGCGTCCCGCTCGGCCGGCACATTCGGAAGGATGATCGCGCCGGCGGTCGTGACCATTCCCGCGACGTCGACCAGGTCCTTGATTGCGACCACCAGGCCGGCGCCCTCTTCGGACGAGGTCGCGATGAATGCATGAAGCTGGGCACGCTCTTCAATCTGCCGGCGCGCCTCGCGCAGGTCCACAAGCCAATTCTCAGGTTTGTGGAGGGCCGGCCGCGCTATTCTGCCCGCCATGCAGACTGCTGGTGCGCTCGCTGCCGCGACCGCCTGGAGCAAAGTCGACGTGCTGACCCCGTCTCAGCGGATCACCGCCGAAATCCAGATCCGAGGGCGTCTGCGGGACACGATCAACGATCCTGAGCCGGTATTCCACATGCGCAACGTGAGCGCGGAGCCGCTGATACCCGGCGCCGTAGCGCTGAACGGCGTCCCGGAAGGTCTTTTCAGCAAGGCCTTTGTCGGCGGCATACGCACTATCGAGCCCGAGCCACCTCCGCCGGACCAGATCATGGAGATGATCCGGCGCTACATCATGTTCCAGGCGGACACGTTTCTCGTTACCGGGGCGGTCGAGTTCCCAAAGGCGACCGAAACGGCAATGCACATGGAGATCCTGATGAAGTCGAGATTTTTCTCGGTGGTGGACGCCACGATCACGACCTTCGGCGTGAACTCCAAGAGCTGGACGCAGCCTCAGATCATGGTCAACCGCGACCTGATGCTGGCGTTGTACCTGGGCTAGAGGCGCGGCCGAAAACCCTCGGCGAGGGGCCGCATGGGCGCCGAAGATCCGTCCAGGGCTTTTCGGGCCGCGCCTCTAGGTCGTCTTCGCCCCGAACGTGCGCCGGATCCCCGACCACATGACCTTGAAGAACAGCGACAGGGCGTTGACCGGTTTCGCCGTGACCGGTTGAGCTGGGCTCGCCGCCGCGGCGGCCGCCGCCGGCGCACCGGGCCCGACGCCCGACGCCGGCTCCGCAGCTTCGACGTTGGCCTTGATGCACGCAGCCATGTCGTTCACGATCCGGCGCGAGACGTCTTCCATCACGCCTCGCCCGAACTGCGCGACCCGGCCGGCGACGTTGTAATCGGTCACGATCTTGACCGTTGAGCCGCTGCCTTCGGGCTCCACGCTCATCACCGCCTTGGCGCGGGCAGATCCCGGCCCGGTGGTCTCCCGTCCCTCGGCCTCCAGGGTGGCCGAGCGCTGCGCGTCGTTCCGGTCGACGATCTTCGCCGTGCCGTTGTACGCCACCGTGATGGGTCCTACCTTGATCTTCACCTTGCCTTTGAAGGTGGTCGGATCCACGACCTCGGACAGCTCCGCGCCCGGGACGCAGCCCACAATCTTGTTCACGTCCAGCAGGTAGGCGAACACCCGATCCGGCGGCGCGCCGACGCTGAATGAATTTTCTAGTTGCATTTCGCCGCTAAAAGTAGCGCAATAGACGTATCGCGTTCGGCTTGGTGGCGGCGGATTGAGCTAGGCTCGCCACATACGGCCGGTTGCGAGGTCGACAGGTCGACAGGTTCAACTTCGCCATGCGTCGTTGCTTCCGGCGCCGCAAGGCCGACCGGGGAGGGGATTAGGAGGAGCGTATGAAGCACAAGGTCTCGACCACAGTCAACGGAACCCGGCGCGAGCACGAGGTCGAGTCGCGGCTTCTGCTCGTGCACTACCTGCGCGATGTAGTCGGCCTCACCGGCACGCACATCGGGTGCGACACGAGCCAGTGCGGCGCGTGCACGATCCTCGTCGACGGCAAGGCGGTCATGAGCTGCACGATGTTCGCCGTCCAGGCCGAAGGCAAGCAGCTCACGACGATCGAGGGCATGGCCAAGGACGGAGAGCTCCACCCGCTGCAGCAGGCGTTCTGGGATGAGCACGGACTCCAGTGCGGCTACTGCACGCCAGGCTTCATCATGGCCGCCGCGTACCTGCTCTCGCAGAACCCAAACCCGACCGAGGACGAGATCCGAAGAGGCCTCGAAGGCAACCTCTGCCGGTGCACGGGCTACGTCAACATCATCAAGTCCGTGCAGTCCGCGGCCAAGACGATGGGCGGCGCCAAGGCGAAGCCCGCTGGCCGGCCCGCCGTCACAGCGGGAGGGGAGTAGCCATGGCGGTTTCCCAGCTCGTAGGTGCACGGATTCACCGCCGCGAGGACCCCCGCCTGATTACCGGCCACGGCCGGTACACGGACGACCTGCCGCACCAGGGTGTCGTCCATCTCGTCGTCGTGCGGAGCCCGCACGCCCACGCTCGGATTCGCAGCATCAGCATCGACGCGGCGAAGAAGGCTCCAGGCGTCCTTGCGGTCTACACCGCGCCGGACTTCAAGGACATCATCGCCGGACCGGCCACATTTGCCGTGGCGCCCGTGTTCGCCCCCAACAAGCTGACCAACCCGCCTCGCTATCCGATCGCCGCCAAAGAGGTCTGCTACCAGGGCGAGCCCGTCGCGGTCGTGATCGCCGGCGAGCGAGGCCAGGCGGCGGACGGCGCGCAGCTGGTCGACGTGGACTACGAGGTCCTTCCGGCCGTGATGGACATCGAAGCCGCCGCTAAACCAGGCTCAGCCAAGGTGCACTCGGACCAGCCGGACAACATCGCCTGGGACACCACCTACGTACCGTGGGAGGCGACCGAAGAGGCGTTCAAGACCGCGGACGTCGTGGTCAAAGAGCGGATCCTCCAGCAGCGCCTGTCACCGAACCCAATGGAAAGCCGGGTCGTGATGGCGGAGTACGACTCTTTCGACAAGCGCCTGACGATGTGGCTGTCGACCCAAAACCCGCACTGGATCCGCCTGTTCGTCGCGGGTGCGCTTGGGATGGGAGAGCAGGCGGTAAGGGTCATCTCGCACGATGTTGGCGGCGGCTTCGGATCCAAGATCAGCCCCTACCCAGAGGACTTCATCGTTCCTGCCTGCGCCAAGCTGCTCGACCGGCCGGTGAAGTACACCGAGACGAGGACCGAGGCGATGCAGAACGCGTACGCGGGCCGCGGCCAGATCTTCGACGTCGAGGTCGCCGCGAAGAAGGACGGCACCCTGCTGGGGATGCGCGTCACCCAACTGCTGGACGCCGGCGCCTACATGGCTCTGTTCAGCGCCTTCCAGACCTGCGCCTGCCTGATGGCCGGCGGGGCGTACCACTGGAATGCGATCTCATCGCGGTCGCAGGCAGTGCTCACAAACAAGATCCCAACCGATCCCTACCGCGGTGCCGGACGCCCCGAGGCGACCCATGTCGCAGAGCGGATGATGGACGTGCTCGCGCTCGAGCTGGACATGGACCCGGTGGAGTTGCGGCGCAAGAACTTCATTCGCAAGGAAGAGTTTCCCTATACCCAGAACTTCGGCTTGACCATCGACTCGGGCGATTACGAGACGACCATGGACAAGGCTCTGAAAATCGCCGGTTACGACGACCTGCGGAAGAAGCAGAAGGAGCAGCGCAAGCACGGCAAGCTCGTCGGCATCGGGCTGTCGACCTGGATCGAGCTGTGCGGCCTCGGGCCGGGCGCGGCCACCGGCCCGGCGACGGGCGGAGTCGTTCTCTCTGAATCGGCCCAGGTGAAGATCCATCCCGCGGGCGGGGTAAGCATCTACGTGGGGACTCACAACCACGGGCAGGGCAATGACACGACACATGCCCAGATCGCGGCCGACACGCTGGGCATCCCGATGGAACAGATAGACATCCGGCATGGGGACACGAATGAGGGTCCGGGATTCGGCTACGGCACCTATGGGTCCCGCTCGCTTGCCGTGGGTGGCATCGCCATCCTCCGCTCGTGCAACAAGGTCATCGAGAAGGGCAAGCAGGTCGCCGCGCACCTGCTCGAGGCCGCAGAGGAAGACATCGTCTTCGACCATGGCAAGTTTCACGTCAAGGGCGCCCCCGACAAGTCGAAGGCGCTCGGCGAGGTGGCGTTTGCCGCTTACGGCCAGCTGCCGGCGGGCATGGAGCAGGGACTCGAAGCCGTCGCGTACTTCGAACCGCCGAACTTCGTGTGGCCGTTCGGGACGCACATCTGCGTCGTTGAGGTGGACGCCGAGACGGGCGCGGTCGATATTCAGAAGTACGTCGCGGTCGACGACTGCGGCAACGTGATCAACCCGATGATCGTCGCGGGCCAGCTCCACGGCGGAATCGCCCAGGGTATCGCCCAGGCGCTGTTCGAGGAGATGGTCTACGACGACGAGAGCGGTCAGCTCAAGTCGGCAACGTTTCTGGACTACGCGATGCTCACGGCCAACGAGATGCCTGAGATCCAGCTCGACAGCACCGTGACTCCGAGCCCGACCAACGACCTCGGCGTGAAGGGGATCGGCGAGGCCGGCACCATCGCGTCGACGGCAGCGGTAATCAACGCGATCTGCGACGCGTTGAGCCCGCTCGGCATCAAGCACGTAGATATGCCCGCCACCTCGGATCGCCTCTGGCTACAGATGCAACGAGCGCGCGGGGCGTCCAGCAACGGAAAGGAGGCCCGCAAGTGATCCCGGCCGCATTCGAGTACGCGCGTGCCTCCTCAGTCGAGGAGGCGTCCAAGCTGCTGAAAACGTACGGCGAGGACGCAAAGGTCCTGGCGGGCGGGCACAGCCTCATCCCCTTGATGCGCCTTCGCCTCGCGCAACCCAAAGCCCTTGTCGACATCAACGGCATCAAGGATCTCGACTACATCAAGGAAGACGGGTCGAAGCTGCGTTTCGGCGCGTTGACTCGTCACGTCACGATCGAGCACTCAGCGGTGGTAAAGCAGAAGCTGCCGATCCTCGCGGAGGTCGCGAGCGAGATCGGCGACAACCAGGTTCGCAACATGGGCACGATCGGTGGCGTGGTGGCGCACGCCGATGCCGCGGGCGACTACCCGACCATCGCGTTGATGCTCGACGCCGAGATCGTCACCAACCGGCGCACGATCGCCGCCAAGGATTTCTTCAAAGACATCTTCACGACGCCGCTCGCGGCGGACGAGATCGTCATCGAGGTCGTCTTTCCGGTGGCAAACGGTCCGCACAAGTACATCAAGTTCCGCCGCCGCCTTTTCGACTGGGCGATCGTCGGCGCGGCGGCTCAGAAGATGAACGGCGGCTGGCGCATCGGGCTGACCAACGTGGGACCGACGCCGGTCCGCGCCAAGGCCGTCGAGGAGGCCCTGCACACCGGCGCCAAGCCGGAAGAGGCGGCCCAGCACGCGTCCGACGGCTTGAACCCGTCCGGCGACCTGCGTGCCAGCCCCGAGTACAAGAAGCACCTGGCGCGGGTGCTGACCAAGAGAGCGATCGAACAAGCTGAGTAGTGACAAGGGCCCGGCGTTCGCGCCGGGCCACCTGTCATCTCGTAACTCGTAACCTTTGGGCGTGACCGCAGCAGCTCCTGCCACGATCGAGGACGTCGAGCAGCGCCTGCGCGAGCGAAAGTACATCGGGGATCGCGCCCTCGCCACGTCGATCTTCCTCGCCCTGAAGCTGGAGAAGCCGCTTTTCATCGAGGGCGAGGCGGGCGTCGGCAAGACCGAGGCGGCAAAGGTCATGGCCGACGTGCTCGATGCGCGGCTGATCCGCCTCCAGTGCTATGAGGGCATCGACCTGGCGCATGCCGTCTACGAATGGAACTACCCGCGCCAGCTCCTGCACATCCGGCTCATGGACTCAGGCGAGGATCGCCACGTCGCCGAGCGCGAGATCTACAGCCCGGAGTTTCTCCTGCGCCGGCCGCTGCTCGACGCCATTGACAACGATGACCCGACGCCGCCGGTTCTGCTGATCGACGAGATCGATCGCTCCGACGAGGAGTTCGAGGCATTCCTGCTCGAGCTGCTCTCCGACTTCCAGGTCTCGATCCCGGAGATCGGCACGATCAAGGCGAAGCGCGCGCCGTTCGTGGTCATCACGTCGAACCGGACCCGCGAGGTGCACGACGCGCTGAAGCGCCGCTGCCTGTACCACTGGATCGACTACCCGGATCTCGAGAAGGAGGTCGAGATCGTCCGCGCCCGGGCTCCTGAAGCGGCCGCGGGCCTCGCCCGCGAGGTCGCCGCCCTGGTCCAGGGATTGCGCGGGATGGATCTCTACAAGGTGCCGGGCGTCGCGGAGACGCTGGATTGGGCGCGCTCGCTGGCCGCGCTGGGCGCCACGCGAATCGACCCGGCGCTAGTCAACGCGACCATCGGCGCGGCGCTCAAGTACCAGGAGGACCTCGAACGTGTGCGGGAGCAGGTGCCCGCTCTGGTCGAGAAGGCGCGGGGTGCCTGAGCCGGCAACAGATCTCCTGCCTCGGTTGGGGGCATTCGCGCGGCTGCTGCACGATGCGGGCCTTGAGGCCGGCCCGCGCCGGTTGACGGACGCGACGCGCGCGCTCGTTTACATCGACCTCAAGCAGCAAGCCGATTTCCGCCACGCGCTGCGCTCGGTCTTCGTGAGCCGCAAGGAAGACCTCCCGACATTTGACGCCGCCTTCGACATCTTCTGGTCGCCGCCGGATCCGAGAGCCACCGCCGGGGTGATTCCCGGGCGCAGCCGCTCTCTGCCGCTGCCGCCGGAGCGGGCCAAGGCGTGGTCGGCCGCGCTCGGTCTCAACAGCTCGCAGATGAACCGCGAGCAGGACCCGACGGTCGTGCCCGCAAGCTCGAGCGGCTACAGCCGCGAAGAGCTGCTGCGTCAAAAGGACTTCGAGCAGATGACCTGGGAGGAGACCGAACAGGTCCGGCGGCTGCTCGAGGAGGCGCCGTGGCGGGTCGCCGAGCGAAAGACGCGGCGTCTGCGCGCGGCGCGAGCCGGCAGCATCGACCTGCGCCGCTCCGCGCGCCACGCGATCCGCTCGAGCGGTGAGCTGATGAGGCTGTTCTATCGCCGCCCGCGAGTCCGGAGGCGGCCGCTGGTCCTGATCTGCGACGTGAGCGGTTCGATGGAGCGGTACTCGCGCCTCCTGATGATCTTCGCGCACGCCATCGCGCGTCGCGAGGACCTGGAGGCTTTCGTGTTCTCGACGCGGCTGACCCGGATCACCCGCCTGCTTCGCTATCGCGACCTGGACCGCGCGCTCGACTCGGTGAGCAAGGGCGTCCACGATTTCAGTGGCGGCACGCGGATCGGCGACGCGCTGTCCGATTTCAACCGGCATTGGGCTCGCCGGGTGCTCGGACATGGCGCCATCGTGATCATCGTTAGCGACGGGTGGGATCGAGGGGATCCGGCGAGGCTCACCGCCGAGCTCATCCACCTCCGCCGCTCGTCGCACCGCCTGATCTGGCTCAACCCGCTCCTTGGCTCCGAGGGATATCAACCTCTGACCCGCGGCATGGCCGCCGCGCTTCCACACTGCGACGACTTTCTCGCCGCGCACAACCTCCAGGCGCTCGATGACCTGGGTCGCCTGCTCGCCGGGCTGGACCGGCGCTCGAGGTTCAGATAGCTATGCGCGAGGTGCTGGGCGAGCTCGGCGAGTGGACCAAGGCCGGCGAAGACATCGCGCTCGCGACCGTCGTCGAGACGTGGGGCTCGAGCCCGCGCCCGCTGGGCTCGAAGATGGTGGTCACCCGTTCGGGGAAGATGGCCGGCTCGGTCTCGAACGGCTGCATCGAGGGTGCGGTCTTCGACGAGGCGCAGAAGGTTTTGAAGAGCCGCCAGCCCAAGCTGGCCGCGTTCGGGGTGGCGGACGACGTGGCGTTCGAGGTCGGCCTGGCGTGCGGCGGACACATCGAGGTGTACATCGAACCCCTGGGACCTGTGCACGAGAAGCTGATCGCCATGCTTCAGCGAGATGAGCCGGCGACGTTGCGAACGAACCTCGCGACCGGCGAGGCGGACATGGTCGAGGGGTGGACACCCTCAGGATCCGAGCTGGCGCGACGTGAGGGAGACATGTTCATCGAGCCGTTCCGCCGCCCGGCTCATCTCATCATCGTCGGGGCGATCCACATCGCGATCCCGCTGCACCGTCTCGCGAAGCTGATGGGTTACCGGGTCACCGTCGTCGACGCGCGTGCGAAGTTCGTCACCAAGGAGCGATTCCCGGAGGCCGACGAGCTCATCGTGGCCTGGCCCGACGAGGCCATGGCCAGGCTCGCGATCGACAACTCGACGTACGTCGTTATCCTGACCCACGATCCAAAGTTCGACCTGCCGGCGCTGCGCTCGGTGCTGACGAAGGACGCGGGTTACATCGGGGCGATCGGGAGCCGGAAGACGAACGAGAACCGATTCGACGCGCTGCGTTCTGAAGGGTTCACCGAGGAACAACTTTCCCGCGTCCACGGCCCGATTGGTTTCGACCTTGGAAGCCGCGGGGCGGAGGAGACCGCGCTCGGCATCCTCGCCGAGATCACAGCGACGCGATTCGGCGGCACCGGGGCCTCGATGCGAGATGCGCGGAAGACCTCAATTGCGTGAGCGCATCACGCGTTCACGGATGATTGGCAACGCCACGTAGAACAGTGTTACGCAGGCATAGATCGCCAGGCTCAGCCTGAAGCTGATGAGCGCAAGTAGTGTCGCCAGCGGAAAGAGCGCGAGTCCCGTGGAGAATCCCAGCCAATCGAATGGGGCGTGCGTTCGGAGGAAGCGGCGTGCGTACAGGCTGAATAAGCTGAACGCAATCGCCATCGCCGACATGGTCACGCCGTACGCGAAAGCCGCGGTTTGCTGGTCGTGACCTGACTGCAGGTAGTACGCCAGCACCGCAGTAGGAAACGGGATCGCCGCGACCGTCAACAGCAGCAGCGCGTTCAAGAATAGAAAAGGGCGATCGATATGGTCCATCGAGTCAACCACGACGTGGTGGTTGACCCAGATCACGACGATGGTCATGAAGCTGATCGCGTAGGCGGCATACGACGGCCACTCGTTTAACAGGGTCCGGCTCAGCAACCCCGACTTGACCTCTGGGACCGCAAGGGAGAAGACCAGGAGGGTTGCGGCGACCGCGAACACGCCGTCGCTGAAGGCCTCCGCACGGGTCTTGTTCACGCCGACAACCCTACTCACGTGCGTTACCCGTGGGTCTTCGTTTGACTCCTGAAGCGCCTTGCCTTTTCGCGATTCCCGCAGGAAGCCATCGTGCACCAGC
Organism: Candidatus Dormiibacterota bacterium; assembly: GCA_003151935.1. Lineage (GTDB taxonomy): Bacteria > Chloroflexota > Dormibacteria > Dormibacterales > Dormibacteraceae > Palsa-870. The sequence continues at coordinate 44,051 of PLYZ01000017.1, read as the reverse complement.
GGCTCGAGTGATTCTTCGAGCGGTCGTAGTACGCCCATCGACAGGCCTGCGAGCTGCATAGCTTGAGCCGTGTCCAGTCTGGGTCTTCCATGGCCGCGTACAGGGTGGCCACGATGCGTCCCATCGCGCCCACGATGCCAGGCGACTCTGGCTCGAGCCGCGCCTTACCGTCAGCGCCGAATCGCATCCGTAACCCGCTCGCGGTCGCAGCCCCGTTGAGAGTCGCGACGTCTACGGGGTAGACCTTCGACCCGGAGTTGGCGCCGATCACGTTGCGGATCGCCTCACGCAAGGCGATCGCGTGCTTCAGGTCCGACGCGCCGGCCGTCAGGGAGCTGTCGAGCAGTCCTTTTGCAACCAACCAGGCCCGGAGCGTGTTTGGGTCGTCGAGCTCCTCCGGGCCGTCCTGAAGGTCGGCGGTGTTGACGAATGCCTGGACGAGCCCGAGGTCACCGGCAGCGGTTTGTCGGTCTGCCACACCAGAAGTATATCCATAACCGACTAAAAGCTAACACCGGTTATAATAACCAGTGTAGTTTATATGCTAGTTACCAAAGAAATAGGAGGGCGAACCAGATGTATCCCTATATGAACGAGGACGTCGCGTTCGAGCGTTTGAAGGACCCCCAGCGGGAGATGGAGAACAGTCGCATGGCCGCCGATTCGCTTGTAGGCCTGGGCAAGTTGGTCCGGAATCTGGCGGCTCGCGCCTGGTTGCTCGCCGGCCTCGCCATGCGCCGGGCGCCGCGTCGCCGCCTGGGCCTGAAGCAGATGGATTACGAGGAGACCGCCGCGTCGGATGTGGCTTAGGTCTGAAAGCCCCACGAACTCAGAGGCTGCGCCGTGAGTTCGCGGGGACCCCTAGGGCCTCAGGCCGACAGGCGCTTCAACACCGCGACCTGCTCGGCGTCGGGACCGCCTCCGGCGCCGGGCACCTCGAGGATGAACGGGAGGCGCGCGAGGCGAGGCTCGTGCAGCAGGGCGCGAAAACCCTCCTCGCCGATCTCACCGGCTCCGATGTTCGCGTGGCGGTCGCGGTTGGAGCCGAGGCCGGTCACAGAGTCGTTGCAGTGGATCACTTCGACACGCGACAGCCCGATCACCCGCTCCAGCTCGTCCAGCGTTTTGGACACCTCGGCGGGAGTGCGCTCGTCGTAGCCCGACGCGAAGGCGTGGCAGGTGTCGAAGCAGACCGAGACCCGCTGGTCGTCCAGCGCGGTCAGCATCTGAGCGATCTCCTCGAATCGCGCACCCACGCATCCGCCGAGCCCGGCGTTGTTCTCGATCAAGAGGCGGGCAGAGCTCGGGTTTGCGCGCTCGAGCACGTGCTTCAGGTGCTCGACGATCCCCGGAAGCCTGGCCTCGAACCCGGCGCCTTTGTGCGACCCCGTATGGAAGATGACGCCGTCGACTCCAAGGTCGTCGGCGGCCTTTAGGTAGCCGGCGAGCGTGCTCTCTGAACGCTGGCGCAGCGTCGGGTCGTCCCCGGCGAGGTTGATCAGGTAGACCGCGTGAAAGTAAAAGGGCGGGTGGCCGTGTTTCGCGGCCGCTTCCTTGAAAGTCGCGATCCTCGTCTCGTCGAGCTTGGGCGAACCCCAGAAGCCGGGTGGCGTGGGGTGGACCTGGATCGCCTCCGCGCCCATCGCCTGGGCCCGTTCGAACGCGAGGTGTAGACCCCCGGACGAGTCGACATGAGCTCCAAGCAGCGGCATTCAGAGAGAGTAAGGCGGGTCCCTTCTGGCATGCTGGGATGTGAATGGCAATTTTCGTCATGGGCGACCTCGACCTGGCGGTCAGGGGACGCACCTATCGCGAGCCGGAAGGGACCCACAGTCTCGTCGTGCGAGGCCGCGATCTCGACTCCGCCCTGCTGCACCTGGCCTCACGCGCCGACTGCCGCGCCCTCGCTGTCGTGGGCCTTCCCGAGACGCTCCCGGACATGGCGGCGCTCGCCGGCCGCCGCTTGCTGCTCGTAGACGGCGACAGCGAGCGCCTGCGCGAGTACGCCGAGAGCGCCATCCGTGCGGGCATCGAGGTCGAGTGGATCCGCTCCGCCCGACCTCCCTTCGAGCGCCTCGCCGCCGCGCTGCTGCCAGTGGGGGCGATCGTCATGGCAGCCGGATCCGGCTCGCGCATGCCCGGATCCGAGAAGCTGCTGCTCGAATTCGACAGCAAGCCGATGGTGCGCCACGCGATGGAGTCTGCGTCTGAAGGGGGCTGCCACCAGGTCGTCGTCGTCTACTCGTCCGCTGACGTCCGCGATGCGATCGACGGCGCCGCGGAGGTGGTTCACAACCCGAAAGCGAGGACCGGAATGGCCTCGTCTCTGCACGCCGGTCTGCGGGCGATGCGCGAAGAGATCGAGGCCGCGGTGATTGTCCTCGGTGACCAGCCGCTGGTGGGTTCCCGCACCATCGCGGCTTTGATGCGGGCCTGGCGCCGCGAAGGTTCGCGCCCCGCCGTGGCGGTGGCACAGGCTCACGGCGAGTGGACTCCTCCGGTGGTCCTGGCGCGTGAGCTCTGGCCCGAGCTGATGGCGCTCACAGGCGATGCCGGCGCGCGCCAGATCCTGCAGGGACACCCGGAGCTGCTCGATATCGTGCCCGCCCCCGGTCGCCCGGACGACATCGACACGCCCGAGGATTACTCCAAGATCGTCAAGCTTTTTCCGCGCCGCAAACCACGCCAGCGCGCTTAGGCAACCTAGAACCGCGTAGCATTCGATTCGTGCTAGTGATCGCTCTAGGAGTGAAAACTTGAAAGATCGGGGCTGGCTCAAGGCCGGCGATTACGAAGACATCCTCTACGAGACCTGGGACGGGATCGCCAAGATCACGATCAACCGACCCGAGGTCCGAAACGCCTTCCGCCCGACGACGGTTTCCGAGATGTCGAAAGCTTTCGAGGCTGCGCGTGACGATCCCGAGATCGGCGTGGTCATCCTCACGGGAGCGGGGACCGAGGCGTTCTGCTCTGGCGGAGACCAGCGCATTCGCGGGGAAGACGGCTACATCGACCCGAAGGGCACGGGGCGGCTCAACGTGCTCGACCTGCAGATCCAGATCCGCCGGCTGCCCAAGCCTGTGGTCGCGATGGTCGCGGGCTACGCAATCGGCGGAGGGCACGTGCTGCACGTCGTGTGCGACCTGACCGTCGCGGCCGACAACGCGCGGTTCGGTCAAACGGGCCCACGCGTCGGTAGCTTCGACGGTGGCTACGGCGCGGGATTCCTCGCCCGCATCGTCGGTCAGAAGAAGGCGCGCGAGATCTGGTTTCTCTGTGAGCAGTACGACGCGCAGCAAGCGCTCGACATGGGCCTCGTCAACAAGGTCGTGCCGCTCGCCGACCTGGAGAAGGAGACGATCGTGTGGTGCCGGCGGATGCTCGAGCTCAGCCCGCTTGCGCTCCGCATGCTGAAGGCCGGCCTGAACGCGGCCGACGACGGCCTGGCGGGGATTCAGCAGCTGGCGGGCGACGCGACCCTTCTCTATTACATGAGTGAAGAGGCGCAGGAGGGCCGGGACGCATATGTCCAGAAACGCAAGCCCGACTTCTCCAAGTTTCCCAAGAGACCGTGATCAGCGCCGCCCCAGCGCTTACCCCCAGTCGTGTGTGGTGGTCGGCGGTGCGCCCCGCCACGCTCGCCGCCTCCGTCGCGCCAGTGCTCGCCGGGACGGCGATCGCGGTTCACGAGGGGGGACCGCGGTTGGGCGCCGGACTGCTCGCCCTGCTGGTCGGGATCGCGATGCAGGTCGGGGTCAACTTCGCCAACGATTATTCGGACCACGTGCGCGGCGCCGACAGTCCGCGGAGGGTAGGTCCGGTGCGGGCCGCCTCGTCCGGCGTCGTCCCTCCCGAAGCTGTCAGGCGGGCCGCCCTCGGAGCCTTCGGTGTGGCCGGAGTCGCCGGCCTGGTCCTCAGCCTCGCCACGGACTGGAGGCTGGTGCTCGTCGGTGTGGGATGCCTCCTCGCCGGATGGCTGTACACGGGAGGGCCGCGACCCTACGGTTACCTCGGGCTTGGCGAGGTTTTCGTTTTTCTCTTCTTCGGCCTGGTCGCAACGGTCGGCACCGTTTACGTGGAGACGCTGCGCGTCACACCGCTGTCCATCCTCATGGCCTGCGCGATGGGATGCTTCGCCACCGCGATCCTGGTCCTCAACAACCTGCGCGACCTGGAAACGGACCTCGGCGCCGGCAAGCTGACGCTGGCCACGCGCATCGGCCGCGAGCGCACCCGCCTCCTGCTGCTTGGATTGATGTGCGTGGCATTTGCCATCCCCATGGCCGCGGCCGTCCTCGAGCTGGCTCCGGTGGCCGTATTGCTCGTCCTGTTCGCGATCTCGATCGCGGCCGCTCCTGTCCGCACCGCGTTCACCACGTCCGCAGCGCCGCCGCTGGTGCGCGCCCTGAAGCGTGTCGCGATGGCCGAGCTTGCTTATGCGCTGCTGTTTTCGCTCGGGTTGCTCCTGTGACAACGGCATACATCACGGGCCGCACGCCCGCCGATGTCGCGCGTGAGGTCGAGTCCCGCCTCAAAGCCGGGTGCGGCAGGTTCCTGCTGCGGGAGTTCGACCGTGGCGGGATGCTCGACCGCGAGCGCCTCGGGGCGGCTCGCTACGCCGCCGGCGTTCAGGCCGAGGTCGAGCTGGAGGACCAGTCGTCGCCGGTCGGCGCGTCTTCGGGCGCCGGCGCTGGGACGTCTGAGGTCGCCCGAGCCAGGTGATCCTCCAGCACTCGAGCGAAGGCCTCGGGCCTTTCCTGGTGCACGGTGTGGCCGGACCTCGGGACGACTTCGACCCGGCCGTCGGGGACGGTGGCGGCGAGCCGGCGGGCCGAGCTGACGTAGCCGTGGTCGAGCTGTCCCGCCACAAATGTGCAGGGAAACGTGACGTGGGCGAGGTCATCCCACACCGTGTCCATGGCCCCGGCACCCATTCCACGCAGCGAGCACGCAAGGCCGGCGACGTGGTTGGTCATCCGTTCCGCGCGCACCTGCGCTACGAAGGCCGGGCCGCGGCGTTCGAGACCTGCAAACAGGGGCAGGCTACCCCAGTAGTTGACGAAAGCCTCGAGGCCGCCCTTCTCGATCCGCTCCGCAAGCGCTTCATCCCCGCGCCGGCGGCCCTCGCGTGCACCCTCATCGAGGCCGGCGTGCGCGCCGATGGTCAGGAGCGAGAGGACGCGGTCGGGACGGCGGGCGGCGACGTGAAGCGCCAGCCGGCCGCCCATCGAGTAGCCGGCGACATGAGTGCGCGGAACGCCAAGGTGGTCCCACAGCATCTCGAGGTCTCTCGTGCAGGCGTCCATGCTGCAGGCCGCGCCCGGCTGCGTCCGCGTTTCGCCGTGCCCGCGGAGGTCGGGCACGATCCACATCCAGCCCTTGGGCATCCTGGAAATCACCTCGAGCCAGCTGCGGCCGCTCTGGGTGAACCCGTGGAGCAGCGTGACCGGCGTTCCCTCGCCGCTCACGAAGTAGCTCAATCGCATGTCGGGACCGTCGAGAATCACTCGCACTGAATGGTATGGATGTAACTCAGTCGTTTGCCGCAACCTTCGTGGATGAGCTGGCCGCTCAGGGAGTCGAGTACGCGTGCGTTTCTCCAGGCTCGCGGTCGGCCCCGATCGCGATGGCGCTCCAGCGCCATCCAAAGATCAGGGTGCTCATGCATATCGACGAGCGCTCCGGCTCCTTCTTCGGGGTCGGCTTGGCCAAGGCGACGGGCAAGCCGGTCGTCCTGTTGTGCACGTCGGGGACGGCCGCGGCCGAGTTTCACGCGGCGGTGGTCGAGGCTTCCTACTCGCGCACGCCGTTGATCGTCCTGACGGCCGACCGGCCGCCTGAGCTTCACGGCGGGGGGGCCAATCAATCGATCGACCAGCAGCGGCTGTACGGCTCGGCGGTGCGGTGGTTCTTCGACCCGGGTGCTCCGGTCGAGCTGCCCAACGCGGCACGGCTCTGGCGGCGCCTCGCGGCACGAGCGGTGGCGGAAGCGAGCACCGGACCGGTTCACATGAACCTGCCCTTTCGCGAACCGCTGGTCCCGCCGCCCGGACAGATCCCGGCTCCGATCGGGATGGCCGGGCAGTCCGTCAGCCGGGGCCGGACCGTGCCGACGACCAGCCAGGTGACCGCGCTGGCGTCCGCGCTCCAGCGCGCACAGAGGCCGCTGGTCATCGCGGGGGAGATGCGCGACGGCGAGCGGCTGGCGCCCGCGCTGCACCGCCTCGGCCTCCCTGTGCTCGCCGAGCCTGCCTCGCAGCTCCGGCGGCCCGAGACCGGAGCGTCGATCGAGTCCTATGAGGCGCTTTTGAGAGCCGGCTGGTCGCTGCAGCACGGACCGGACCTCGTGATCCGGCTGGGCAGCATGCCGACGTCGAGGGCTTTGAACAAGTGGCTCGCCGCCGCATCCGCTCCGACGTTTCTCCTCGACCCGGAGCATGCCTGGCGCGACCAGGACCACGTCTCCACCAACATCGTCGACTGTGACCCGCAGCCCCTGCTCGAGGCGCTGCCACCGCTCGATCGCGTTGGATGGCGGGACCAATGGGTCGCGGCGGGAAAGCGGGCGACCGCCGCCATCGCCGCGACACTCGTCTCGACGCCGCTACACGAAGGACACGTCGTGCGCGCGCTGAGCTCGCGACTCCCGGACCCGGGACAGGTCTTCATTGGTTCGAGCATGCCGATCCGTGCGGCCGAAGCCTTCTGGCCGCAGGCGCGGCCGCAGCAGCGCTTCTTCGGCAATCGAGGAGCGAGCGGGATCGACGGGCTCGTGTCGAGCGGCCTGGGCCTCGCTGCGGGACGCGCGAACGTTCCGACGGTTCTGCTGCTTGGGGACCTGTCGCTCTACCACGACATGAACGGGCTGTGGGCGCTTCGGCGGCACGGTATTCGCGCCACGCTCGTCGTTTGTGACAACGATGGCGGGGGCATCTTCAACTTCCTGCCACAGGCGGAGCACCAGGACGTTTTCGAGGAGCTGTTCGTGACGCCGCTGAGCCTCGACCTTTCTCAGGTCGCGCGGCTCTACGGTCTCGTGTACAGCCCCGTGACCGACCGCTCGGGTCTCGAGCCGGCCATCGCGGATGCGATCGCAGCGCCCACGCCGACGATGGTCGTCGTGCGCTTCAAGCGCGAGGACAGCGTGAACGGGCATCGGTTGTGCTGGGAGGCGGCGGCGGCGGCGCTGCGGTCTTAGTCCAGGTTCTCCCGCCAGGCGCCGGCGAATGCGCCGAAGGTGCGCCCGACCCGATGACGGTATCTCGAAAAACCTGGCAGCGACGCGCCGAGCATCTCGACAGCTGCCGAGATGGCCATCGTGAACACGAAGGACTTCAGCTGGTAGAAGGGAAAGTTGTGGAACATCAGGTCGTCGCCCGGTACGGTGACCCCACTGACGCCGCCCGCTACCAAACCAACCCAGATTCCGCCGGCGAGAGTGCCCGAAGGTCGCGCGCCTACAAAGCCCGCCGCAACAAAAAGCGCTGAGATCAGGACCAGGCCGACCGAGAGGTCCAGTGGAACGATGTCGGTACGGCCCACGTACCAGGTGAGGACGACAAGGGCTCCGAAAAGCGCACCCAGGAGCGCGCCGAAGCGGAGGCCGCCCAACAGCTTGGCGACGTCGTTCAGGACCGCAATCCACCCTCTGCGTCTGCTATTACCACAACCGGTTGGTGCATGAGGGTGGGTGGCAGGTCATCAAGTCCGGCCGGGAGTTCAGGTTCCAGCCGCCTGACCGCGTGATGAGCGGGCGGGGACTACGCTGGGCGGCTTAGTTCGCCAGCAGGAAGTCAAGCACCAGTCGGTTGAATTCGTCCGGGTGCTCCAGGTTTGGTAAATGCGCGGCGTCGTGGATGACGGCCTTCCGCGTGTTGGGAATCGACTCCGCCAGCAGGTCCGCGGCCTCCAGCACCGTTGGCACGTCCTTGTCGCCAACGATCACCAGCGTCTGCTCGGTGATCTCGTGCAGGCGACTGACCGCCAGCAAGTTCTGGGCCGGCGGCGCCTTCTCGACGTCGGCGCGCACGGCGATTCCGTTCATTTCCAAAAAGAGCTTCCGCAGCGGTTCCGCGACATAGCCTCGCGGTCGATCCGGGCCGTCGAGGAAGAGATGCAGCATCGCCTCGTTCAGCGCTGTGAGGTCGCCGGCCACTCGGGCTGCGGCCGCCTCCGCGAAGACGTGGGCATGCTCGGGTCCAAACGTGAACCCGCCGATCGAGGACCCGACCAACACCAATTTTGAAATCCTGTCTGGATGGTCCAGGGCGAAATCGATGGCGACGCCGCCACCCATCGAGCATCCGATCAGGTGCGCGGGCTTCAACCCAAGGTCATCGATGAGCGCCAGCAGGTCGTCGACCGGTGACCACGGATTCGGCGGCAGCTCGGACTTTCCAAAACCGCGTAGGTCCGGCCGGATGACATCGAATTGCTTTGCGAAAGCGTTGACCTGCGGCCCCCACATGCGCGAATCCGCGATGCCGGCGTGCAAGAAGATGGCCGGAAAGCCCGCTCCGGAGCGCTCGTAATTGATGCGCGCGCCGTTGATGATCGTTTGCATCTATCTACCTCGTCAAGAAGTCGAGCAGGACGCGGTTGAACTCTTCCGGCCGCTCGAGGCTAGGCAGGTGCGCCGCGTCTTTGATCACGACCTGTCGGGCGCCGGGGATCTTCGACATCATCACGTCGGCGTTCGCCGAGGCGTGTGGAAGGTCATGGTCGCCGATGATCACGAGAGTTGGCGCCGCGATGTGGCCCAGTCGTGTGATCGCCGGCGGGTCGATCGGTCGACTCTGAGCCGCACTCCAATCGCTGTTGAGCGCGCGACCATTCATGTCGAGCACCAGGGCGCGCACCGCGGCCGGAGCGCTTCCCTCTGGCCGGCTTGGTCCATCCACCCACAGCCGCACCTCGGCCCGGTTCACCGCATCCATGTCGTCTGCTTTGTCGGCAGCCTCGACGTCGGCAAACAACGCGGCGTCCGCCGCGCCGAGGTTCGAGCCGCTGATGCCCGCGGCGATCAGGACCAGCCGGCTTACGCGCCTGGGATCTTCGAGGGCGAGGTCGATCGCAAGAGTGCCGCCCATCGAACAGCCGACGACGTGGGCGCGGTCGACTTCCAGGTGGTCCAGGAGGGCGATGAGGTCGGCCACCCCCGAATAGGCCACTGGCGGCAGCTCCGTGTCACCGAAACCGCGAAGATCCGGCCGGATCATGTCGAAGCGCTCGGCGAGGGCGGTCGCCTGCGGTTCCCACATGCGGGAATCCGCGATTCCGGCGTGGATGAAGAGCACCGGGTAGCCAGTGCCCGAACGTTCGTAGTGGATGCGCGCTCCGTTCAGTGTCACGTCCATCAGACGAGCGCCGTGAGCAAGGCTTTGAACTTGAGCTCGGTTTCCTCGAGCTCGCGCGCGGGATCCGAATCCGGCATCACGCCGACTCCCGCATACAGGCGCGCGCCATCCTCCCACAGCAATCCGCATCTGAGCGCCACCGCGAACTCGCCGTCGCCGCGCCCGTCGATCCAGCCGACCGCGCCCGCATACCATCCACGCTCCATTCCTTCCAGCTCGTCGATCAGCGCGTCGGCTGCATCTCGCGGCCAGCCGCCCACGGCCGGAGTGGGGTGGAGGGCCGCGGCGAGCTCCAGGGCGCTGGCCGGCGGATGTGCCAGCTCCGCATTGACGGAGGTGGCGAGGTGTTGGATGTTCGTGAACCGCACGACCTCAGCCGGCCGGGCGGAAACCGAACGCGCGAATGGACGCAGCGCCTCGACGACGAACTCTGACACGACGCGATGCTCGATCGCATCCTTCGCGCTGTCCTCGAGCTGGCGAGCGAGCCGCTCATCCTCCGCATCCGTGGCGCCGCGCGCGACCGACCCGGCCATCGGCTGCGCGAAGGCCCGGTCCCCCGACCGGCGGATGAGCAGCTCGGGTGACGCGCCGGCGAATGCGGTCCCGTCGGCGCCCGTGATGAGGTACGTAAAGCAAGACGGGTACGCGGCCCGGAGCGAGCGGGCCACCATCGCCGCGGACACGACGCCATCTCCGCGCGCGAGCACCTCGCGGGCGAGCACGACTTTTGCTGCGGCCCCGCCTCGAAGGCGGGCTGCCGCACTTTCAACCGCGGCGGTCCAGGCCAAAGGATTGCGGACAGGCGTGACCTCGAGCTTGCGCGCCGCGGGCGCGCGGACTCCCGTCGCGTTCAGCTCCAGCAAACGATCCGCGTCCGCTGTCATGGCGGTGGCGTAGGTGCGGCCGCGGACTCTGGAGACCGCCAGCTCGGGCACGCGGAAAAGGAGTGATGGAAAGCCTGACCAGGGCCCGCCCGGGTCGCGATCCGGCCGGTAGGCAAATCCGCCGGCGGCGATAGGGCCGCCCAGCGAGGCGCAAACCCTCCGCCACAGCCGCGACGCGGCCGCCAGCCGGTTTTCCCCGGCTTCGAAGTCAACGGTCTTGCCGTCCGCGTTTTCGAGCATGACACCGCCTTTTGCGGCCACAAGGTCGAATGCTTTGCCCAACGCGGCAACGCTGACGGCGTCCGGCATAGGCCGCTCGATGAGCAGCACCTCGTGCCCGTGGTCTCGCGCGGCGCTGACGAGGTCGATCAGGTCCGGGTTGCGGTCAAGCTCCCAGGTGCGGACCGGCGTGGCGGTGATCATCGGTTTTCGATGTGTTCACGCGCCGCGCGCAACAGCGTGCGCTGGAAGTGATGCCTGACCAGGGTGCCGCTTGCCTCCAGCAGATCATTGAACGTCTCCAGCAGCCGGCGCTCCGCCGCCTCAGTCGCGCCGCCTTCGGACTGGATCCGCTCGCGGACGTGACGGTCGAACAGGTCGACCGCCTGTCGCGCGGTACGGTCGACCGCCGAGGCATAGTCCTTGCCGAGCTCCAGCAGGGCGCCAAGCGGCACGCCGGCGGCGATCAGCTTCATGCCGGCGGCGATCGCGTCCAGGTCGTCGGCGGGGTAGAGGGGCTCGTCGCGGCCTTCCACCGGGACCAGCAGGCCCGCCTGCTGGAGGCTCATGAGCAGAGGCTCCGCGACGCCGCTCCGCTGGGCCAGCTCGCTCAGGGTCAGGGTTTGAGGCGCCGCCGGACGGGTGACCGCCGCCACCAGCGCTTCATCCGACGCCTCCAGCTCACCGGAGAGGAACCGCTGGATCACCGTCAGGGTGAATCCCTGCTGTTGCAGCTCCTTGATCCGGCGCAGCCGGTCGAGGTGGCTTTCCGCGTACCAGGTGACGCGACCCTCGCGCCGCGGGGCTTCCAGCAGCCCCTTGCCCTGGTAGAACCGGATCGTGTCCACCGCCACGCCGGCCGAGCGTGCCAACTGTTCGATCCGGTACTCCATGAGTACTTACTCTAATGGTCCGGCTTATCCGAAGGTGTTCCAGTAATACATGCGGTCGAGCCACCCCGGGTCGGTGCGGTAGGCGCGCGCGAAGGACTCCACCGCGTCCACGTAGTCGAAGTCATTGTTGTAGTGCCAGATCGCATTGCGCATGTTGTACGGCGCGCCGTTGTGGGCCAGGTAGCGAGCCGCGGCCAGGATGGCGTCGTGCGGGTCGTTGATGTTTCCGCCCTGCCCGTACTCGGTCCACGTGCTGGGGAGGAACTGCATCGGTCCCTGGGCGCCCGCGGATGACGGGCCGTTGATGCGCCCGAAGTTGCTCTCGATGAAGTTGATGGACGCGAGGTAGCTCGCGTCGACGCCGTACAGGTTCGAGGCCTCGGCGTAGTAGGACCGCAGCAGGGTCACGGACCTGGCGTCGGAGTAGGGATGCGTGAAGTGGACGTTGACCAGGTAGTACTGGTCGATGCCGCCAAGGATATAGAGCGAGTGCAGCCCGGCGATGGTGTTCTCAACCGGGTTCTGGACGGCCGCTGGGAGCAGCGGAACGACAGCGCTCTCGACGCTCGCGTAACCGGCGAGCTCGTACACACGCAGCTCTTCCTGGCGTGCCGCGACCCTGAACGCGTAGGTCGCTCGGTCCGTGGCGAGCTCCTTGCGCAGGGTCTCCATCAATCCGGATGGCTGCTGCGCCGCGATCGTGGTCAGGTCGCCCGAGGCCTGTGTCATCGCGAGCTCCGCCGCGATGAGGCGAGCCGCTTCGTGATGTGGAGTCGGGCCCGCGTCGGGGTCCTGCGCATGGACGGCCTGCGCCGGAAGCGCGAGGACCACGGCGGCAAGGGCCGCGGCCGCGACTCGAATCAAATCCCCACGAACCTCAGAGTGTTCCCGCCGTGGCTTCGCGAGGGCCCCTCTGATTAGGCCGACTCCGATGCGGCCGCGATCGGCCGCCGTCGATCGCTTCCTTGTTCACGTTCATCAAGCGCCAGTCGTCGATGTAGGCAGCGCCCAGCAGCTGTGCAACGACGCGGCGCCCGCGCACGATGCTGAAGATGCCGCGGCACAGGAGCATGGCCACGAAGGCATCTGCGAGCGACCATGCGAGCCCCAACTGCAAGAAGATGTCGGTGAATGCAAAGGTCGAAGCGCCGACGAAGAGCGTGAAGATCCAGAAGATGATCACGGCGGGTCACTCACTATACGTGCCTGGGTTTCTATCGACCCCGCGCGAGGTCGCATCGCCAGGGCCACGATGACTCCGATCCCGATCGCGACGATCACGTCGCCCGGGCTGTAGGCCTCGGGCAGCACTCGTCCGAAGGGGCCCGGTAGGGCGATCCAGTCGGCCAGCCAGTTCAGGTTTGTATCCGTGCTCATCAACATGTACTGGCCGAGGTGTCCACTCTGGACGAGACCGCCGGCCAGCTCGGGCGCCACGGGCATATGCCCACCGTTGGCGGCGATCACGACGAGGTTGAGCGCGCTCCCGACCGCGATCAGCCAGATTCCCCGAACCAGCTCGATCTGCCAGAGCGTCCAGGCGACAAGCGCCGTCAAAGCGGCCAGGTAAACGTACTGAACACCGTCGAGATGGCGGATGGGACTGAGCAGAACCGCAGCGCGAACTACCAAAGCCGCAACGACGAACCAGGGCCATCGGAACCGAAGGCGGGCCAGGTTGTCGAGGCGCCCGCCGCTCACGAAACCCGCGACCAGGCCGATCACCAGAGCGCCGATCCAGAGCAACCGCGGTCAGTCAGCCGCGAGTCGAGCAGCCGCTCCCGCCAGGACCTTGACGCCGGTGGGCAGCGCCTCCTCGTCGATGCGGAACCCGGGCGAATGGTGCGCGGTCGGAGGCTCGCCTTTTGGCATCGCCCCGAGCATGAAATAGCAGCCAGGGATGCGGGTCAGGAACTCCGCGAAGTCGTCGCTCACGGTGAGCGGCCGGCCAAGCACGCTCGCCCGCTCCCCGATCAGGGACCTGCCCACCTCGAGCACGGTCCTCGTGACATTCGGCTCATTCATCAGCGGCACCGTTCCGTGAACGAGGTCGAGGCTCGAGTGCACGTCGAACTCGCCGTCCGTCTCGCGCAGCAGGTCGTGCAGGCGCGCGAGCGCCTGCTCGCGAAGGGGCGCGGTGAAAGTGCGAAGGCTGCCCTTGACGAGCACGCCCCGCGGCACGATGTTCCAGGCGCCGTCGCTCCTGATGTCGCCGACAGTCGTGTGGCACTGCACGCCTTCTTCCTCGAGCCCTTCGACGACGGTGTGGAGGCGCTCGATGAAAAACGCCTGCGCCGCCAGTACGTTGCCGCGACGGCCCATCATGCCTCCGTGTCCGCCGGGCCCCGAGAACCCGATCTCGAAGGCGTCGGATCCAGCCCACATCAACCCGGGTTTCGAGATGACGGTCCCGGACTCCAGGAAGCTCGCGATGTGAAGGCCGATGACCGAGTCGGGATGGTGTTCGTCGAGCAGGCCTTTCGCGATCATCGCTTTCGCGCCTTCGACTATCTCCTCGGCCGGCTGAAAGACGAAGAGGTAGCGGCCGGTCACGTCCCAGATGCGATCCACGAGGGTCCGCGCGACGCCGATCATGATCGCCATGTGCGCGTCGTGCCCGCACGCGTGCATCTTCCCGTCGGTGCGCGACGAGAACTCGACGCCCGACTCCTCGTGTATCGGCAGCCCGTCGATGTCCGCGCGCAGCATCACGGTCTTTCCGGGCTTGCCGGTGTCGAGCAGGGCGACGACGCCCGTGTCCGTGGGGCAAGGCTTGAGCTCCAGTCCGAGCTGTCGCAGGCGCTCACCCACCTGCCGGCTCGTCTCGTGCTCGCCGAAGCTCACCTCCGGATGGCGGTGGAAATGACGTCTCAGCTCGATCACCTCGTCCATCACCGACCGGCTCGGCAGCGGCGTCGTTCCCTGTTCGTCAGTCATGCATGGGCACCAGGTGGTAGCCACGGGGCGTCGCCCGCACGAACTTCTGCCCGAGGCCTGGTTCGAGCTCGTCGAGGCGCCGCCTCAAGGTGAGCAGCGCCGAATGCACCGTCGAGTGCGCCGCGTTGCTCCGAAAGAGTCCCGCTTCGATCAGGTCGCGCGCCGTCGCCGACTTCGAGCCCTGAGCGAGAAAGAGCACCACGGCGGTCTGCTGCTGTGTCAGATGGATCTCTCCGCGGCCGAACTTGACCGTCCGCCGGGTCGGATCGAACTCCAGCTTCCCGAACCGATAGCTCCCCGGGCGGCCTGTTCCGCGTTCGACCAGCCGGGCGGCGAGGTCGGAGTAGATGTGGGCCATCGGCACGTTGCCCTTGACGAAATACGAGCTGGCACCCAGCTCGTAAGCCTTGCGGATGGACGCGGAGTTGACCTGAGCCGCGGAAAGCACGATCACCGGAAGCCCTGGATGGTGGTGGCGGATCCACTGCAGCAGCTCGAAGCCGGAGTCCTCGCCTTCATCCAGGACGAGGTCGAGCAGGACCGCGGCCACCCGCTCCCGTTCGAGCAGCTCGCGGGCCTCGGGGGCCGACGATGCCGTCGACGGCCGGTACCCGAGGTCGTTCAGGTCGATCCTCAGCTGCTGCTGCATCGCGGCCTCGTCCTCGACCACGAGGACCGACGAACCGAGCACCTCGGCAGGGCGGTAGACCTCCAGGCCGGGCGGAAGCGGCGGCAGCCGAACCTCGCGGCTCCGGGTTTGTCCGCGTCTGGGGGAAGTTACTCTGGGTTTTTCCAAGGGTGCATATACATGACTTTTAACGATTATTCACTGCATGCGAACAAGCTACTACGAATGGCTCAGCGCATACTCGCTGTCGGATCTGGCTTCGGTTGGAAAAACAAAGGGGTGGTATGGGCATGACTTGGGGAATCAGGGTCCGCGGCGTCGCCGTCGCTTTGGCCGTCGTAGCAGCCTTGGCGCTCGCATCGGGCGCGAACTGGCTCGACGCGATGGCCTGGCTCAGCTGGTAGCAAGCTAAGAACCAGCTTCTGAGCTTCGGCGCTCGCGCGAGCGCCGGATCGCGGGGGGCAGGAGAGCGTATAGGTCTGCCCTGTCGATGGCTTTGCTCATGTATCCGACCACGTCCGGGTCATCCGTCCCGGAAGGAAAGACCGGATACGCGGTGTAGAAGATGACCGGCACCTTCTGTCCGCGCGACCTCAGCTCGTTGAGCAGGCCCCAACCGTCCATGGGCTCGGGCAGCATCAGGTCGATGATGGCGACCTCGGGCTGGTCGGACTGGGCCTTTTCCAGCGCCTGGTCGGCGTCCTCTGCCATCGACACCTTGTAGCCGAGCATCCGTAGATCGGTTTCCAGGATCACCCTCCACGCCCGCTCGTCGTCCACGACGAGCACCGTGGAGCCCTTCAGATCCTCGGGAGTAGGCGCGATCGGTTTGGGCGGAGTGAACGGCACGGGGTTAGTGTATCGGTGGCAATGCCCAGTTCAGCGCGGCCTGGCGCCAGGTTACATGCGCCTTCCAGGCCGGTGAAGGGCGCCCAGGCCAGGCCCAAGGCGGCGCCGCGACGGTCCAAGGACGGCCTGGGCCCTTCCTCTTCCGCTCTCATCCACGAGCTTGGCAGCTGCGTCACCGAGGCAGACCTGGTGCAGGTCCTGTACCGCGGCCTGCACCCGAGTTTCGGCTACGACATCATCAACCTTCACGTGCTCGAGCGCGAGGGTTGGTTTCGATCGCTCGCGATCGATTCCGGCGTGCTGCAGGACGTCCGCCGGCGTCCTCTTCGTGACTCGATATTCGCGCGGCAGTACGCCAATCCTCGCTCGGCGGTCGTCGCGGGCGCATCCAGGGTCCAGCAGGTGGGTAAGGGGCCTGGCGCCGGGCGCAATGCCAAGACGGCGGTGTGGATTCCGGTCGAGCACCAGGGTGAGCTCATCGGCAGCGTCATCTACCAGTCATATCGCAAGCGCCGCGTGCCGCCTGCAGAGATCACCTTCCTCGAAGAGGTCCATCGCCGCCTGGGTGTCCTACTCAAGAACGCCTCGCTCAACGAGCTGACCCGCAACCAGGCCCGCCGCCTGGAGGCGCTCAACAGCATCGCGCGCGCCATGGCATCGACGCTCGACGAGGCGAGCGTGATCACGGGGCTCCACACGACCCTGCGCGAGCTTCTCCCGGTGGATGCGCTCGAGATGGTCGCGACGCAGGACGACGGAACAGACCGGGTGCGGCTGATGCACGTTGAAGCCGACTCGGCGCCGACTGCCCGCTGGCTTCCCACGCGGTCTCCGATCAACGCCGCCGCGCGGTCGGTCATGCGCGACTCGAAACCCTTGATCGTCCACCACCCGTCCTCCTCGCTGTGGGTGCCGATCAAAGAAGGTGGCGTCGCTAAGGGAGCGCTCGGCATCCGCTGCTCTCGCCCGTATGCGTACGAGGATTCGACGGCCGCTTTCCTCGAGCTCGTCGCCGACGAGGTGACCCTCGCGCTGCGCAACGCCCGCAGCTATGAGGCGATCGAGGATCAGCGGCGAAGGCTGGAGGTCGTCAACTCGATCGGGCGCAGGCTTGCGTCAAGTCTCGACCGTTGGTCGATCATGCGCACCCTTCGCGAGGAGCTCGCGACCTTCATGAAGTTCGACGGCTTCATCCTCGCCACCATCACGCAGACTCCCGATGGACCGGTCGCCGA
This sequence comes from Candidatus Dormiibacterota bacterium, assembly GCA_003151935.1. Classification (GTDB taxonomy): domain Bacteria; phylum Chloroflexota; class Dormibacteria; order Dormibacterales; family Dormibacteraceae; genus Palsa-870. Next base: position 27,044 of record PLYZ01000017.1, on the reverse strand, counting down.
GGGCTACCAGTACGTCGCAGGCGTCGAAGAGGTCGTGCCGCCTGTCGCGCTTGCCGTCACGGGGCCTTCGCGCGAGGCCTATGAGACAGCCAAGCCAGTGCTTGTTCGAAGCTCACCCTGGGCGCGCAGCTTTCAGCGCAAGGACCTCGAACGTGAGGGATGGACCGTTGGCCGCGGCGCGGCTGTGTTCGTTTCCGGACCTCCGACCGACCGGGGATTGGTCTCGCGCTCGTTCGTCTGGATGCCGGTGCTGAGCGGCGACCGCATCACGGCCATGCTTTCGCTCCAGTCGTACCACGAAGGAGCGTTCGACGAATGGCACGTCAAGCTTCTCCAGGACGTGGCGGCACATGTCAGCCTGGCGCTTGCGAACGCCGATCACTTCGCGCAGGCGCAGGCGGAGCGGGCGCGGCTCGAGGCGCTGCACGTCCTCGAGATGGGCGTCGCGGGAGCCTCAGATGAGCGCCAGATCGCGGAAGCCATCTTCTCGGTCGTCAGCGACTATCTCGAGGCGACGCACATGGCGCTCGCGTACCTCGACGTGGCAGGCGACATGGCCGGGTTCACCGGCGAGCGAGGCGGGGAGGCGGCCGCCGTCGGCCCCGTACCGATGGCCCAGGCGCCGTTCTTCCGCAGGATGATCGAGCACGGTGGCGTGGTGCTGGACGTGGGGGAGGCGGAGCCCGCCGACCTCCACGGGCCGATCGGCAAATACATCTTCACGCGAACGCCGAGCCACCTGGTGTGGGTGCCGATCACGCAGGACGAGCGCGTGGTCGCCGGCATCCTTGCGATGCGTAACGACGGCGGCCGTTTCCAGCCCGCGCACCTCAAGCTGCTCGAGACCGCCGCACCAGTTGTCGGCATCGCGCTGCGGACGATGCGCCTCCACCACGCCAACGAGCTGGCCCTGGCACAGTCGGTCCGCATCCAGGAGCTGGCGGCGCTTGCGGGCCACGAGCTCATGAGCGTGGTGGCGAATATCGCCGAACAGGCGCGGACGATGCTCGAATGCGCCGGCGCGGTGTGTTGGGCATTCGACACCGAAGGCCGGATCAGCGGCACCCGCGGTACCGGGGATTCCGCGGCCGAGCAGGTGCTGTCGTGGGCCGGGCTCAGCTCTGAGGACAGCTGGCGGGATGCACCAACGGGGCTCGTCAGCGGCACCACGCACGGACACGCCTGGAGCCTGATCCCGCTGTGGTACGGCGATCGCCTCGTCGGAGCCATCGGATCGGTCCATGCATCGACTCACCTCGCCGAACCGACCTCTGCCGCGCTGGACTTTGCCCGCCATGCAGCGGTCGCGATCGAGAACTCCCGTCTTGTCGCGGAAACCCGAGGCCGCATTCGCACATTAGAGGCGGTGGCCGCGTTCGCCAAGCTGACCCCAACCGAGCCGGAGCGGGCCCGTTCGGAGATGGGGAGGCTCGTCACCGACGCGCTGGCCGGTTCGCAGGGCGAGCTCTGGCTGCTCGAAGACGGCCAGCTGGTGCGCCGCTCCGACGACGGCGAGGAAACTCCGAAAGTCCCGGTGAGCGACAGCACGCAGCTGCTGCGGGCCGTCTCGTCGCCGGCCGGCAGCCGCCGGCTGAGGGCCCTGCTCGACTTGCTCGGCGCGCCGCCGGATGCCTTCGCCATCCCGATCCAGGTCGAGGGCGCCCTCGCCGGGCTGCTGGTCGCGAGGATGACCGGCGGCGGGGCTGAGACGAGGCGCCTCGCCGGGGTGCTCGCCGGCCAGGCCGCGGTTCTGATCGGTCAGCTCGAGCTGGTCGACGCGCTGGACCGGGAGCGCCGGATGATGAACGCGATCCTCCGGCACTCGCCCGTGGGGGTGATGCTCGAGGATGCGGCCGGTCGCATCGTTTACGCGAACCCGGAGGTCGAATCGATCTACAACCTCCAGGCCTCGGAGATGCCGGGACGCAAACCGGCCGAGGTCTATTCGGCGGCCGGCGCGATTCTGAGCGAAAACGGCGAGTCGGAAGGCACCCTCGAGCTCCACATGCACGACCCGGACCGGACGGTCCACGTGCGCCGGGTCGTGATTCCCGGACTCGAAGGGGAGCCCGCCGGCATCTTGACCCTGCACGAAGACGTGACCGCGCAGCGAATCGCGCTGGAAGCGAAGGACCTGATGCTGCGAGCCATCGGCCATGAGGTCCGCAGCCCGGCCGCCGCGATGAAGAACACCCTGGCCGGGATCATGCAGTGGGACAACACGATCGACGCGACCGGCCGGCGCGAGCTGCTGCAGGAGGCCTACGAATCGTCAGACCGCCTGCTCAGCCTGGTCGAAAGCCAGCTCATCATCGCCAAGCTCGAGACGAGGCATTTCGAGCCCAACCCCGAACCGGTGGACCTCGGCCCTGCCATTGACGGCGTGATGGGAGTGCTGCTGCATCGATACCAGGAGCGTTCGGCCGCGGTTCAGGTGAGCCTGCCCCCGGGTTTGACGTCTGCCCACTGCGAGCCCACGCACCTCGGGCAGGTGCTGACAAACCTGATCGGCAACGCGCTGGAATACACCGAGGGGCCGGTGCGGGTCGAGGCGCGACAGCTGAACCGCGGGTGGCTGGAGATCACTGTCGCCGACCACGGCCAGGGACTGCCCCCCGCGAGCGTGGAGTCGCTGTTCGAGAAGACCGGTCCGGCCGGGCGCAACCGCTCGCAGGGAGGGCTCGGTCTGGGTCTGTATCTCTGCCGGCTCGTCGTCGAGCGATCCTTCGGCGGACGGATCTGGGTCGCATCGAGCGACCGCAGCGGCACGACGTTCAAGTTCACGGTACCCGCCCGGATTCCGCGCTGATCCCAGGAGCCCCACTGCACTACCGTTAAGCAGCCAATGAACGCCGCCGCGTCGATGTGGGTGAGAGTCGGCGGTGGCATGGAGTCGATCCCGGAGCACCGGCGTCACGGACCCGCCGACTTTGACTTTCCGCCGCCGGGAGGGCCGTGGAAGCCCCTCAGCCTCGGCGGGCGACTGGTGGGTTGGGCCGGCGAAGGCGGCCTCGGCCCCGCTCGGCGCAGCGCCGAGCTCGGCCAGCAGATGGTCGACCAGCACCGCGATTACCTCCTCGGGCGGCTTGGCCACAAGCTGCGCTCGGCGGTTCTCGCCCTGCAGGAGTCGGCCCGGCAGTCCGCCTTCGGACGGCCTGAAATGCTCGAGGCTGTGTACGAGCAGGCGCTGGAGGTCGGGCGCCGTGCCGCCGCCCTGGAAGCAGCCGCGGTCCAGTCGAAGGATGGCGCCCGGGGCGTGATGCTCGGCGCGGTGCTCAACCTGGCGACGCCATCGGCGGCGCGCGATCTACCCACGGACGCGGTCGTGCTCGGCTCTGAGCCGGCGCTCGTCGAGGCTTTCACCCGCGCCAAGGACTGGCTCGGTCCGGACGGGCTGAGCATCGCCGCCGAACCTTTCGGCTCGTGGTGGAGGGTGCGAATCGATGCGTCGAAGCCTCGGCGCGCGATGGCGGTGCCCGAGATGGGCGAACCGCTGCTGCGGCTGATCGTCGACACACACCTCGACGGGTGGCTGGATGCCGCCAGGCCTGACGGCGCCTTCATCTACCTCCCCGCCCACCGCTCGCGCTGATGGAAGAGCCGTGGCTCTAGTCCACCGAGTGGTCGCCCCGAACCCGGGTCCGTACACCGGGCCCGGCACGAACACCTGGATCGTCGAGGCGGGACCGGTCGTCGCCGTGATCGACCCCGGACCCGACGATGAGGTTCACCTCGCGGCGATCAACCAGCGGATCGGAGCGGCGACGGTCGGCGTGGTGCTGGTCACCCACTCGCATCCCGATCACCTGCCGCTCGCCGCGCGCCTCGCCGCCGCGCACCACGCCTCAGTTCGTCGGTACCCCGAGCTCGGCGATGAGGACGTGGTGCGCGTCGGCACGCTCAATGTCACCGCCCTGCACACCCCGGGACACAGCGCCGACCACCTTTGCTTCTGGCTCGCGGAGGATCGGGCTCTGTTTACCGGCGACCTCATCCTCGGCCGGGGGAGCTCGATGGTGACCTACCCGGAGGGAGACGTCGCCGCCTACCTGCGCTCGCTCGACAGGGTGGCCGAACTTCGGCCGCGGCTGCTTTTTCCCGGCCATTGGGATCCGGTCGAGGACGCGATGGCAAAGATCGAGGAGTACCGGGCGCACCGCCTCGAGCGCGAGGCCCAGGTGCTGGCGGAGGTGAGGCGAGGCGGAGGCACCGCGCAAGAGCTGACCCGCCGCGTGTACGGAGCGCTCGATGAGCAGCTGCTGGTCGCCGCCGAGATGACGATGCGCGCGCACCTGCGCAAGCTGGTCGACGACGCCGCGGTTCGATCCACTGGCGACGGCGAACGAGAAACGTACGACGCGCCGGTATAAAACGCGGGGAGATCTGCGGATCTCCCCGCGGCGGTTTCCCCTCACCACGCTTGAAGGCGTTTGGAAGTGGCATGACGGAGACGGCCGGGCGAAGCCCGGCCTACGGGCCACGCGTTGTCTGACGTAGCCTGCTTTCCGTGCTCGACCCTAAGCCGCCAGTTCTGTCGTTGTCGTCTGCCGAGCTCGAAGCGTGGTTGGTGACCAACGACCTGCCTGTGTATCGCGGGCGGCAGATCTGGGGATGGATGGCGCGCGGGGCAGCCTCCTTCCAGGCGATGCACGACCTGCCCAAGGGCCTGCGCGCGGCACTCGAAAGAGATTTCAGGATCACGTCATTGCGACCGGTCGCGCTCAACCAGGCCGATGGCGCGCTGACGACCAAGACGCTTTTCGAGCTCGACGGCGGCCATTCGGTCGAGGCGGTCGTGATGCGCTACACCGACCGCTCCACCCTGTGCATCTCCTCTCAGGCGGGATGCCCCATCGGCTGCCCCTTCTGCGCGACCGGCAAGTTTCCCTTCGGACGCAACCTCAAGGCGCACGAGATCGTCGAGCAGGCGGTGGATGCGGTCCGCGTTCTGGCCGGCGAGGAGCGGCGCCTGTCCCATGTCGTATTCATGGGCATGGGCGAGCCGATGGCGAACTACGCAGCGGTCCTCGAATCCGTCCGCCGCCTTGCCGACCCGGAGCTGCTTGGCATCAGCCCGCGACGCATCGTCGTATCGACGAGCGGCCTGATCCCGAGGATCGAACAGCTTGCCGGCGAGGGGCTCCCGGTGACGCTGGCCATCTCACTGCATGCGGCCAGGGACGAGCTGCGCGACGTGCTGGTGCCGATCAACCGCAAGTACCCGGTGCGCGACCTCGTCGGCGCGGCCCAGGGCTATGCCACGAAGACAGGAAGGCGCGTGAGCTACGAGTGGGTGCTGCTCGCCGGCGTCAACGACACCGAGCAAGACGCGAAGGAGCTCGGGACGCTGCTGCGCCGGAAGCTTGCGCACGTGAACCTCATCCCCTTCAACCCCGTCGAAGACACGCCGTATCGCGCACCCGACCGCGCCGCGATCCGGCGCTTCAGGGAAATGGTCGAGGCTGAGGGTCTCAACGTCACGGTGCGCGACACACGCGGGCGCGAGGCGGACGCGGCGTGCGGGCAGCTTCACGAGCGCGTGATGCGATCCAGGGTTCCCGTTTCGTAGTGCTGTACGCCGGTACGTCCGGCTTCAGTTATCCGGGCTGGAAGGGGAAGTTCTACCCGGCCACGCTTTCGGGCTCGCGGATGCTCGCCTACTACGCGGAGCGGCTGAACGGGGTGGAGCTGAACGGCAGCTTCTACCGCACCCCGCCCGAGAGCGCGCTGTCGAATTGGGTTGCCGGCACGCCACCCGGGTTCCGATTCTGCATGAAGGCCGCCCGTGGCCTGACCTATTCGGCGGAAGGATTCGATCGGGTCGGGCTGGCCGGCATATTCAGCAAGCGGCTGGCGCCATTGGGCGAACGCCTCGGCCCAGTCCTCTTGCAGTTTCCACCGACGCGCCAGCTGAACATCGGGCTCCTGGACTCATTGCTCGGCGCGCTCGACCGCCGGGCGGCCGTGGAGTTCCGTCACGTTTCGTGGTTTTGCGAGGAGACGTACCGCGTGATTCGCGCTCACCAAGGCGCGCTTGTCGTCACGGACGAGGAGAAGTGGCCGCGGGCGCCGGTGATGGATCTCGGGCCGGTGGCGTACTTCCGCCTCCGGCGCGGCTACACGACCTCGTCACTCCGTCCATGGATCGATCAGGTGCGGGCGGCATCGGCCACGCACGACGACGTCCATGTGTACTTCAAGCACGACCCCGAGGCACCGGGCCTGGCGCAGCGGCTGGTGCGTTCGGTGGCTAGGCCGCAGCCGCCTCGGTGACGGTTGGCTTGCCGGCGCCGCGCGCGCGCCGGTAGAGAACCGGAATGGCGACGACCGCGATCGCCACCATGAGCAGCGACGCCAGCTGGGCCTGCCTCAACCCGAGGAAGACCGCCGGGTCGGTGCGATAGAAGCTGAGGAAGAACCGGCCCGCCGCGTAGAGACCCAGGTAGATCAACCCGAGCACGCCATCGGGCAGCCGCGCTTTCAATCGCTGGTGGAACGGAAGCAAAACTGCAAGCAGGGCAAGCGTGAGGACCATCTCGTAGGCGACCTCGGGATGGACCACCAGTCCGGGCTCACCCAGCGTGGCCGGGTTCACGTACTCAACTCCCCACGGCAGGCTGGTCGGGGTGCCGTGGTGCTCGCCGTTGATGACGTCACCGATCCGGCCGATGGCGAGGCCGATCATTGTGGCCGCGCCGCTGGCGTCGATGAGCTTCCAGTAGGAGAACTTCGCCCGGCGAGCCCACACGTAAGCGCCGAGCGCGGCGCCGAACAGGCCGCCCCACTGGCTGATGCCGCCCTCCGTGAGCGCGAAAACCCGAAGGATCTGCCCGCCCGCGAAAAGCCGGAAGTTCTCCCAGACGTAGAGGAGGCGCGCGCCGACGAGACCGATGACGACCATCCACGCCACGCCATCCGCGCTGCGCGTCGTGTCGACGCCATCCTTCTCCAGCAGCCACAGGCCAAGCCGCGCGCCGGCGAGGATTCCGAGCACCGCAAACACTCCGTGCCACGTGATGAGGAAGGGCCCGATGCGAAAGAGGTTTGGGTTGAGGTCGATGACGATGGTGAGCAGCATCTATGCGGGCACTCCCGCGACGCGCTGCAGCCGCGACATCGCAACTTCCTTGGGCAGAAGCGCAAGCGTGTAGTCGATCGGCGGCGAGATCTTCTTACCCGTCACGGCGAGCCGGATCGGCATGAAGGTCTTGTTCGGGCCCAGCCCGGACTTTTCGACCAGGGCCATCAGCGCGTCGTGGATCGTCTGGGGTTCCCATGACACGTCGTTCAAGACTGCGATCGCGGCGCGCACCCGGTCGACCGCTTCAGGGTCGAGGGTGGGGGCCGGAGGATCGGTCCACAGGTACTCCAGCAGGTTCGCTGCATCGGACAACTTCGCCATGCGGGTCTTGAGAGCCGGCAACGCGCGCCTGATTGTCGCCTCATCGAGCTTCTCGAGAAACGGCTGCAGCCGTCGTACGAGGTCTTCGTCGTCAAGCCGGCGGATGTACTCGCCGTTGATCCAGTTCAGCTTCTCCCAGTCGAAGCGCGCGCCCGCATGCTGCACGCGGTCGAACGAGAAGGCGCGAACGAGCTCGTCGAATGTGAAGATCTCCTGCGACGTTCCGGGATTCCAGCCCAGGAGAGCCAGGTAGTTGATCAGTGCCTCGGGCAAGTAGCCTTGCTCGCGATAGAGGGTCAGGTTAGTCTCCGGATGCTTGCGCTTCGACATCTTGGTCCCGTCTTTCGCCAGGATCAGCGGCATATGCGCGTACGCGATCGGGCGCTCGTAGCCGAGCGCGTCGATCAACATCAGGTGGTACGGCGTATTGGACAGGTGCTCCTCGCCGCGGATGACGTGGGTGATGTTCATCACGGCGTCGTCCACGGGGCTCGCGAACTGGTAGACGGGATAGCCGTTTGACTTCACGATGATGAAGTCGCCGATCAGGTCTGAGTCGAAGCTCATGTCGCCGCGGATCATGTCCTTGAACTTCACCTGGCCGCCCGGGACCTTGAAGCGCACGGTGAACTCGGCGCGGTCTTTGGGCGCATCAGGGCCAAGGCACCGTCGCGAGTACTTGTAGGGACGCTTCTCCGCCTGCGCCAGCTTGCGTTCGGCGTCCAGCTCGGCGGGCGTGCAGTAGCAGCGATACGCCTTGCCTTCGGCGAGCAGGCGCGCGGCGTGCTGCTTGTACAGGTCGAGGCGCTCTGACTGGCGATACGGCCCATCCGGCCCGCCCTTGTCCGGACCCTCGTCCCAATCGAGTCCGAGCCAGTGCAGGGACTCGTAGATGACCAACTCGTACTCAGGTCGGTTGCGCTCGACGTCGGTGTCGTCCACGCGCAGGACGAAGGTCCCACCGTTGGCGCGGGCGAACAGCACGTTGTAGAGGGCGGTGCTGGCCGTGCCCAGGTGAGCGAAGCCGGTGGGGCTGGGCGCGATTCGCACCCGGACCTTGGAGGCATCGGGCACGGCCATATGCTACGGATCATGGCCGGAGCACTCGCACTCGTCGGAGGCGACGAGTTCAATCCCGGCAACGAAGAGCAGGACCGCATGCTCGTTGCGGCAGCCGGGCCTGGGCCGGCCTACGTCGTGCCGACAGCCGCCGCGCGCCAGGATCCCGAACGCTCAGTCCAGCACGCGATCGCGTGGTTCAAGCAATTCGGTCTCGACGTCATGGAGCTGCCCGTCCTGAAGCGGAAGGACGCCGAATCGGCCGTGCTGGCCGAGCGGGCGCGCGAGGGGGGGTTCTTCTACCTGGTCGGTGGTGACCCGGGCCTGGTGGCCCAGGTCCTGCGCGGCTCGGCGGTGTGGCGCTCCATCTTCCTGGCCTGGCGACAGGGCGCCGCCCTCGCGGGCTCGTCGGCCGGCGCCATGGCTCTGGGCAGCGACACGCTCGTTCGTGCGAGCTGGCCGAATCGGTTCAACCGGAGGGCGATCGATGCCCTGGGGTTGATGCCCAAGACGGCGGTGCTGCCACATTTCGAGACGTTCGGTCACCGGTGGATCGAGTCGGCGCAAGCCGCTGTTCCCGGCCACACGCTGCTGGGCGTCGACGAACGCAGCGCCGCGGTGTGGACGGACGGCGAGTGGAAGGCGGTCGGTCCAGGATCGGTGACCGTGATCAAAGGCGCGAAGACCGCTCAGTTCGCCTCAGGTTCCAGGATCTCGGGCCTGCATGCGCCGCTCCGTATCCTTCCGAAGCAATGATCGAACCTGTGATGCGGGGGCCGCGCAAGACGCTCCGATCTGGATTTACAGAGCTCGGCTCGCTGCGCGTGCACCACACGCACGGCGGCCGAGGATCGCCTGTGCTTTTCATCCACGGTCTTGGCTCATCCGGTTACATCGAATGGCGCTTCAACCTCGAGTCGACCGCGCAGCGGCATCGTGTCTATGCGCCAGACCTTCCGGGCTTCGGTCGCAGCGAAAAGCCTCGCGCCCGCTATGGCGTCCCGTACTTCACGCGGTTCATCGAGCGCTACATGGAGGCTCGCGGACTGCGTTCGGCCGCCGTCGTCGGCGCCTCGCTCGGCGGGCGGATCGCGCTGGAGCTGGCCCTGAAGAATCCTCGCCGCGTGAGCAAGCTGGTGCTCGTGAACGCGCTCGGCTTTGGACGCCCCAATGTTCACGTGTCCTATGGACTGGTCATGATCCCGAAGCTGGGCGAGGCGGTCATGAACGTCGCGCGCGACGCGTTGCACCTAGCGCCGTCCCAGCTGATCCGGCGGCTGGCCGGCCGGCTTGCGGGGGCCAGCCACGACCTCAAACGGACGATGGATGACGCTTACCTGGACAATCTCCGCGAGCTCTATGCCGCGGACGGATACCACGACGCGTACCTCGCGACGGTTCGCTCCCTGGCGACTCCGATGGCGCTGTTCGGCGGCCCTCACAACGTGACGAAACGGTTGAACGAGCTGAAGATCCCGGTTCAGCTGATCTGGGGAGCGGACGACCCGCTGTTCCCCGTGGCCCATGCCGAGTTGGCGCACTCGATGATCCAGCGCTCCAAGCTCGCCGTGATCGAAGGCGCCGGGCACACGCCCCAGGCCGAACGGCCAGAGGAGTTCAACCGCGTCCTCCGCAGATTCCTCGACAACTGACAAGCCCGGCAGGGATCGGAAGCAGTACACAAGCCCGGAGTACCGGGACCTTGTCGCCGGCCCGCTCGACCCGCTCGTCCATCCGTACCCGATGCGGCCGCCGCGGCTCTATCGCGTGGTGCGCCGCGCCGTCAGGTGGCTCGTCTCAGTGTTCTTTCGCGTCGACGTGACCGGCCTCGAGAACATCCCGGCCCCGCCGTACATCATCGCCGCCAACCACCAGGCATGGTTTGACCCCGCGTTCATCATCCCGTTCTTCTCGGAGGCTCCGATGATCTACACGATGGCCAAACGGGAGACCGTCTTCAACCGGGCGTGGAAGCGCACGCTGCTGCCCCTGATCGGTGTCTTTCCGATCTCTCCGCAGCGCGGCGAGCTCGACGAGGCTGGGCTCCGCACCGTCTACCAGGTGCTTGATCGACACGGCGTCGTGCTGATTTTTCCCGAGGGTCGCTACTCACGCGGCAGGGCCCTTCGGCCGCTGAAGGTGGGAATTGGCCACTTCGCGCTGCATGCCGGCGTGCCGATCTGTCCCGTGGCGGTTCGCGGCACCGACGTGCTCCGTCCTTTCAGCCGGATCGACGTCACGATCGGTCCGCCGATCAAGCCGGACGCGCCTGCCTGGTGGGAGCTCAGCAGCCGCGTGACGAAGATTGTCGAGAACGTCCGGCTGGCCCTGACCAAGGGCCTGAGGGGCCCCCGCCCTTGATTAGAAAAGACAAAATCGTGGCTTGTAGGCCGGATTATTCCGGCCGTCTCGCAGGCCTGCACCTACAAAACGCAGCCGTACAAATCTTTGAATTGGAGGGGGTTCCACGGGGGAGGCCTGCCTCCCCCGTGCTTTAATCGCTGGCGCGTTGCATCTCGTCATCGGCGCGGGGGAATTTCTTGGCGATCAGGTTTCGCGTGCCCTGGCGGCCGACGTGCCGGTCATCGAGCTCAACGCGGATGTCGACGACGAGACCCTGGCCGAAACGATGACCGGAGTCGAGGTCGTCCTCAACTGCTCCCAGGCCTGGTCGCCGGCCCGCCGGCTTCAGTTTCGGAAGATCCCGCCGCCACTTCTTCAACGCTTGGTCGCCGCGGCGCGGCGCGCGCGAGTACGCCGCATCGTGCACGTGTCCACAGCGGACGTCTACGGTCCTGCCCAGCCCGGCCAGGCAAACGAGAATTCGCCGCTGCGGCCGGTCCACGCATTCGAGCGCTTGAAGCTGTGGGAGGAGCGGTGGCTGCTGGAGTCGGCCGAAGACCTCGAAGTCGTCGTGGTGCGGCCCGCCCGCATTTTCGGCGCGGGAGAAGATTGGATGCTGCCCCGCCTCATGGGGTCTCTTGCCAGGGGTCGGGTCTGGCTTCCAGGCGCCGGTCGCGCAAGGCAGACGTTCGTGTCCGCGGCGGACGTCGGGCGCGCTTGTCTCGCGGCCTCCGACCGCGGCCGCCCCGGCCACACCTATCTGGTCGGAGGGTTCGACTCGAGCTGGCGCGATCTGCTCGAATCCGCCGTCCGAGCAGTCGGGGTCGGGGGCACGATCGTCAACCTGCCGTATGACCTGCTCTACCTGAGAGCGCTCGCGATGGAGATGGTCACGGCGCCCGGCGCGGTGGTCTGGCCTGGGACCTATGCGGTGGACGTGCTGGGCCGGCACCACTTCTTCGACGACTCCCACTCCAGGCGCGAGCTCACCTGGTCGCCCTCGGTCGGCAGCTTCGAGCAGGAGATGCCTCGCATGACGGCGTGGCTGTCGCGGCTGCCCGAGGTGGCCGCCGCGCTCGCAGGCGCACCACTGGCCCCCGCCTCACCACCAGGCTAAAGCGTTGCCATCAGGCCGGATTTACTCCGGCCGTCCCCGAGCGTCCCACCTCAAAGCGCCTCCCAGCGTTGCCGCGGAGAGGAGGGGGTCCCGCGGGGGAGCAATCAGTAAGGACCGATCCTTAACGCCGCTTAGCGCGCGACATCTGTCCTCACCCGCGCCTATTTCACCGCCAGGCATGTGATGGTCTTGAAGACGCCGTCGATCTTCTGGATCTTGTCGACGATCAGGGAACCGATCGAGTTCACGTCGGGCGCCTCACAGACGGCGATCACGTCGTACTCCCCGGTGATGGCGTCGGCGGCGGTGATGCCGCTGGTTCCCTCCATCTTTTTGGCCACCTCGAGCGCACGCCCCGGTGACGCGTTGATGAGGACGTAGGCCTTCATCGTTAAACCCTCCCAGCAGTTCGATACAGAACCGCTTCAGGGTACTCGGGTCACCGCGTTTTTAGGGCTAGGAGCATGACTTCGTCGGTGACGTTGCCGCCCGACAGGATTACGACCACCCTTTCGTTGGGGACCGGGCGGTGGTGGTAAAGCAGGGCGGCGAGCGCGGCCGCGCCGGCAGGCTCGGCCAGCAAATGCTCCCATTCGAACAGCAGCCGTATCGCGCGCAGCATCTCGATTTCCTCGACCAGGACCACCTCGTCGACGTACCGCCGCGCCAGCTCGAACGTGAGCTCTCCCGGTGCCGATGCGGCGAGCCCATCGGCGATCGTGCTCACCCGATCGAGGGTGACGACGGTCCCCGCCCGCAGCGAACGAGACATCGCATCCGCCCCGGAGGGCTCGACGCCGATGACCTTGATCTCAGGTTTCATCGACTTGAGGTAGAGGGCGATCCCACCGATCAGCCCGCCGCCACCGATCGGCACGAGCACGGTGTCGAAGTCTTTGAGCTCGGAGAGCAGCTCGGTCGCTATGGTTCCCTGCCCGGCCACCACGTCCGGGTCGTCGTACGCATGCACGAACGTGGCGCCCCCCTCTTTTTGGGCGGCCAGCGCCTCGACGTACGCCCCGCCGTAGTTGCGTCCCGCGGCAACCACGCGGGCGCCCAATCTGCGGATCGCTTCGACCTTGAACTGGTTGGCCGATTCCGGGACGTAGACGGTGGCGGGCGCCTCGAAGGCCGCGGCTGCGTAGGCGACGCCCAACCCGTGGTTTCCGGCCGAGGCGGTGATCACCCCCGCGGCACGCTGATCGGGGGTCATTCGGATCAGCTTGTTGAGCGCGCCGCGAACCTTGAAAGCGCGAATCGGCTGGATCGACTCGATCTTCAGGTGCACGTGGCAGCGGGCTTTGTCTGTGAAAGCACGTGAGTACTGCAGCGGCGTGGGCGAGAGGTAGGACCGCAGCTCATGTGCGGCTCGCTCGACGTCGGCAGGTGTGATTACCATCAGGCCGTGAGCGACGATCTGGACCGCGTCTCGCCTAGCGAGAGCGCGCACGTTAAAGCGCGGGACAAGAAGGTCAGGGGGCCGAAGGTGATCGCCGTCAATCCCGGTTTGAAAAAACTCGCCCAGCACCTGGCTGACAAACGAACCAAGAAGCGGTAATCACGCGACGGCGTCTTTTTGCGTTCATGCCGTGGGCGCGGCCGGCGGTGTTGCCTGGTAGAGGTAGCCGTACGGAGGAGGCTGGTCGAGCTCTAGACGCCTGAAGGCGACTGTCCAGTAGGTCGACATCTGCGCTGCCAGGAATCCTTCAACCACCAGCACGACCGGAAGGAGGATCAGGACGGCGACCGCGATCACCAGCCCGAGTAGAGGCGATCCGGCCGTGTAGGCGGCGACCCCAGCGAACACTACCGGCAAGACCAGGATCGCCAGCACGATCGCGGCGCCTATGCCGACGACGATCGTCGTGACGATCGACAAGAGCCAGACGAGGAGCACCCGGCCAAGACGTTTCACCAGCAACCGGTGGCCTCGGCCGAGCGAGGCTCGCGCCCGAAGCAGCTCGAGCACGACGGCTCGCGTTCCCAGGCGATCCAGGAAGGACAGGTAGATCGCATAGACGATCGCCGCGAGGAAGATCAGCAGCGCGAGCAAGCCGAGCGCGACCGCCAGGCCCGTGTCGTGGCTGAGGATCGCCAGCACCAATCCGGCCACGAGGCCCAGCACAACGATGAACACGGGCAGCCCCAGCGCGATCAGGAGGAGCCGGAAACGGATGATGGGGCCCATCGTCGCCACTCCGGACTGCCAGGCACGGCCCAGGCCGAAGGGCCTTTCGGCGTCGTGCTCGGCGGATGCTCGCACCAACGCCCCCTCGCACACTGCCGCCAGCACGAAGAATGCAATCCCGAGGACGACGAACAGCACCGAACCCACCACCACAACGCCGAAGTTATGACTGAGCCAGTGCGCAGCCTGTTGCGCGTAGGAGGCGAAGTTGGGAAGGCTTCCAGGACTCGTGTTCGACTGAACCGGCGAGCCGTAGTTGACGCTGGCTCCGCCGCCGCTTTCGCCCGCAAACAGAGCCAGCAGCCAGAGGTATCTATGGCGCCATGTGATCGCGAACGAACGCGTGACGAGCTCCCAGTAAGGCACCGCTAGAACGCCGCCGGAACGATGGCGCGTTTGTGGATGCCCGAGCCGATGAGCTTGTCGCCTTGCCTGCACTCGACGTCGAAATAGAGATGGTTGCCCTTGACCTCGGTGACCCGGGTGGTCACGACGACAGTGCTCCCCGGGGCCGCCGGGGCGAGGTGGCGGACGTGAACCTCATAGCCGACGGTGGTGTGCCCTTCGGGCAGCAGATTCTCGACGGAACGATGGCTCGTGATCTCCATAAGGCCGATCATCGCCGGCGTGGCAAACGTGCCTGCGCCACCGACGTGGCGGGTGATGAGCTCGCCCTCGACCGCGCGCTCGAGGCGTCCCTCCAACCCGGGCCGTATACCGTCAAGCGTTGCCAACAGATAGATTGTCGTCAATGACGAGGCCCGAATGACGATGCCTGCTGTACGCAAGGCGATCTTTCCCGCCGCCGGCCTCGGGACACGGTTTCTCCCTGTCACCAAGGCGCAGCCGAAGGAAATGCTGCCACTGGTCGACAAGCCGACCATCCAGTACGGCGTGGAGGAGGCCATCGCCAGCGGGATCGAGCAGGTGATCATGGTCACCGGCGGCGGCAAGCGGGCCATCGTCGACCATTTCGACCGCTCGCTCGAGCTCGAGCACTACCTCAGGCAGCGGGGCAAGAGCGACCTGCTGCACATCCTCAGCGAGGTCGACGAGCTCAGCAACCAGGTCGACATCACGTACCTGCAGCAGAAAGAGCCGCTCGGCTTGGGTCACGCGGTATGGACCGCGCGCCGGTTGGTGGAGGGCGAGCCGTGCGCGGTCCTTCTCGCGGACGACGTGATCCTCGGCGCCGAGCCATGTCTGAAGCAGCTGATCGATGCGCACCTCAAGACAGGCGCGACCGTTCTGGCCGTGCGCAGGTTCCCGCGCAGCCAGGTTGGACGCTACGGGGTGGTGGTGACGGACGGTGGCGACGGCCGGCTGCACAACGTGACCGACATGGTCGAGAAACCCGAACCTGGAACCGAGCCGTCGGACCTCGCGATCCTGGGGCGCTACGTGCTCACACCTGCCGTTTTCGCCGAGCTCAACCGCTCAGAACCCGGCAGCGGCCAGGAGATCCAGCTGACCGACGCGATCAAGCGGACGCTCGGGACACACCCGGTCGTCGCGCTCGAGTTCGAAGGTGATTACTACGACACCGGCACCGTGCCTGGATACCTGCGCGCCAACCTCACGCTGGCCATGAAGCGGGAGGGCCTCCGAGAGGAGCTGGCGCCTCTCCTGCGGGAGCTTCTCGAAGGGGTCTGAGCTGGAAAGCGGGGGTATAATCAAAGACGCTCAATGAGCCGAATGCCCACCCGAGTGAATTACCTATGGCTGTATCAGGAAGAAGAAGGTTCGACGACGACAAAGTTGTCAAGTACGAGACCGCGGAGAAGGACTTCGAGGTTGAGGTTTCGCGCACCCTCCAGAAATGGTGCGTCACGGTCTACCAGCTGCCGGACAAGCAGATCCTGGTCCAGGACTTTTTCCCGGAGCGCTGGAAGGCTCTCGCACGGGCGCAGGACTTCATCCGGCTCCTGAACCAGCGCAAGAAGAAGGAAGAGGAAGGCCTGTCGGGCAGCTCGGCGGACAGCGACGACTATTAGTCTTCTTGAGCCGCGGCCGGAAATCCGTCCGCGTCTCAGTCTCGGTAGAATTCTGCGCTCGTGAACTGGTCTGTCCTTCGCAAGGAGTGGGGCGCGGTCACTTTCGTCCTGACTGTCATCGTCGGCATCATCGTCGTGCCGCTGGCGCTGTACTTCAACAACCAGGGGCCCGCCGCGATCGCCGCGCCGCCCGTTACGACGGCGAGCGCCGCCCGGGCGACCGCCGCGCAGACCGCGAGCCCGGCCGTCTCCCCGACTCCGTAGAGCCTTAGCCGGCGAGGCCCCAGAGCAGCCGCTCGCCGTTTGGCTGCACGATTTGCTCGAGCGGCATCGACAGCTCGGCGACGGAATTCTGCTCGGAGCTGACGCGCATATCTATCACCTCGGACAGGCGCAGATGCGCGACCGTCGCGCAGTCGCGGAGGAACGTGAAGACCACCGGGCAGACCAGGTTCATCACATATTCCGCCGCGCCGGCGCCGTCCGACAACGTCGCGCCTTTCGCGATGCGGTCGCGAAAAGCGAGGACGACGACCTCGTCGCTCAGCATCACCGGGTTGCTCCACTCATACGCCGCCGACTCGGTTCCGCTGAGCAGCTGCAGAAGCTCGGCCAGCCTTCGCATCGGGGGCTGCGGGCCCTCGATGAGGAGCGGCACGTCACGCTGGGGTTCGTTGAACTGCTGGGCGCGGTATTGGGCTGTGAAGCCCAGGTCGGAGATCCCGGCGAAGGGTGCCGGGACCTTGATCGTCATCTCGCCAAGTCGTGGGTTGCTGGGACGCATCCTGGGACGTATGCCTTTCATGCCGTATTAACGCATGGGGACACCGATTTGTCCTCCTTCGAGGGGAGTTGCCTTGGGTACGCCCCCTCCCGCCGAGCTCGCTTTGCGAGCTGGGCGGACCTCCTCACATGGTGGGGAGGTGAAGGCTGATCCCACTGGGAGACGAGAATTGCCCTATGCCTTTAAGTGGGATCCGAGTTCTCGACTTGACCCGCCTCCTGCCCGGCGCCTTCTGCACGATGCTCCTGGCCGACATGGGCGCCGACGTGGTCAAGATCGAAGAACCCGGGAGTGGCGACTACATGCGCTGGACGCCTCCGCAGGTCGATGGTCAGAGCGTCCTCTTCAACGCGCTCAACCGCAACAAGAGGAGCCTTTCCCTGAACCTCAAAACCGAGCCGGGCCGCGAGCTGCTCTTGCGCCTGGCCGAGCAAGCCGACATCCTGGTCGAAGGAAACCGCCCTGGGGTGATGAAGCGCCTCGGCCTGGGTTGGGATGTCCTGCAAGCTCGCAACCCGCGGCTCATCCTGTGCTCGATCACGGGGTACGGACAGGACGGCCCGTTCGCCGCGCGGGCAGGGCATGACTTGAACTACATGGCGACCGCAGGTGGTCTGGGACTCAACGGCGGGAGGGGTGGGCCGGCCGTACCGCTGTCGGTTCAGGTGGCGGATATCGGCGGAGGCGGCCTTCAGCCGGCCGTCGCCATCCTCGGCGCGCTGGTCGCGGTGCAGCGAGGCGCCGAAGGACGATGGCTGGACGTCTCGATGACGGACGCAGCGGTGAGCTGGCTCGCGCTGGTCCTGGCGGCACAGGGCGGCGGAGAGGAGGTCCGTCGTGGAGATCAGCGGCTGGCCGGCCGCCACGCCTGCTACCGGGTGTATGCCTGCAAAGGGGGCGGCTATTACAGCGTCGGCGCGCTCGAGCCCAAGTTCTGGGCCGCGCTGTGCATCGCGCTTGAACGTCCGGACCTGGTCGGCCTCCAGTTCGCCGAGGGCGATGAGGGAGAGCGGGTCCATCGAGACATGGAGGCGCTGTTCGCCTCGCGCTCCCGTTCGGAGTGGGAGCAGGAGCTGGCCGGTCTCGACGCGTGCTGCGAGCCTGTGCTTGAGCTGGACGAGGTGGCGTCGCATCCTCAGGTCGCGGCACGCCGCCTGATCTCCGACCGGAAGACCGGCGTCGAGGTGCGTCCCGCCGTCCAGCTGCGTGACGATTGGCGGCGGCGGGACGCCCCTGGCCTCGGTGAGCACACCTCCGAGGTGCTGGCCGAGGTGGGAGTCGACGCGCGCCGCCTGGACGAGCTGAAAGGCCTGGGGGTCGTCTAGCCGGCCTACGTCGCGAGCAACTCTTTCCAGATGCGCTCGACCTGCCGCCGGGTCGCCCCGCGGGTGTCGCTGTTGTCGATCACGTGGGCCGCGAGCTTGCGCTTCTCCTCGATGGGCATCTGCGCGGCGATCATCGCCCGAGCCCTGTCCTCGGTGAGGCCGCGGCCTTCGACCAGCCTCTTTAGCTGAAAGTCCTCGGGCACATAGACGAGCAGGACCGTCGAATAAAGGTGCTCGAGCCCGTTCTCGAAAAGCAGGGGAACGTCCTGCACGACGACCTCAGCGCCGGCCTCAATCGCCTCGGCGGTGCCCGCCGCCATCCAATCCCTCACGAGGGGGTGCACGATCGCGTTCAAGCGGCTACGGGCGTCAGGGTCGTGGAAGACGAGCTCGCCCAACCCCGCGCGGTCGATGCGCCCGTCCCGTGCGTATTCGGGCCCGAACTCGAGGACCACCGCGTCGAAGCCAGGACTGCCTGGTTCGTACGCAGCGTGGGCAGCCTCGTCCGCGTCGACGATGACCGCGCCGAGCTCCCGCAGCATCGCGGACACGGTCGACTTCCCAGAGCCGGCGCCGCCCGTCAGCCCAATGAGTTTCAATTTGCGTGAATGGCTGACGAGGAGAAGTTCGACGCCGTGATCGTCGGCGCCGGTCCGGCGGGCTCGGCCGCCGCAATCACCATGGCCAAGGCCGGTCTAAACGTCGCCCTGCTGGAGCGGGGAGCCAGGCCGGGCTCGAAGAACGTGATGGGGGGCATCCTCTACAACCACTACCTCGAAGAGATCGTAGGCGACGCGTGGAAGGAGGCTCCACTGGAGCGTCCGATCATCGAAGAGCGGCGTTGGATGATGACGCCCGACGCTGCCATCGGTCTCGACTACAAGAACCTCCGCAACAAGACGAAGCCGCACTCCTACTCAGTCCTCCGGGCTCGGTTCGATGCGTGGTTTGCCGAGCAGGCCGAGAAGGCCGGCGCGGTGGTCGTGCCCGAAACCGTGGTCGATCGGCTGATCGTCAAGAACGGCCGCGTGGTTGGTGCCGGGACGGGCCGAGGCGACGACGTCTATGCGGACGTGACGATCGTCTGCGAGGGCATCGGCCTGGGTACGGGCTTGCTCGAGAAAACCCTGATCGATGGCAAGCCCCTACGCCGGAAGCTGCGCCCGAACGAGGTCGCGATGGCCGTGAAAGAGATCATGCAGCTCGATGCAGGACTGATCGAGGAACGGTTCAACTGCGATCCGGGCGACGGGTGCACCATCGAGTGCTTCGGCGACTCGACGATGGGCATGTCCGGCTTCATGTTCATCTACACGAACAAGGACACGCTGTCCGTCGGTGGAGGCGCGCTGCTGAGCGAGTTCAACCAAACGCTGCGCAGCCCGAACGACCTGATGGAGCATTTCAAGAAGCACCCCGCGGTGAAGCCGCTGCTGCGCGGCGCCGAGACGGTGGAGTACCTGGCGCACCTGATCCCGGAGGGCGGTCATCGCGGGATCCCCAAGGTCTACGGTCCGGGCTACCTGGTGTGCGGCGACGCGGCGATGCTCTCCAACCCGGTGCACCGCGAAGGCTCGAACCTCGCGATGGAGTCAGGCCGGCTGGCGGGCGAGACGGTGGTTCACTGCAAGGAGGCCGAGGACTTCTCGGAGCGCCGGCTGGCCGAGTACAAAGGCAGGCTCGACCACTCCTGGATCATGGCCGACATGCGCAAGTACGACGGCGCGGTGCCGCTGCTCGAGCACAATCCCCAGATGCTGACCAAGTACCCACAGGTGATGGACCGTGCGCTGGACGAGTTCTTCCGTGTCGACGGCGCCTCGAAGTGGGAGAAGCAGTCGAAGATCTTCAAGATGCTTCGCAAGGAGGGCATGCTCAAGATGGGCTGGGACACGGTGAAAGCTCTCTGGACGATGAAGTAGGGGCAAGCCGCCTACCTCAAACCCGGCCCGCCCGCCCGCCTCATCACGACCCGCTCCGGTGGCAGGAACCTGAACTCCCTGCCCGACTTGATAACCTGCCAGCCGCCTTCATGCACGAACCGATGGTGGTAGTAGCAGACCAGACCCATGTTTGGCAGATTGTTCGGGCCACCTCTTGCCCAGTGAATGATGTGATGAGGACTCGACCAGTTGACCTGCGGTCGCGGCCGGGAAACCGGCAGCCTTTGTCTCTTACTCGTAACGCCCGCATCGTCGGCGCCGAGACGGTTCGCGGCGCGCGTTCCTTTTCCCAGTCCTTCTCCCGCCCGGTTACTTACTAATGTCGACGTGGATGGAGTGGTACCCAGAAGCCCCATTCGGGTAGCTAGGCGTGCTGTTCTTATCCTGCAGATTGCCCGACCCATCGGTGGCCCGCACCACAAGCCGGTAAGCGCCCTCTTTCGGCGGCGTCCAATCCATCGTCCACAACACCCATGTCCAACTCGAAAGCGGCGCGCGGAAGGGCACCGCGCTCCAGCTAGCCCCGCCATCAGTGCTCACGTCCACCTTGACGATCCCTCGCGTCCCCGCAAACGCCACGCCGGAGACCGATACCGGACCGAGCTTGATGACGTCGCTGTCCTTGGGCATATCAATGCGCGAAGTGGTCTTGACGATTGGGTTGTGGTCCCAGCCCTGCTGCTCCCAGTAACCGCCGCTCTCGTGATTGACGAGATCGATTCGGTCGAGCCACTTAGGGCCCTTCATGCCGTAGAGGCCCGGGATCACCATGCGCGCCGGGAACCCATGGCTCACGGGCAGGGGCGCACCGTCGAGATCGTAGGCGACGATGATCTCCGGGGAGGCCCGCACCATGCTGACCGGAATGCTCTCCGTATATCCATCTCGAGCCGTGAACGCGACCCACGTCCCCGACGCCCGAGCCCCGGCCATGTCGATGAGGTCGGCCAGCTTGACCCCGGTGAAGCTGCCGGTGCTCATCAGGCCGCCCCCAACGTCATTGCTGACGCACTCCAGAGTCACGTACTCGTTGATGCCCGGCAGCGCTCGGAGGTCAGTAAGCGACAGCTTGAGCGGCCGGTCGACCAGCCCGCCCACGGCCAAACTCCATCCCTGCGCGTCAACCACCGGATCGCTGAAGTTCTTCGACACGACGTAGAAGTTCTCCACCGGCGTGATCTCCGGCGCCGGACCCCGCAGGCCGGCCTCCGGCGGGTTGAAGATCGCCGAATACCAGTCGGGCAGCAGCCTGAAAGCCAGCACGCCGAGGCTGATCGCCCCGATCGTGATCGGCAGGGTGCCGAGCAGCCGCCGCCGTCCCTCGTCCACGGCGGCGTCGCCGCTCGCGTCGCGGCCCAGCTGCAGCACGACGCTGTAAACGGCGAACAGCGCGGCCCAGATGATGGGCGTGGCCGGCCCGTCGTTCAAGCCCAGGAAGCCCGCGCCACCGAGCGGCAGCAAGATCGCCGCCACCACCAGCCAGCCGATGCCGGCGAACGTCAGGGCCAGGTACTGGGTGTTCCAGCGGCGGCTCGCGACGGCCCAGGCGGCGCCCAGCACGCCCAGCCCGACGACCATCGCGACGATCAGCCCGAATTCCTCGACGACCTTACCGCCGTGCTGGAGCGTGTCGATCAAGAAGCCGAAGACGAAGCCGGGCATGATCGAAAGGAGCGGCTGGTTGAGCAGCTGAGGAAGAGTTCGAAGTCCCAGCAAGAGGTTCGCCAGGTACATCAGGGCGACGAACGCCAGCCCGGCGATCGCGCCCCAGCCGAACCCGCGGATGGCCGCCTGGCGGCGGCTGAGTCGAGTCATCACAGGTGGTGTACCCGCAGACGATACGGTGCCGTGCTCACATGGTCGGTTACCGAAAGCATGTTGCCTACTGATAGCATCGGTGGACGCCTGTGCTCGCCCCGATTGGCGCCGAAGACATTTATCGATTTCGCTGGATCGACCACGTCCGGCTGAGTCGCGATGGCGAACGCGTCGCCTATCAGCTCGGATCGGCCGATGCGGAGGCGCGGCAGAACCGCAGCCGGGTCGTGGTTCGCAGGCTTCTCGAGCCGGAGCCGATCGAGCCGACAGGCGCCCCTCGACGAGATCATTCCCCGGAATGGTCGCCTGACGGTCGCCGCCTTGCGTTCATGAGCAAGGCCGGCCCGGCGGATCAGCTCTTCGTGCTCGACATCGGCGGCGCAGGCGAGACCCGGCAGCTGAGCTCTGTCTCGGAAGGCGCCTCGAGCCCGCTGTGGTCTCCCGACGGAAGCAGGATCGCCTTCATCGGCACAGTGCTGTCCGACCCGGAGGCGGTGGTGGACGACCCGCGCCCGCCGGAAGGACGAGACCAGCTGCGCCGCACCCCTGTGGCCCGGATTGCCCGGCGACTCAATTACAAGCACGACGGCCAGGGTTTTGTCGACGGCAGGTATCACCACCTCTTTGTTGTGTCGGCGCTTGGCGGGACCGTTACTCAGCTGACCACCGGCGCCTGGGACGTCACCGGGTTCGACTGGTCGCCCGACGGCAACAGGCTGGTCGTGTCGGGAAACGCGGAGCCGGCGGCCGACATGCAACGCGAGCTGAACCTGTACGTGGTCGACCTCGCCGGGAACCGGCACCGGCTTGGAGGCGGCCTCAACCTGGCCTCGCCCGCATGGTCGCCGCGGGGCGATCTCATCGCCTTCATCGCTCCGAACGGCCCGGACAACGGGTTTCTGGAGCGCCTGTGGGTGGTGCCGCTGACGGGTGAGGGACCGCGCTGCCTGACCGCCGCTTTCGACCAGGCCGTGTCCGACACGGTGATTACCGACATGAAGGCCGGCCACGGCAGCCGGCTCTGCTGGTCACAAGATGGAGACCGGATCTACTTCCTCGCCAGCGGTCCAGGCGTCGCCGGTTTGTACTCCTGCGACCTGGAGGGCGCCATCCGCCAGGAGGCCGGCGGCCAGCGGCGCATCTTCGATTTCGACCTCGCGTCCGGGGTGGTGGCGTTCGCCGCGTCCGACGCGAGTCAGCCGGGTGAGCTGCACATACTCACCCAGGGCGCGGAGGCGCGGCTCACGGACCTCAACCCGTGGCTGCACGACCGATATGTCGCCCAACCGGAGCGCCACGAGTTCACCGCGCCAGACGGCTGGGTGATCGAAGGCTGGCTGCTGAAGCCCGAGGCGCTCAACGCGCAGAAGCTGCACCCGACGGTGTTGGAGGTCCATGGCGGTCCGCACGGCCAGTACGGCTGGGCGTTTTTCCACGAACTGCAGGTGCTTGCCGGCATGGGCTACGTGGTGCTGTATGTCAATCCGCGCGGCTCGGATGGTTACGGCGAGCGCTTCCGCCGCGAGGTGGTTCGCGACTGGGGTGGCAAGGACTACCTGGACCTGATGAGCGCGCTCGACCAGGCCATCGAACGAACCGGCTACGTCGACACGAATCGATTGGGAATCGGTGGTGGGTCATACGGCGGCTACATGACCAACTGGGCGATCGGCCAGACCAATCGCTTCTCCGCCGCGGTTTCCATGCGCTCCATCTCCAACCTGGTGAGCGAGTACGCCCAGCACGACATCGTGCTCTGGGGCACCCTCGAGCTCGGGCCTCCGCCCTGGCCAGATCTCGACGAGCTCTGGAGGCGTTCGCCGATCCGGTACGTGCAGAACATCCGGACGCCGCTCCTGCTCACGTGTGGCGAGATGGATCTGCGCTGCGCCATCTCCCAGTCCGAAGAGCTCTTCGGCGCTATGCGCCTGCTGGGCAAGACGGTCGAGATGGTTCGCTTCCCTGAGGAGTCGCACGATCTCTCGCGCAACGGACGGCCCGACCGTCGCGTGGAGCGCCTGCGCCGCATCTCCGCCTGGTTCGAGCGCTTCCTTGGCACGGCGGCGACGGATCCCATCAGCGAGGCCGCCACCCAGCTGCTTCCGGTACCCACGTTCGCGACGCGCGAGCTGCCATCCGAGCCGGCGATACCGGCTCCGATGCCAATGGAAGCGGCGGTGCCGGCTCCGCCCGCTGAGGAGGCCGTGCCCGAGCCGCAGCCGGAGCCGCAGCCTGAGCCGGCGGACGCCGAACCCGCTGCCCTCGCCGAGCTGCAGGCCCCGGCGCCCGAAGCGGAGGTGGAGACGGACACGATGGTGCTCCAGACCCTGGCCCCGGTCGAGCCGGTGGTGGATGCGGCGGCGTCCGAGGCGGAGCTCGCCGAACCTGAGGCGCTCCCTGATCTCCCCGAGCCGGAGGCCGTGGGAGAGGCCGAAGCGGAGCCGGAGCCGGAGCCGGTTGCAGAGCTCGAGGCGCCCCTGAACCCGACCCTACCCGTGGCGGGGGCGGAAGAAGATGTGGAGGAGGTCGAGGCGCACCCCGCCCCGCCGGCGGAAGAGGGGATGGAGCCCGAAGCTTCGGAACCCTGGCTGCAGGCTGAGCAGGACTCCGATCCCGGGCGAGAGCCCGATCATGCCCCCCAATCTGAACCGGAGCCGGAATCAGAGCCCGTGGTCGCAGCCGAACCTGAGCCGGAGTCGGAGCCCGAAGCCGAGCCGGAGCCGGAGCTTGAACCAGAGCCCCCGGTCGCTGCCGTCGAGTCCGCGTCGGAGTCCGAGCCGGCCGAACCCCCGGTCGCGGCGGAAGTGGAACCAGCGCCCGAGCCGGCTGTCATGGCTGCCGAGCCGGAGCCGTCCGCGCAGTCGACCCAGGTCACGCGCCCACCCGTGCCCAACCCTGACGACGACGGCGTCCCGTCCACGATGGTGCGCTGGCCGGGTAGCACGTCACCCGGCAACGGATCTCCCACGCCGCAGCCCGAGACGTTCGAGGAGGCAACCTCGATCATCCCCGCGTGGCAGCACTCCGAGGCGCCGTCCGACTCCCGGCGCACGGTGTCGCTTCAGGCAGTGCCGATTGAGCATATCGCCGCGGGCACGGCCTTCGCCGCCCTACTCACCTTCGAGTCAGGGCCGTTTGCGGGCCGGATCGTCGCACTCCCCAGCCAGATGGTGACCGTCGGCCGGGCGCCGGACAACGAAGTCGTCGTCGGTGACCCGGCGACCTCGGGTCACCACGGCAGGATCGAGGTGCGCAACGGATTCTTCTGGATCAGCGACCTCGGGAGCACCAACGGCACCCTGGTCAACGGCGAGCCCGTGATCGAAAAGCAGCTGGCCGACGGCGACCTGATCGCCATCGGCCAGAACACGATGCGCTTCAGCCTGGAGAGCTAGAGGTATCAGGGAAAACCCGGATGGTTTTCCCTGATCGCCAGGCGCTACGCGCGTGGCTGCTCCCATTCCGGTATATCGAGGGGACTTGATTTAGTGGCTACTCCTGGCGACGCATCGCGGGAATCAAGTACGTCGGGGACGGCCGGATTGAATCCGGCCTACAAGCCACGAAATTGGAAAAACGCACAGGGCTAACCCGCAGTCGCCAGCTCCGTGCACTGCGCGGCGGCCTCTTCGAGCCTGGTGGTGAACTCCTCCACGTCGGGGACGATGCCCGGGTCCGCGGTGAGCCCGAAATACGCATCGCCGTTGTAGGAGACGATCGCGACGCCGAGCCCCATCGACGGGTAAAGCGGCGCAAACGGCCACACCTCCAGGAGCTGGGCGCCCCCTGAGTAAAGCGGGAACTGCGGACCGGGGATGTTGGTGACGTTGATGTTGGCTCCTGCCTGTGGGTTCGACATCAGCCGGCCGGCCAGCACCAGAAGGGACGCCGGAGCCCAGTCCGCAAGACCTGCCAGCTTGTCGGCGGCGACCGCCTGCCGCGTGCGCTTCAAATCGCCGGTGGTCACTTTGATCTGGCGCAGCCGCTGCTCGATGGTCAGATCGCCGGTGGGCAGCTCCAGCACCATGCCGCTGATCTGGTTCCCGAGGTGGCCATGTCCGTCGTCGCTGCGGACGCTGACGGGACAGAAGACACGCACCTTCTCGGGCACGCTCTCGCCGCGGCCCTTGAACCAGCGGTGAAGACCCTCCGAGACCACCGCAAGCACCGCGTCGTTGACGGTGCAGCCGAAGCGGTCCTTCAGGGCCTTGAACGATGCAAGCGGAACCTTCAGCCCGCGCCCGGTGCGCTGGGTACCGATCTTGCGGTTGAAGAAGAGGTCGGGACTCGGCCTGAACATCGTGCCGCTCAGCCGCAGCATGCCGGTCCATGGCAGGCGTCGTGTGCGCCAGAGCGCGGGCAGCCGAGTCCGCTCACCTTTCTCCGCTGGATGGAAGTTCCACAGGAGAGGCCGGATCAGCTGCCAGTCCGACGGTGCGGGCCGAGGCTGCCAGCCATCCGCCGGCGGCTCGGGCGTGTAGCCCTCGGGCTCGGGATCCAGCAACAGCGCCAGGATGTCGACCGATGACACGCCATCGACCATCGCGTGGTGGGCACGGTTGACGATCACCACCCTGTCGCCGCGCAGACCGGTGACGATCGTCATCTCCCAAAGCGGCCGGCGCATGTCCAGCGGACGCGCCAGGATCCGCATCACCAGGCGCCTGAGCGACGCGCCGTCTCCTGGCGGCGGCAGCACCTCACGGCGGATATGCGCGCCGAGGTCGAAGTGCGGGTCGTCGACCCAGACGGGATGCGCGAGGTTCCATGGCACGCGGTGGATGCGCTGCCGGTAGCGCGGAACCATATGGATCCTCTCTTTGACCGTCTCCTCGACCCCCAGCGCGCCGCGTCCGCCCGGTACCCGAGAACCGCCCTCGAACACGTAGACGGTGCCGATGTCGAGCGGCGTGTGTGGTCGCTCCGCGTAGAGAAACCACGCGTCGCGTGCGGAGAGCGGCTCGAAGAAGGGCTTTTCAGCCATTCGAGTCGATTTTCTGACCGCTAACGTCGCAGGGTCGGCCGGGCTTTGCCCGGCCGTGACTTTGTCCAACAGGCCTGCCAGTCGTCG
>PLYZ01000069.1 GCA_003151935.1 Candidatus Dormiibacterota bacterium | reverse complement strand
CGCGCGCCTCGAAAAGCCGGCCCACGAGGATCAGCGTGATGATCACGCCGACTGCCTCGAAGTAAACCTCACGGAGTCCGGCCGGCAGGATGGCCGGAGCCACCGTCACCACCAAGCTGTAGCCGAACGCCGCGGAGCTGCCCAGCGTGATCAGCGAGTTCATCTCAGCCTGCCGGTGGAGAAGGCTGAGCCAGCCGGTGCGGTGGATGGGCCAGCCCGAATAAAACATCACCGGCGTAATCAGCGCCAGCTGCAGCCAGTGGTTGCCCAGTATCCCGACCGGAACGAAGTTGCCTGCCATGACAGCGAACAGCACCGGAGCGGTGAGCACTGCGCCCAGCGCTGCGCGCCGCGTGAGATCTCTGATCTCGGCCTTACGCTCGGCCATCTCGTGGTCCTCGGTTAGCTGGTCCGGCTCGTTCGCGCGGTCAGGATCGGGGCGGGGCGGATCGTTCTCCCGAGCAACCGGAGCGGCTCCGCCGTGACCATTGGCCTGTGGCTCGACGATCAGCTTGCCGTGGATCATGTTCATCCCGCAGGCGAAGCCGAACTCACCTGCACGGTCCGGCAGGAGCTCGACTGTCGTCTGACCGTATGCGGAGAGCGACCTGTTCAACGCGAAGTCCGGAAAGACCACCCGGGATGTGCACTCGCCACTTTCCTGGCGGTCGAAGACGATACGCAATGGAACGCCCTGCCGAACCCGCACCAGATCGGGCGAGTAACCGCCCTTGACAGTCACCTTGACTTCCTGAATGTTCCCGACCAAATCCGCCGAGTGGGCCTTCTTTGGCCCGAAGAAGAACCAGCCCAGCAAACCGGTCAGTACCAGCCCACCGGCGACAACGGCGATATCCGCGGGGTTCAAAGGTGTACCGCCGTCGGCATTCCCATCCTGCGGGTGGTTCGGATCGGCACTTTTACCGTCCCTTGATGAGACGCTCGACCGCGTCGTTGAGCTCGCGAACCTTCTGTGAGCCGTCGCCCGCCTGGATGGCCTCGACCACGCAGTGTTCGGTGTGGTCCTGGAGCAACAGGAGGGCGACCGCGTCCAGCGCCGCCTTCACTGCACCAACCTGCGTGAGCACGTCGATGCAGTAGCGGTCCTCGTCAACCATCTTCTGGACGCCGCGAACCTGACCTTCGATCCGCCTGAGCCGACCCTGCACTTGAGCCTTATGAGATTTGTAGCCTGGCATCTTTACAGCATACCCCTTGGGGGTATCCGTCTGTTTCATGTCGCGCTCGACGCGCCGAGATCTCTCACCTGGATGAAGGTGCCATGCCAGCTGTGGTACCAGACCTGGCCGGAATAACCGTTTACAGACAGCATCCCGACCAGCGTTCCGTTCCTTTCGAAGTCGACCGTGTAGTAGCCATAGAAGGGGTCAGCCGTCTTCGCGCTTGCGCCACCCTGATTAGCGTTGAGCCATTGCTGCGCGATGTCTTGAGCCTGCTGCCCGGTCACGGTCATCGGCCCCGAGTCTGTGAACCCAAAGCCGCCCATCATGTCCCCGCCCATCGGCGAGTACTTGGTATTCCACATCATGTCGGGCCCCGGCTCCCTGATCACGTTTCCGGTCGTGCGGTCGATCAGAACCTCAAATGCGCCGACGCCGGTGCTCTGCTCGCGGATCGAGGCGTAGTAGTTGTTGCTGAACTCGATCACCTCGTCGGCCACGAGGCCTCCGGTTGGATAGGAGGCCGCCACGTCCTGGGCGACCTTGACGGCTCGATCCATTCCGATGTTGCCTGCGCCACCGACGTTAAACACCGTTCCCATCATTCCGCCTGGCGCGCCGGTCGACCAGTCGCCGATCCGACCCGTCGCAATGCCGGCAACGCCGAGCAGCAACGACGCTGCGACGGCGCCCACCCCGAATATCAAGACTCTTGAGCGCATGGCCGGCTAACCCTGAAGCGCCTTGCGCGTCTTCTCGTAGTCCTCCTGGCTGATCTCGCCGCTCGCAAGCCGCCGCCGAAGAACATCAATGGCCTGGTCGGTGCCTCTAGGTCCAGCGAACGCTCGGACCGCGAAAACCACCAACGCGATGATGCCGGCCCAGAACAGGACCATCATCCCGCCCATCCACAGCATGCTCCAGCCGTCCGTATAGCCCCACATCATTTCGATCAAGTCTCCTTTTGGTTGATGAGGTAAGGCTATGAGCCAGCTCGCCGGGCATCCAGTGCCGTACGTCCTGTCCACAGCGGGCCAGCAGACCCTATGGGGGTATCCGGTACGGGTTTAGCCTCCAGCCATGGATACAGATTCCATCAAAGAGGAAATTGAGATGGTGGAAAGGGCCGCGGGCGTCTTGATGGATCACTTCGTCGTGGAATCCCCCGGTGCCCTCCTCGCAGTACGGCAGAGCCGAGACGACGGCGAGCCATCGCCATCCCGGAAGCGTTGCGGCGGCCTGTGAGCGCATGGACTACGGCGAGCGTGACGGCCAGCACCGCGAGGCCAGTCTTCGCCTCCATCAGCCGGCCGAAGACCGTTGATGGCAGGTTGGTCAACGTGTAGCCGGGCCGAGGCCAGGCCATAGCTGCGCCAGAAACCGGCCAGACAGGCGGCCATCCTCGTGGGTTAGGGCCGATCGCCCCCGAGGTTGGGGGTATCAATCCGCTTCCCGGTTCAGCGATCGCGGATCAGACTCCAACCCAGGAGCACCATGTTGAGTGACGGACGGAGACCGTTTCGCGACCGCTACGACGCGGGTAAGCGCCTCGCGACGCGACTCGTCGACTACCGCAATCGCCCTGATGTCGTGGTGATGGCGATCCCACGCGGTGGGGTCCCGGTCGGGTACGAGGTGGCAAAGGCGCTGGCGGTCCCACTGGATGTGATCGTCGTCCGAAAGCTTGGTTTGCCCGGCCAGCCGGAGCTCGCCATGGGAGCCATCGCCTCTGGCGGCGTGCGTGTCTTGAACCCGGACGTCGTGCGCGCCTTGCGGATACCCGATCGGATCATCGACAGCGTGGCCGCCCGGGAGGCGGTGGAGCTCGAGCGGCGCGAGCGCGTGTATCGGGGAGAGTGGGCAGGCGAGGACCCGACCGACCAGACCGTGATCCTGGTCGACGACGGCCTGGCCACCGGCTCGAGTATGCAGGCGGCGATTGCTGCTCTTCGTGCCCGGGGAGCGGCCTCCATTGTCGTCGCGGTGCCGGTCGGTCCGCAACCTACATGCGGGGAGATCGCCCGCCTTGCCGATGGCTTCGTCTGCCTCAACCAGCCCGCATTCTTCGCCGCCGTCGGCGAGTGGTACGCGGAGTTCGCCCCCACCACGGACGAAGAGGTCCGGCAGCTTCTCGAGAACAGCCTCGCATTCCGGGCGCATAAGTCCGCAGCCCCGGCCGCGAGTCGTTAGGAATTCAGATGGGGTCTCTGTAAGGACTGAGCCGAGTTCGGTCTCCGACCTGGTCAGAGGCTCGCCCTACCGCTGGATCAGTCTTGGGGTCGCCTCACAACCGCGTGCTACATCCTTGCCACACCATTACAGCGAGCGTATTGGCGTGCTCTACATCTCGGGCATCGGTGGCGAGCCTTCGCCCCGCTTCTCCGGGACCTCGGTGACGATCGCCTCGGTGGTCAGCACCATAGCCGCGATGGAGGCAGCGTTCTGCAGGGCGGAGCGGGTCACCTTCGCGGGATCGACGATGCCAGCCTCGAACATGTCCACGAAGCGATCTTTCAAAGCGTCGTAACCCCCACCGGGCTTCATCTCGCGGACACGTTGGAGAATCAGGGAACCCTCCTTGCCTCCATTCGCGCAGATCTGCCTGATCGGCTCCTCGAGCGCCTTTTCGACGATGCGCAGGCCCGTGAGCTCGTCGCCGGCCAGGCCGAGGCCGTCCTTCAGCACCTCTTGGGCTCTGACCAGAACGGTGCCGCCGCCCGAGACGATGCCCTCCTCGACCGC
>PLYZ01000085.1 GCA_003151935.1 Candidatus Dormiibacterota bacterium | reverse complement strand
AGCTTCTGAAGGGAGACGGAGAGGTGGCGGGCCTTCAGGATGTTCCCGATCGACGCCGCAGTGATGCCCTTTCCCAACGAGGAGACGACACCCCCGGTCACGAAAACGTACTTCGACATTCAGACCTCCAGGGCGGTTTTAAAGATGTTACCGGGTTTACATATGAGAGGGAACCCGAATGGTTCCCTCTGCGCGCGAGCGCGAGCAGGATGGGACCTACTATCGCATCGGCAGGCCGTGTTCCCGCTGGCGTGCCTGCTCTCCTTTCGCCCCGCCGCGGTTCCAAGCGAGCCTCATTGAAGGGCTCCTTGCCACGCTTGGGGTGAGGTGAAACAAAGTCGCGACCGGGCCAAGCCCGGCCGCCCAAGCGACGCTGGTGCTACGACTTTGGCTCCACTCTTGGTTCCAGGACGATCACCTTCGTGTCGTACTCCCCTGACGAGGCCTGCACGGACAGCTTTGGCTGCGGCTCCGCCGCGGTCACGGCCATCTCCTTCAGGAAGCGGTCCAGCGGGTCGAGCTCCAGCTTCAGGCCCGGTATCGCGTAGTGCATGGGCACCACGAATCGCGGCTCGAGCTGCCGGACGACCTGCGCCGCCTGGGCGGCGTTGATCACCGTGCGCCCGCCGACCGGCACCAGCAGGACGTCGGGCGCAGAGGTCGCCTCCGCCTCGGCGTCGTCGAGGGCGCTGCCCAGGTCGCCGAGGTGGCAAACGCGCACGTCGTCGATCTCGATCAGGTAGATCGTGTTGCGCCCGTGCCTGGCTCCCTTCTCGGCGTCGTGGTAGCTGGGCACACCGATCACGCTGACCCCGGCCACCTCGTACTCACCCGGGCCACGGATCTCGTATGCGTCCCGCACGACCTGGGTGTAGTTGTGGTTCTCATGCTCGTGGCTGACTGTGACGAGGTTGGCTTCGAGCCGCTGCAGCTTGAGCCCGATTGCCGGCGGGTAGGGATCCGTGACGACGGCCGCACCGCGACCTCGCAGCCTGAAGCAGCCGTGCCCGAGCCAGGTGACGTCCAAGTATCTCTCCTTTTTTTGTGTGGGCCCAGCGGCCCCTCTCCCCGACCCTATCCCCGATGGGGAGAGGCGAAAAGGCTACATGCGGTCGGGCGCGCTCACACCCATCAGGTCGAGCGCGGTCTTCAAAGTGTGACGCGCAGCACGGCACAGCTCCAGGCGCGCCCGTGTCAGGTCCACGTCGTCGACCACCACCCGGTGCTCGCTCCTTTCGTTTCCGGCGTGGTAGAAGCGATGGACGGCGGTCGCGAGATCCTGCACGTAGTACGGAATGCGATGCGGTTCCAGCAGCCGAACCGCATCCTCGACGACCTCCGGCCAGAACGCCAGTTGGCGGGCCACGTCCAGCTCCCACGGCTCAACAAGCAGAGACACATCCGCCTGCTCCGGGAGCCGGGAATGCTTTTCTAGCGCCGTCGCCTCGACGTTGACGAGCCGGGCGTGCGCGTACTGCGCGTAGTAGACGGGGTTCTCGTTGCTCTGCGTGACCGCGAGCTCGAGGTCGAACTCGATCGTCGTGTCGGGCGAGCGCAATAAGTAGAAATAGCGCACCGGATCGGAGCCCACGCGGTCGATCAGCTCATCGAGCATTACAAACCGCCCGGCACGCTTGGACATTTTGATTGATGCGCTGCCCGCGGCTCCTTCTTTCAGATTGACCATCTGATGGAGGATGACCACGAGCTTCGCCGGGTCGATCCCGAGTGCGGCCGCCGCCGACTTCATGCGCGGCACATATCCGTGGTGGTCGGCGGCCCAGACCTCGATCACCCGGTTGAAGCCGCGCACCTCGAAGCGGCTCAGCAGGTAGCCCAGGTCTGAGGCGAAGTACGTCGGCTGGCCGTTGGAGCGGATGACGACGCGGTCCTCCTCTTCCGCCAGCTCTTTTTGGACGGGCTCACCCTCCAGCTCCTGTAGGGCAGGGCCGAACCACAGCGCCCCATCCCGCTCCTTCAGGTAGCCCGATTCGCGCAGGCGCTCGATCGCACCCTGGGCGAGGCCCGTCTCCCAGACCGTGTTCTCCCAGAACCATTCGTCGTAGCGAATGTTCAAGCGCGCCACCGTCGCCTTCGTCTGATCGATGACCTTCTCCATCGCGAACATGCGCAGCTTCGGCTCAGCTTCTGCCTCTGGCAGCTGCTCGACGCCAGGCAGGTCGTGGCGCGCCATCTCCCCAAGCTGCGTCACGTACTCGCCGACATACCCGCCCTCCGGCGGTTCTTGGCCGTGCAGGCGCGCGTACACCGACGCACCGAAGCGGCGCGTCTGAGTGTTGTCCGAGTTGACGTAGTACTCGCGCTGCACCTGGTGGCCGGTGAACTCGAGCAGGCGGCAGATCGAGTCGCCCAGGATCGCTCCCCGACCATGGCCTATGTGCATCGGGCCTGTTGGGTTGACGCTCGCGAACTCGACCTGCAGCCTCTCGCCATTCCCAATGTCCATCGCTCCGTAGCGCGGGCCGGTTGCGGCGACGTGCATAACCAGCTTCTGCAGCCACTGCGGCGTGAGCCGGAAGTTCACGTAGCCGCCGACGGCCTCCACTGCCGCCGCCCCGTCAGGAACGGCGATCGTCTCCGCCAGACGGCCGGCGATCTGCTGCGGAGGCTGCCTGAGCACCCGGGCGAGCTTCATACCGGCCGAGCTCGCATACTCGCCGCGCTCGGACGACTTGGCCCGTCCCAGCTCCAGGTCCGGGAGGTCCCCGTCGACGCCAAGCGCGCGCGCAGCCTCTCTGATGGCCTCGTCGAGCCGCTCGCGGATGCTTCCCGTCATAGGCACGTAGGGTGCTGGCCGGACAGGGTGAGCTGTGCCTGGCTCGAGGCGCCGCCCCGCGAGTACGTGACGGTGACCCGCTGGTTGGGATGGAACCGCGATCGCAGCAGCAGGCTCAGCGGGTGCGCCGCGTCGAGCGTGGCATCGTCCAGCTGCGTGATGACGTCGCCCGGCTGCAGACCCGCGGAGTCCGCGGGCCCGCCCTTGTCCAACGTTGCAAGCTGGCTTCCCACCGGAAGCCCGGTGAGCGACGCGAGCTCGGGGCTCACGTCGGTACTTGTCGCACCAAGCGAAGACACGACCACCTGGCCGGTCTGCAGGATCTGCTGGATGTCGTCCTGCACGTCCGCGACGTTGAGCCCGAACCCGTTCGTCCCGGCCGGCGGTCCGGATTGCATGGCGATGCCGACGACCTGGCCGCCCACGTTGAGCAGCGGGCCGCCCGCAGTGCCCGCGGTGATCACCGAGCTGGTGACGATTGTGTCGCTCAGCTCGATCACCCGCTGGGCCGAAGCCGGGTTGGCGATCGACACGATCCGGTGCATCGCGCTGACGTAGCCCGGCGTCACCGCACCGCCCTCGAACGGACCTCCGACCGCCACGATCACCTGGCCCTGCACGAGCGCGGTCGGATCGGCAAAAGCCAGCGTCGGCAGGCCGCTGACCTTGTCGATCTTGATCACCGCGACCCCCGTCTGGCAGTCGTAATCGATCAGCCGGGCGTCATGAGCCGTGGCGTCACCGGGCACAAGGACCGTCATCGACCCCGAGCCGGCGATCACGTCGATGTTGGTGACGATGTAGCCGTCGGTGGTCGCCAGATAGCCCGAGCCTCGCGACACAATCGGCTGCTGCTGGGTGACCACGCTCACGACCGCCGGACGGGCCTTGGCGGCGGCCTGGACGATGGCCGAGTCTTCCGAGATCGTCACGCCCGAGCGGAGGTTNNGCGACCAGGGCGGTCACGAGCAGGCCCGCGGCCACGAGCGCGATCGGTTTCACCCCATGAGTTTAGGTAGGGGGTGTCAGTTGCTGGGCGGGGTCTCCTTGGGGTACCACGTCATGACCAGCTGACGATTCGGCTCGAAGCCCACCGACCGGTAGAGCCGGACCGCGGTCTCGTTGTCGGGCCTGGTCCATACGTATCCGAGCGTCACGCGACGCTCGTCGAACAGCCGGACCGCCTCTCTGACTAGCATCTCGCCGATGCCACGTCCTCGGTGCTCGGCCGCCACGTACACCTCGGCCACCTCGCCCTCGAGGCCGGTTCCCGGGTCATAAAGGACGATCCAGCAGAAGCCGACCACCTGCCCGATCTCGTCGCGGACCGCGAAGATGACGTTCTCGCCGCGAAACGCGGCGGGTACCTCGGTCAGGTTGCGCTCGATCTCGCCGCGGCTGAGCTGTGGGTGGTCCGAATAGTGCACCTGCTCGCCGAGGTGCAGCTCGACGAGCAGGGGTTTGATGAGGTCGTAATCCCCAGTCGCGAGACGTTCGACGTCGAGTGTCCTCATCGTCTTCGATGCTAGCCTAAGCGCCCTCGAGGGCGCGCGGCTTACGCGCGATTTCGCAAGCCAATTTGCCGACGTAGCTCAGCTGGCAGAGCAGCCGCCTCGTAAGTGGCAGGTCGTGGGTTCGAATCCCACCGTCGGCTCCAAGTATGAGAAGGAACCAGGACGGTTCCTTCTCATCGACCGGGCGGCTTCGCCGCCGGGTCTGCTCATCCTCCTCGGGATTGGATTTCCGAATTAGTCTCTCCTAGCGACGCTTGGGAGAGGAATGGGACAAAGTTGCAGCCGGGATAAACCCGGCTGCCCGGCGACGTTGGAGACGCCCGGCCTCCTCCCTCGGGGACCTGAGCGAGGAGATCGCGGAGACAGGTGGCAACTGGTCGATCGCCGAGGTCCTCAATCACCTGCTCGACACTGAAAAACGCTATCTCGGCCGGGTCCAGCGCATGCGGCGGGAGGACCGGCCGGCGATGAGGATCATGCCCGACCCCGACTACACGAGGCTGCCGGCGCTCAAGGCGTAGACGCAGTTCTACGAGCTTCGAAAGCGTCACCTCCGATTGCTGCGCTCGCTCAAACCCCGTGAATGGCGGCGCTCAGGCACGCTGGCCCCCATCGGCAAGGTCTCGATCGCCGGGCTCGTGCGGCACATGGCCGCCCACGACGCCATGCACACGGCGCAGGTCGCCAGGCGGTTGAGCGGCGGGCCAGGCTAGCGAGATCAAAAGCGCGGCCTCGGCGAGCAGGATCGGTATCGCGAGGACCACCAGCGCAACCTCGAGCAGCGCATAACCGACCACCAGCAGCCCCACCTGCCAGGCCGTCCCGCCGCCACGAATGACCAGCCAGCCGGCCACGATGAGCATGAGAAAGTCCTGGAACCCGAGGTATGGGGTGGCGAGCAGGGATCCGACGATCCCCGCCGCCATGGCAAGCTCCGGACCCCTTGCTCGGCGCCGCCACGCAGCGAGCAGCGCGACGGCCACGACCACGACCTGCGTCACCGTCAGGATCGGTCCGAGCCCCAGCGGGCCGGAGATGGAGTAGCGCCGGGTGATGTCCCAGGCCGGCGTCTGGGTCTGGGCCAGCACGTCTCGGTAGCGCGCAACCCCGTCCGGGCCGAGCAGAGCCAGGGCGATCAGCCCGATCACAAGCGTTGCGACCAGCCAGGCACCGAAGGTTCGCGCGTGGCCGGATACCAGCAGGCACACCGGTACCAGCAGCGCCAGCTGCGGCTTGAGGACGATCAGGCTCAGCGCCAGCCCCGCCCAGACGGGCCGGTCTTTTCTGATCAGCCACCAGGCGGTCGCGACCGCGGCCGCGACCAATGCCCCAGGCTGGCCCACCATGACGCCAAAGGCGACCGGGAAGACTCCGAGCAGCAACACCAGATGAGCGGCCTTGGCGGGCCTCGCGCCAGGGGCGAGCAGGTACCAGGTCCAGCCCAGCGCCGCCAGCAGCACGAGCGTCCAGACAAGCACAGCGGCCGCGAATGGCAGCACCAGCAGCGGTGTCGCCAGCCAGGCCAGCGGCGGCGGCGAGATGAACGGCTGCGGGTTGAAGTCGGCGCCGAGGCTCTCGATAGCCGACTTCTGGGCCGCGAGGTCGTACAGGTGGCTGTACCCGGACTTGATGCCGACGCTCGCGGCCGCGTAGTCGAGCCGGAAATCGTTCCTCACGGCGTACTGGGAGATGTACGTGGCCGCCGCCTCCCAGAGGTCGAAGCCGATGAGGATCACGCCGACCAGCAGCCCCACGGCCGGCCAGACCCGCCGACGCGCCCGGAAGTACGCGATCACGGGCATAAAAGTAAGGGCTGCGGCGAAAGCCGCAGCCCTTGTTGGCAAGTGTGGTTGGTTAGTTCACTTCCCGGTAGTCGGCGTCGACCACGTCTTCCTCTTTCTTCTTCTCGCCTGGCTCCTGGCCATCGGCGGGCGCGGCCTCTGATGACGCGCCACCTGCTCCAGCCTGCTGGTAGATGTGCTGGCCGATTTTCTGGAGCGACTCGTTGAACTCGTCCATCTCGCGCTGCAGGGCTTTGGTGTCCGAACCCTTGGCCGCGCTCTTCAGCGCCTCCAGCTTTGCCGTCACCTCGGTCTTGAGGTCGTCGGGGATCTTGTCCGCGTTGTCCTTCATAACCTTCTCGGCCTGGTGGATCATGTGGTCGGCCTGGTTGCGAAGCTCGACCTCCTCGCGCTTCGAGCGGTCCTCGGCCGAATGCGCCTCGGCCTCTTTGACCATTCGCTCGACCTCTTCCTTGCCCAGTGTCGAGGACGCGGTGATCGTGACCGACTGCTCGCGGCCGGTGCCCTTGTCCTGCGCCTTGACGTTCAGGATGCCGTTGGCGTCGAGGTCGTACGTGACCTCGATCTGAGGCATGCCTCGCGGCGCCGGCGGAATGCCGTCGAGGTGGAAGCGGCCCAGCGTTCGGTTGTCGCGCGCCATCTCGCGCTCGCCCTGGAGGACATGGACCTCGACGGAGGTCTGGTTGTCCGCCGCGGTCGAAAAGACCTGCGAGCGAGAGGTCGGGATCGTGGTGTTGCGCTCGATNNTCGATCAGCTTGGTCATGACGCCACCGAGGGTCTCGACCCCCAGCGAAAGCGGCGTGACGTCGAGCAAAAGGATGTCCTTGACCTCGCCCCGGAGCACACCGGCCTGGATCGCCGCGCCGATCGCGACGACCTCGTCCGGGTTGACGCCCTTGTGGGGCTCCTTGCCGCCGAGCAGGTTCTTGACCAAACCCTGGATCACCGGCATACGGGTGGAACCGCCGACCAGAACGACCTCGTCGATCTGCTGCGGGGTCAGGTTCGCGTCCTTGAGCGCAGCCAGGAACGGGCCGCGGCAGCGCTCCGTCAGGTCGGCCGTCAGCGACTCGAACTTGGCGCGCGTGAGCGTCATCTCCAGGTGCTTCGGGCCTGTCTGGTCGGCCGTGATGAAGGGCAGGTTGAGGCTGGTCTCCAGCCGGCTGGACAGCTCGATCTTGGCCCGCTCCGCCGCCTCGGTGAGGCGCTGCAGAGCCTGGCGGTCGGCCTTGAGGTCGATTCCGTTTTGCTTCTTGAACTCCTCGGCCAGCCAGTCCACGATGCGGCGGTCGTAGTCGTCGCCACCAAGGTGCGTGTCGCCGTTGGTCGACTTGACCTCGAAGACGCCGTCGCCGACGTCGAGGACGGAAACGTCGAAGGTTCCGCCGCCCAGGTCGAAGACCAGGATCGTCTCGTTGGCCTTCTTGTCCAGGCCGTAGGCCAGAGACGCCGCGGTGGGCTCGTTGATGATGCGGACCACGTTCAGGCCCGCGATCTGGCCGGCGTTCTTGGTCGCCTGCCGCTGCGCGTCGTTGAAATAGGCTGGCACCGTGATCACCGCGTCGGTGACCTTCTCGCCAAGGTAAGCCTCGGCGTCCGCCTTCAGCTTCTGGAGGATCATGGCCGAGATCTCTTCCGGCGTGAACTCCTTGTTCGCGTTGGGGATCTGAACGACGACACGGTCGTCCTTGCCCGCCTTGACCTCGTAGGGCACGATCTTTCGTTCCTCTACGACCTCGGCGTACTTGCGGCCCATGAAACGCTTGATCGAGTAGACGGTGTTTTCGGGGTTGACCGCCGCCTGCCTGCGGGCGAGGTTGCCCACGAGGCGCTCACCTGACTTCGTGAAGGCCACGACCGAGGGCGTGGTCCGGGAACCTTCGGAGTTAGGGATGACCACGGGCTCACCGCCTTCCATGACGGCGATGACGGAGTTTGTAGTCCCTAAATCGATTCCTACGGTCTTCGGCATATGTCGCTTTTCCTCCAGGTGCGCAGCTTGGCGCGAATTTGAATTTCTACCGTTCTGTCTTTCCCCCAGGCGGCCGCATCAA
The DNA here is from genome assembly GCA_003151935.1 of Candidatus Dormiibacterota bacterium. GTDB lineage: Bacteria > Chloroflexota > Dormibacteria > Dormibacterales > Dormibacteraceae > Palsa-870. The sequence continues at coordinate 50,182 of PLYZ01000085.1, read as the reverse complement.
AACAGGCCCTAGGCTAGTACGCGTGGCGATTTTCGAGCTCGACCCGGTTGACCGCATCGCTGTGGCTGCCGTCGGCCAGCCTGGCCGGCGCCAGTTCTTCCTCCTGGCCAGCGGCTCGGGCCGCCAGCTGACGCTGGCCTGCGAGAAGTCCCAGGTGCAAGCGCTGATCGTCCGGCTGAACCAGATGATGGAGGAGAAGGGCATCCCGGCGGCAGAGCACGCGCGCGCCACCACCGGGCTGGTGCTTGGCGAGCCGGAATGGCAGGTCGGAGAGATGGGCTTGGGCTACAACGAGGCGCGCCGGATGTTCGTCCTGGTCGCGAGCGATGCCGCTGTCGGCGAGGAGGCGTCGCCAGACGACAGCGCGCCGAGCATTCGCTTCTGGCTGAGCCACGACCAGGTGGTCGCCTTCTCGAAGCAAGCGGAGACCGTGCTCACCGCGGGCCGGCCCCTCTGCCCGCGCTGCGGGCTGCCCATGGACCCCGCAGGCCACCCATGCCCGGTTTCCAATGGCGCGCGGCCGATCTTCTGATCCAGGCGGGCGCGCACCGGTAGAAAAGACCGAGCGGCTGCTCGCCGGGCTTCCTGACCTCAAGGTGCTCGGCCTCCTGCACGGTTCGTCGAACTACACCTTCCTCGCGCGGCTCGAACCGCATCCGCCGGCGGGCCTCCTTGCGGTGTACAAGCCGGCTCGCGGCGAGTCGCCGCTGTGGGATTTCGAGGCGGGGACGCTGTACCAACGCGAGGTCGCGGCGTACGAGCTGAGCAAGGTCCTGGGCTGGCCGCGCATCCCGCCCACCGTGGTGCGCCGGAAAGCACCGCACGGCGTAGGAGCGGTGCAGCAGTTCATCGAAGCGGACCACCGGCACTTCCTCGACGAGCAATCGAAGCGGAGAGGTACCTGGGAGCAGGTCGCTCTCTTCGATGTCATCGTGAACAACGCGGACCGCAAGTCCGGGCACTGCCTGTTCGATTCGAAAGACGACGTGTGGGTGATCGACCACGGCCTCACGTTCCATGTGGACCAGAAGCTGCGGACGGTGATCTGGGACTTTTCCGGAGAAGCCCTGCCACCGGCGCTGTGCGGTGACGTCGAGCGGGCGCTGGCCGAGGTCGAGAAGGGCCGGCTGGCTAAGACGCTCGACCGGCTGCTCAACCCAGCCGAGGTGCGCCTCCTCAAGCGCCGCCTGCGCGGCGTCCTGGATCCCGCATGGCGTTTCCCTGAGCCGACGTCCGCGTGGTCGATCCCCTGGCCGCCCGTTTAGGTAACTGGTAACCTTCGCGGGTTTTCATGCGTTTCTCCGGTATCTCTCGGAGGCTGCGTTCTCTCGCCCCAATCGTTGGCGCCATCGGCTCAGCCGTCGCGCTTGTTGCTTTGGCGCCGATGGCGCGAGCGACTGTCGGCACGGACGCCAGCGGTGTGACTCCACCTCCACCGTCTCCGACCCCTATACCCGTGAACGCATTCCTTTCCCTCGACATCACGGCCGGCGACCCGAATACGCAGATCACGGTCAACGGCTCCGCCTTCCTGGCGAATGAGTCGACAAGCCTCTACTGGGACCAGCCGACAAAAGTGGCCGGAGCGTCCAACGCCGACGCGAGCGGAAACTTCACCACCAAGGTCAAGCCTTTCGCGGGCGACGCCCCTGGCGTTCACCGCCTATGCGCCAGCGTCCCGCCCAATCCCTGTGCCAGCTTCACCCTGCAGCCGCTCGCGTCCACGCCGACACCGCAGGAGTCGCCGTCGCCATCACCCGATACCTCACCGTCACCGTCTCCCAGCACGAGCCCGACCGCTGACGTCAGCCCGACGCCGGCCGCGGCGACCGTCAGCGGAATCGACCAGATGCTGAAGCCGCCGTTTGTGATTCTGCCGATCATCGCAGGCCTGGGCGTTGCGATCGCGGTGATCTACTGGATCTTGAGCACCGTGCTGCGTCCCCAACAGAAGCCACTGAAATCGGTTGCGGTCGCGCACCTTGCGACACGGCCGGATTACGCCGCGGGTTTCGGCGCGCCACCGCCCGCCGCCGCGCAGCCGGCGACCCCTCCGTCGCCGTGGGCCGATGTGCTCCCGCCCGCAACGGCCCCACCCCAACCTGCTGCACCATCGACGCCTCCGGAGGCTCAAGCGTCCGAGCAGCCTCACGAGGTCACATCCGCCGCGCCCGACGAGCCTCCGGCGACACCACCGGAGGCACCGCCGTCCGACCTCGCCGCCGCGCCCGACGAACCTCCCGACCTGCCCGAGCCAGGAGAGTATTAGCCAGCCGCCCTGTTCGCTTATAGACTTTCGCGCTGATGACGCTGCTCGACGTGCGCGAGCTGGGCGTCCGCTTCGGGGGGGTCGTGGCGCTGGATCGCGTTTCCTTCACCGTCGACGCGGGCGAGGTCGTGGCCCTGATTGGGCCCAACGGCGCCGGTAAGACCACGCTTTTCAACGTCATCACCAGGGTGTACCGGCCGAGCTCCGGCAGCGTCCTTGTCGACGGCCAGCCCGTTTCACGCATGCCTCCTCATCACGTCGTGCGCCACGGCCTTGCGAGGACATTTCAGAACGTCGCCCTGTTCCGATCGATGAGCGTTCTCGAGAACGTCATCGTCGGCGACCACACGAGAACTAGGAGCGGATGGCTCGAGTCGATGATTCCGATGCCTGGAACTGTGAGGGAGGAGGCAAAGGCCAGGACAAGGGCGATGGAGATGATCGACTTCGTCGGCCTGGGTGATGTCGCGATGAGGCCGGTGGCGGCCCTGCCGTTCGGCACGCAGAAACGCGTGGAGCTGGCCCGCGCCCTGGTCTCCAAACCGCGACTCCTCCTGTTGGACGAGCCCGCCGGCGGCATCAGCCACGAGGAGGTCGACGCCACCGCCCGCCTGCTGCGGCGCATTCACGACGAGCTGGGCATGACCGTGCTGCTGGTCGAGCACCACATGGCCTTCGTGATGGGCATTTCCGATCGCGTCGTCGTGCTGGACTTCGGCCGGAAGATCGCCGAGGGCAGCCCAGGCGAGGTCCAGAGGAACCCGGCCGTGATCGAAGCGTATCTGGGCGCCGCCTGATGGCCTTGCTCGAGCTGGAAGAAGTCCGGGCGGGATACGGCCCGACCTCGGTGCTTCACGGCGTCTCGCTTTCCGTGCCCGAAGGCCAGATCGTCTCGCTGCTCGGTGCGAACGGTGCGGGCAAGACCACCACGCTGCGATCCATCACCGGTGGAGTGCACTGGACCGGCGACATCCGTTTTGCGGGCCGCTCGCTGCGCCGCATGCACACGGAGGATGTCGTCAGGTGCGGCATCGCGCACGTCCCGGAGGGTAGGGGCATTCTCACGGAGCTCACGGTGGACGAGAACCTGAAGCTCGGCTCACACCTCCGCCGCGACGGCGCGGCGGTCCGCAAGGACTACGACCGCGTGTTCGAATACTTCCCGGTTCTGCGCGAGCGCCGCGGGCTGTCGGCCAGCACGCTTTCCGGCGGTGAGCAGCAGATGCTTGCGCTCGCGCGAGCCTTCCTGATGAAGCCGCGCCTGATGCTCCTCGACGAGCCCTCGCTCGGCCTCGCGCCGTTGATCGTCCGCGCAATCTTCGAGATCATCCGCACGATCAACACGGAGGACCGCGTCGCGGTTCTGCTCGTGGAGCAGAACGCTCGCCTCGCCCTGGAGATGTCGAGCGACGCGTATGTGCTGGAGGTCGGTCGCGTCGCCGTGAGCGGCACCAGCTCGGAGCTGAAGGGAAACGATGCGGTGCGCCGCTCGTACCTGGGGTACTGATGCAAGAGCTCCTGCAGCAGATCGTCAGCGGCATCGCCACCGGCGGCATCTTCGCCAGCCTCGCCCTGGCGCTCGTCCTCATCTACAACGCGATGGGCCTGGTCAACTTCGCACAGGGCGAGATGGCCATGCTCGCGACCTTCGTGGCGCTTGCGTTGATCGACCACGGGATGAACTACTGGATTGCATTCCCGGTGACCCTGGTGATCGCGTTCGCAGGCGGCATCGCGATCGAGCGCGTCGTGATCCGGCCGGTGGAGCGCGCTCCCATCCTGACGCTGGTCATCATCACACTCGGCCTCGCGACGCTGATCAACGGCCTCGCCGGCTTCATCTTCGGGTATGTGCCGCGTGCGTTTCCAAGCCCTTTCTCAGTGCAGACGGTCAACATTCTCGGCGCGCTGGCCAGCTACCAGGACCTTGGCGTGATCGCGGTCTCCGGCGTGGTTCTGCTGGCGATCTACATGCTGCTCCAGCACACGACCGTCGGGCTCACCATGCGAGCCGCCGCGCACCATCCCGAAGCCAGCCGCCTGCTCGGCGTTCACGTGAGCTGGATGCTTGCGCTCGGATGGGGCCTCGCCTCAGCCGTGGGCTCAGTGTCCGGGATCATGGTCGCCCCGATCCTTCTCCTGCAGCCGAACATGATGCAGACGATCATCATCTACGCGTTCGCCGCCGCCGTCCTGGGCGGAATCGAAAGCCCGCTCGGCGCTGTCGTCGGTGGCGTGATCGTCGGCGTCACGGTCAACCTCGCCGGGGTGTACCTGCCGTTCGTCGGCGGTGACCTTCAGCTCGCCGTCGCGCTGGCGATCATCGTCGGTGTACTGGTGCTGAAGCCGAACGGCCTGTTCGGCCGGCCCAGCGTCCGCCGAGTGTAAGGCCGGTGCTGCAGCGCATCCGCAACTCGCCCCCGCGCTACTGGCTCGTGGTCGTGGTCATCCTGTTCTTCATCGGCTTGCCGACAGTCATCGGCAGCTTCCAGGCCAGCGAATGGGCACAGGTGCTCATCCTCGCCATCGCGATCATGGGCCTGAACATCCTGGTCGGATACAGCGGCCAGATTTCGCTCGGCCACGGCGCGTTCATGGCGATCGGCGCGTATGCGTCGGCGATTCTCGTGCACAAATACAAGATGGATTACCTCGTCACGATTCCCATCGCGGGGCTGCTGACCGGAATGATCGGCTTCCTGTTTGGAGTGCCCGCCTTGCGCCTCTCGGCGTTGTACCTTGCCCTGGCTACATTCGCCCTCGCCGTCGTCACTCCGAGCCTGATCAAGCGGCCCGCCGAGCTGACGGGTGGCGTGCAGGGAATCATCCTTCCGCCCATCGATCCGCCGCCGCTCGCAAGCGACGCATTCACCGCGGTGACCGGCACGGCGATGACGTCCGACCAGTGGATTTACTACGTGACCCTGGCCTTCGCGCTGGTCCTCTTCTGGCTGGCCTGGAACCTCGTCCGGCACCGCGCCGGTCGGGCGATGCGGGCCATCCGCGACGGCGAGGTCGCGGCCGCAGCATCGGGAGTCAACATCGCCGGGTACAAGACCCTCGCGTTCGGCATCTCCGCCCTCTATGCGGGCATCGCAGGCTCCCTCTTCGGTCTGGCCGTCGGTTTCGTCAGCCCGGACACATTCCCGGTGGCGCTGTCGATCCAGTTGCTCGTGGGCACTGTGGTCGGCGGCCTGGCGTCGATCCCGGGACCTTTGATCGGCGCCATCTTCGCCTACTTCCTTCCGATCGAGTCAAACCAGTGGGTTCCGACCCAGACCTGGATCCCAAGCCAGATTGCCTCGACGGTGGAGAAGGCCGGACCTGCAGTCACGTACGGGGTAGTGTTGATCCTCATAATGATCTTCGCTCCGAACGGTGTCGTCGGCCTGATCACGGCGGGCTATGCTCGGCTGCGAAGGCGTCTGCGCGGGGCGGCCGATCGGGACAGTGGACAGATGCCGCCAGATCCTCAGACTGGTTAAATACATCTCCATATAAGCCGGGAGGGTTTCTATATGACAAAAAGTGGGTCTCACATCGCGGCGATCGCTGCCTTTCTCGTCGGCCTGGCCGCCTGTGGCGGCTCCAGCACTCCCGCCGCTCAGACAGATGTCGGAGTAACCAGCAACTCAATCCTGCTGGGCAACACGATCGCCCAGTCAGGGCCGGCGGCCGCTTACGGGACCATCGCCAACGCCGAGCTCGCCTACTTCACGTACATCAACAACACCCAGGGTGGAGTGAACGGCCGGAAGATCAATTTCAAGATCCTCGACGACGGGTACAACCCGGCTAACACGGTCACGCTGACCAAGCAGTTGGTCGAGCAGGACCAGGTCTTCGCCATGTTCAGCGGCCTTGGCACACAGGATCAGACTGCGGTGCGCGACTACCTGAACAGCAAGAAGGTGCCCCAGCTCTTCGTCGCCACGGGCGCGACCACGTTCATGGCCGACTACGGCAAGCCGAGCACGGCGGACTCGTCCATCAAGTGGAACTACTCGATCGGCTGGCAGCCCCCCTACCAGGGCGAGGCACGCATCTATGCCAAGGACGTTCTCGCCAACCACGCCGGAGCCAAGATCGGCGTCCTGTACCAGAACGACGACTACGGCCAGGACTACCTGAAGGGCCTGAAGGACGGTCTGGGCTCTAACGCATCGATGATCGTGGACTCAGAAAGCTACGACGTCACCGCCGCCAGCACCGTCGCTCAGCTCGTGAAGCTCAAGGCCAGCGGGGCTGACACTCTGTTCCTGTTCACGACGCCCGGCTTCACAATTCCAGCGCTGGTCACAGTGACCAAGCTGGGCTGGGCCCCGGCGATCTACCTGAACTCGGTCTCCAACCCGCAGGTCTACATGGGCATCGCGAAGGCGAACGGCGCTGCGCTCAAGAACGTGACGAGTGTCGGCTACATCAAGGACCCGACCGACCCGCAGTGGGCCAGCGACTCGGGCATGCAGCTCTACAAGACGGTCATCGCGAACTGCACGACCTGCAACGTCAACGACGGGTTCAACATCTACGGTGCCGCTGTGGCCTGGACGATGGTGGACGTTCTAAAGCAAGCAGGATCCAACATGACGCGGGCCAACGTCGTGAGCATCGCGACGAGCGGCCTCAATGAGACCAACAATCCATTCCTGCTTCCCGGGGTCGTCGTCAAGACGACATCGAGCGATCACTTCCCGATCACTCAGGAGCAGGTGATCACCTGGAACGGCACGGGCTGGACACTCCAGGGCAGCCTCATCGACGAGCGCGGAACGATCAAGTAGCCATCCGAAGCGAGGCCGGTTCACAACCGGCCTCGCTACGGGACCCCGCGAACTCCGAGCCTACGGCGTGAGTTCGCGGGGACCCCAGTAGTATTCGATCGGTGCTAGCTCGACTCAAGCCTTACTGGCTTCACGCCTACCTACTCATGTACACGCCGATCCTGCTGTTCGCGGACAGCCGGATCACAGCCCTCTGGCAGCAGTGGCTGTTGGGGTTGCTCACGTTTGCGGTGCTGTACCTCGCTGCGCTCAAAGCGCCGAAGGAGCAGCGCCTCCAGGTCTGGACTTGCGTCGTCGTTGCGACCGGGTTCGAGATCTTCGGCTCGCTGATCTGGGGCGTGTACCGGTACCGCCTGCACAACGTGCCGCTCTTCGTGCCCCCGGGCCACGGCATGGTTTACCTGTTCGGCCTGCTGGCTGCGCGCACCCCGGTCGTGCTGCGGTACGGAAAGCGCGTGGCGCACGTAGTGCTCGCGGGCGCCACCACATGGGCGCTGGCGGGATTGACCATCCTGCCGGTCATCACGGGCCGCGTCGACGTACAAGGGGCGCTGTGTCTTCCGGTGTTCGCCTACTTCGTCCTGCGCTCGCCGCGGTGGGCGCTGTTCTCCGCCATCTTCATCGCGACCGGTGAGCTCGAGATCTTCGGCACGGCATTCGGCAACTGGGCCTGGCTGCCAGTGGCCCCGTGGACGCACATCCCCTCAGGCAACCCGCCCTCCGTGATCGCCGGCGGCTACTGCGTAATCGACGCCTCGGTGCTGCTGGCCATGCGTGGACTCGCCTGGGTTCGCGCTCAGCCCTTCATCTCTGCCGTGGCGGTGCCCACCGTCGTGCGGTTGCCTGCCGAATCCTCACCCCACACCTCAAGTTCGACCTGATCGCCGTCGACTCTGGTCACACGGCCGCGGCAGTGGTAGGGCCGGCCGGGTTGGTCGATGCCCCGATAGCTGACCTCGAAGCTCTTGAGCGTGCCGCGGTCGCCGAGCCAGTCCGTCACGAGCTGGCCGACGAACCCGGCCTTGAGCAGGCCGTGGAGGATCACTCCCGGCAGCCCGACGCTCTGCGCGTAAGCCTGCTCGTAATGGATCTCATAGAAGTCGCCCTGCGCACCGGCGTACTGGACGAGCTGGCGCGTGGTCGGATGCTTGACCAGCTCGGACAGCTCGTCTCCAACTTTGACGCTCAACGTCTGATCGCGGTCCCGCGCAGCTTCGCGACGGTCCGGCTGTCCTGGTTGACGTACTCGGTCTCGAAGATGATGAAGAGCAGGCTGCCGCTGGAACCTGTCTTTTCGTAAACGTCGGCCACACGTCCCGTCGCGGTGATCCGATCCCCCACTTTCACGGGCTCGAAGTACTCGAAGCGGTTGCCGCCGTTCAGCCAACCCTTGCCGTATTCCTCCGCCTCCGCGAGGTGAAGCGATGCCGGCGCCAGCGCGACAAGGAACGTCGGCGGCGCCTCCCGAGTCCAGCGGGGGTTGGGATCGCCGATCGCCTCCGCGAATCGCTTCAGGTGACCGGCCTCGACCGTCGCTTCGGTCGACAGGGCCGCCTCCCCGATCCGGGCGCGCAGGCGTTCCAGGACCGACACGTTCGCGGCGGGCAAGCCCGATGAGGGTGGAACAAACTGATCGCTCACCGGCCGCGGGGAAGCCCGAGCACGCGCTCGGCGATGATGTTGCGCTGGATCTCGGAAGACCCGGCGTAGATCGTCTCCGCCTGCGCCCACATCCAGCCGTACTGCCAGCGCCCGTCCTCCACCGCAAACGGAGAATCGGGCGCGAGAGCGCCGTACGGGCCCTCAATGCTCAGCGCCGTCTCCTGAATCCGCTTGTCCATCTCGCTCCAGTAGAGCTTGGTGAGGCTTGCCTCCGCCCCAGGCGCCTGGCCATGCTGCGCCTTGGTCAGGTTGCGCAGGCCGATGAGCCTGAAGACGTGCGCCTCGATCTGCGCCTGCGCGACCTGCTGGCGGACGCGGACATCGGCTCCGGCTCCCCGGTCGCGAGCGAGGGTCGCGAGCTGCTCGACGGCCCGCTCGAACCGAGCCGCCTGCGCGAGCCCGCCACGTTCGAAACCGAAAACGGTCATCGCGATCTTCCAGCCCGCGCCAGGCTCGCCGACCATGTCTTTTTCGTCGACCACGGCGCCCGACAGGAAGATCTCGCAGAACTCGCCGCCTCCGGTCATCTGGCGAATGCGCCGGACCTCGACACCCGGCTGACGCATGTCGACCAGGAAGAAGCCGATTCCGCGATGAGCTTCGGGTTGAGAGTCGGTTCGGGCCAGCAGGAAGCTCTTGTCCGCGTAGTGCGCGCCGCTCGACCACGTCTTCTGGCCGGTCAGCACCCATCCGCCGTCCCGCTTTTCAGCGCGTGTCCGCAAGCCGGCGAGGTCGCTGCCGGCGTCGGGCTCGCTGAAGCCCTGGCAGAAGACCAGCTCGCCACTCAGGATCTTTTCGACGTACTCATCCTTCTGCCACTGCGATCCGTGCACGAGGAGCGTGGGCGCCAGGAGGCTCACTCCGAGGCGGCCGAGGATGATCGGAGCCCCGGACTTCGCCATCTCCTCCTGGTAGATCGCCTGCATGACCGGCGATGCGCCGCGGCCTCCAGCCTCGCGAGGCCACGCCAGCTTCAGCCAGCCGCCTTCGTGAAGCCGCCCCTGCCACTGGCGCTGGAGCTCGGTCTCGTCGTCCTCGCGATAGCCGCCCACGCCGCGATGCCGCCAATCGGCGGGCAGGTTGAGATCGAGCCACGTTCGGACCTCTTGCCGGAAGGCTTCCTCCTCCGCCGTAAAGCCCAGATCCACGATTTAGAGGCTATCAAACCGGACAGAGATATGAGAAGGAACCGGACTGTTCCTTCTGCGCGCGAGCGCGACCAGGAAGGGACTTACTGATTGCATCGGCCGGTCGTGTTCCCGCCGACGGGCCTGCTCATCTTCCCGGGATGGGATTTACCGGATTGGTTACTCCCGGCCATGCCAGGCGGCGGTCAGGCGTGCGTGGGACGGCCGGAGTAAATCCGGCCAACTGGCCGCGTCTAATCGTTTAATAGTCGAATGGCAGCTGATGTTTTTTGCGGTCGCTGCGGTTCTGTGCTCGCGAATCCCAACGCCCCCTGCCCTCGCTGCGGGGCGCCTGCCTCAGGCAGCTACCACGGCGCGGTCACGAGGGGCCGGAAGAGCCCGCTGACGGCAGCCGCGCTGGCCGTGATCCCCGGCTGCGGGCATTTCTACCTGGGGCACAACATGAAGGGCCTCGCCTACCTGCTCGGCATTGGAGGCCTGCAGTTTTTCGGGTTCGACCTGGACCTCACCGCCATCGGTGCAGTCGTCGGCGTGCCGATGGAGCTGGGCGGCGGCACGTTGTGGCTCTTCAGCATCGTCGACGCGTACCGAACAGCCAGGCACATGCAAGCCGAGGCTGCCACAGCCGGCCGCACCGCTTAGTCCTTCTACAAGCTCGACTCTCCCCTCCCGACCGTGGCCTTTGGCCAGGGTCGAACCGCAGGGCGTGGAGGTGAAAGGCTCGCCCGAGACTAGGTCTTCTTTCGCGGCCTCCGCGTCACTGCCTTCTTCCGAGTCGTGGTCGCTGCCGTCTTCCTGCGGCGCCGCTTTGCGGGCGCGGCCAGAGCCTTTTGCACTCGGCGCTGGATCGTGCGCAGAGTCCGATCGACCGTGCTGCTGGCGACCTTGGTCCCGCGTTCGGTGAGCTTCACGACCTGGCGCTTCAGCTTCCGGTTCTCTTTGATCAGCTCGGCCACCATGTGATTCAGCTGCTCCGTGAGCTCGGGGCCGCCGAGCCGCCTGCGTCGCGTGCGTGTGGTGGTTGTGCTTCCCGCGCCGGCCGGGCGCCCCCGACGGCCCCGACGGGCCGGAGCGCCCTGTCCCTGCGTTGTGTCGTCTGCTGACATATGGACTCCTGGTGTCTCAAAGTATCTGGCCGGAAGACCCTAGTCTATGCGGCCGCGAGCACCTGTTGTCTCGACAGACTCTTGAGTCCTTCACGTGCCAGTTCGTGTGCAGGATTCGCTTTACGGTTCACATAACGAACGACGCGCCAACCGCGCCTGCAGCGCTCGCGAACTTCATGAACTGCGATGCGAAAACTGTCGCTGGACGGCATGCGACTGCGCACCACGGGAGCGCAATCCGTGCGCACGATCACGCGGTGATAAGGCCAGCGCGCGGCGGCGAGATCGAGAGCGCCCGCGCACACGTGCGCCTCGAGCTGAGCGGACCCGCCGAGATGCGAAAAGCCGAACGATTCCGTATACACCGCGCGGCCCCTAACGAAAACGGCCAGGCCACATCCGGCCCGGCCGTTCTTGTCGAGAGCGGCGTCCACGTAGATCACCAGGCACTCCCGCAAACTGCATCCCTCCTAAGGAGAATTTGAGAGAGCCTAGCATGATGTTGGGCCCTTGTCCCGGCGCGGACACAACATGTAGGGTCAATCGAAATCCCCCTAGTCTGTGGGAGGCAGCTCCGTCCCCATTGCGTGGTAGCCCCCATCGACGTGCAGGAGCTCGCCTGTGGTCATGCTCAGGTAGTCAGAGAGCAGGGCGCACGCGGCGCGGCCGACGGGCGATTTGTCCTGCAGGCTCCACCCGAGCGGTGCGCGATTTTCCCACACCTCTTCGAAGTCCTTGAAACCCGGAATGCCGCTCGCGGCTAGCGTCGCCAGCGGCCCGGCGCAGACTGCGTTGACGCGAATCTTGTAGCGACCGAGGTCCCGCGCGAGGTAGCGCGTCACCGATTCGAGCGCAGCTTTGGAGACGCCCATCCAGTCGTATTTGGGCCATGCCTGCGTTGAGTTGTCGAAATCCAGAGTGACGAGCGAACCTCCGTGATCCTTCATTAAAGGAAGAAAGCCAGCGGCCAGCTCTTTGAATGAAAACGCGCTGACCTGGAGCGCAATCGCAACGCTTTCCCACGGCGTGTTCAGGAAGTTCCCCCCGAGCGCATCCGGCGGCGCGTATGCGACTGAGTGCACGAGTCCATCCAACCTGTCCCAGCGTTCCCCGACTGCTTTCGCGGCGGCGGCGATGTCAGCCGGTTTCTGCACGTCCATCTCGAGAACCTCCGGCACCGGGTCGAGCTTCTTCGCTGTCATCTGGGTGATGGTCATCATCCGGCCGAAACTCGTGAGGATCAGCTCCGCACCCTCTTTTTGCGCCTCGACCGCGATGGAGTAGCCGATGCTGCGCCTGTCCGACATGCCCGCGATCAGGATTTTCTTGCCTTTTAGAATCACGCCAAAATCCTAGAACAAGGGGTCCCCGCGAAGTCACGGCAAAGCCTCTGACTTCGTGGGGTTCCTTAACGAGGTTCTTTGCCGGTGGCCACCGGCGCATCGCGATTGGACCAGTCGCTCCACGATCCCGCGTAGAGGCGGCCCTTGGGCAATCCGGCTATTTCCATCGCGAGCAGGTCGTGGCACGCGTTGACCCCGGATCCGCAGTACAACACCGCGCCATCGTCCGCCCCCAGAGAGGAGAAGCGGTCGCGCAGCTCATCGGGTGGTTTGAAGCGTCCGTCGGGACCCAGGTTCTCCATCCACGGCGCGCTGAGCGCCCCGGGAATGTGGCCGGCCTTCGGGTCGACCGGCTCCTTCTCGCCGCGATATCGCTCCCCCGCGCGGGCGTCGAGCAGCGGCCCAGTCTCGAGCCCGCGCACGGCCTCGTAGTCCAGGATTCGCGTGCGGTCCGGGGGCTTGGAGCGAAACGCGCCGCGGGTGACGGAAGGTATTCGCGTCTCGAGCGGCTCTCCCCAGGCCTGGAGCCCGCCGTCGAGCACCGCCTGCGCGCCGTGGCCGAACCAGTCGAGCAGGAACCACAGCCGCGCGGCGACCGATCCGCCCGCGTCGTCGTAGGCGATCACTTTTGTGCCGTCGTCCACTCCCGCCTTCTGCATCTCGTCCTGCACCTGCCACGCCGCCGGCAGCGGATGCCGGCCGCCACCTTTGCCGCCTGTCACCGATTCCAGGTCGACGAACATGGCGCCCGGGATGTGTCCGCGCAGGTACTCGTCGCGGCCGCTACGATCGATGAGATACCAGCGAAAGTCGATCACCGTCACGTCGGGATCGCCGATGTGATCCCGAAGCCAGTCGGCGCTGACGAGCGGCCCGAAGCTCATGTGGAAACCACGTGCGTGTCATGGCAGAAATGGACTTCATGTGGATGCATGCCGTGGAGCATATGCAGCGATTTCGACCACGCGTCCCGATCCTCGTACTGCCCATTCCAGGTAGCCAGGTCGGCGTCATCGACCTGGCGATAGATCTCCGACGTATACGCGGCGTCTCCGATCAGCACCGCCCCGCCGTCTGGGGTGTCGACGATGACGCTCTGATGACCGACAGTGTGGCCTGGGGTGGCCACAACGCGCACGCCATCGGCGATCTGTGCGTCGCCGTCAAGAAGCTCGAAGCGCGCGCCCACGAAATCGAACCACTGAGATGTGACAGTCTCGGCGCGTCGTGCACGGTCCAGCTCCGCACGCTGAATGTAGAACGGCGCGTGCTTGAACACGGCGTTCTGCCCGCAGTGGTCGAAATGAAGGTGGCTGTTGATCACGATGCGCACGTCGGCCGGGCTGAGGTCGTGCTCAGCCAGCGCGTCGGCGGCGTGGCGGTTGACGACTTTCCACTCCTGGACCAGCTCAGTCGGCCAGCCCACTCCGGTGTCCACCAGGATCGCGCCCTCGGTTGGATGCTTGATCACGAAGCCGTGCACCGGGATGTTGTTGAGTCCGCCGATCTTCGCCAGGTGCAGGCGGACTATCTCCATGACGGCCTAGGGCAAGAACGGGGAGACAGCAAAGAGCATGAAAAGCAGCGCCACGTAGGCGAGCGAATACGTGAAGACGCGCCTCGTCCACCGGCGCCCATGTAAGTCCAGGACCGTGAGGCCGACCAGCCCGACACCCAGCACGACTGCTCCGGCGAGGTAGATCGCGCCGGCTGACCCCGTGAAGAACGGGACGACGCTGACCGCCGTGGTGAGCACCGCGTACACGATGCTCTGGCGCTTCGCCGAGCGCTCGCCACCGATGGCCGGAAGCATCGGGACGCGCGCCCGAGCGTAGTCCGTCTTGATCATCTGCGCGAGGGCCCAGAAATGCGGCGGGGTCCAGAAGAAGATCACTCCGAAAAGGGCCAGCGCGGTGACGTCCAGGTGGCCTGTGGCGGCAGCCCACCCGACCAGCGGCGGGACAGCGCCGGCCGCACCGCCGATGACGATGTTCTGCGGCGTGGAGCGCTTCAGCCAGACCGTGTAGACGAAGACATAGATGAGCGTGCCCGCGAGGGCGAGGCCGGCCGCCAGCAGGTTGGCGTCCCCCCAGAGGACCGCGAAGGCAAGGACGTTGAGCCCGATCCCGATCGCAAGCGCGTGCCAAGCCGGGATGCGACCCGCGGGCAGGGGGCGCCGGCGGGTCCGGCTCATCTCGGCGTCGATGTCGCGGTCGAACCAGCAGTTGATGGCGTGCGCGCCGCCCGCCGCCAGGGTGCCCCCGACCAGGACGGCCAGCACCGCGACGAGTCGTGGATGGCCGTGCGCCGCCGGGATCATCACGCCGACCGCGGTCGCGTCCAGCAGCGCGACGATGCGCAGCTTGAGCAGGCTGAGGTAGTCGCGCGCGACGCTCGTAGCGCTGCGCGCCGCCAGAGTGGTCACCGCGCTCATGCGGATCCCTTCTCCGCGACCATGCGCGAAGGCTGGACGTCATGATCCACACGCGGCAGTGTGAGCACCGCCGTCGTCAGCACGCCCGCCCAGACCAGCGTGGCCAGCGCGACGTGAAGGCCGTTGAAGAGCTCCCCGTCCGTCACGGCGGCGCCGGCGCCCACGGCGACCTGCAAAACGAAAACCGTGAGCGTCCCGATCGACGCAGCCCTCAGGCCAGGGAGCCTGGCCGCGCGCAGCAGGACGAACACGAGGAGCGCTCCGACGACCAGCACCGAGCCTCGATGCAGCATCGTGAACGCGTTGAAGCCGGTGAAGTCAAACGTGAAGCCCGAACCGCACAGGGGCCACGAGTGGCAGGCTGTGTCGGCGCCGCTCGCCACCACGGTCGATCCGGTCAGCAGGAGCAGGTACGTCGCGCCCACGGCGATCGCGGCCAGCCAACGGAAGCGGGGATCGGAAACGCCAGGCCCCGGCGCCATCGACATCGCCACCGCCGCGACCAGGAAGCCGAGGATGATCATCGCTAGGCCGAGATGGATGAGCACGAGCCAGGACGCGAGCTCGGTCGCGACCACCCCAGCTCCGAGCAGCCCCTCCCCCACAACACCGATCAGCGACGCGGTCGCAAGCCACGCCACGACCGGGCGGCGTGTGCGCCAGACGATCCATGCGAGGACTACCGTCGCGATGATCAGCACACCGGTCACGCTGCCGGCCGCGCGGTGCGAGTACTCGATGATCGAATGCACGTCCGCGGGCGGATAAGGCCGGCCATGACACAGAGGCCAGTCGGGACAACCAAGCCCGGAGCCGGACACGCGAACGACGCCGCCGAGCGCGATCTGCAAGTAGGCGAAGATCGCGGTCACGACAGCGAGGCGGCGGAACAGCGTGACGCCGGTCATGCGCGACCTAGTTTCCCAGAGTCGCGAGCTGGGCTGTGAGCACGCCATCGTCGAGCTGGCCGATGTGGCGTGCGGCTATGGTGCCGTCGGCGTGCACGAAAACCGTCGTGGGCAGGGCGATCGCACCGTATGCGTGCCCCACGCCGAGGTCCGCGTCCAGCAGCGCCGCCTGCTTGATTCCGAGCGAGCCGAGGAAATCTCGGGCGGCCTGGCTGCTGTCGCCCTCATCGACCAGGACGAGTTGCGCGCCTGACTGCTGCCCCACGCGCCTCTGCAGCAACGGCATCTCGGCCCGGCACGGCGGGCAGTAGCTGGCCCAGAAGTTGATCACCGCGGGCTTACCGGCAAGGCTTGCCAGTGTGACCTGGCGCCCGTCTGTTCCGGTCAATGCGAACGCGGGAGCGGTCCCCCCGGCGGCCGGCGATGCCGGCTGCGGACCGGCGATCGTGACCAGCGACTGGAGCACGTCCGGCGCGCCCCAGCCGTCGCCACCAGAAGCGAGATCGTGGAGCCCCTGCACGCTCAATCCTGAGATCAAGGACGGCGGCATTCCGCCGCCGATGTCGGGAACTCCGCGGTATACCAGGCGCACGTAGCCGTGCCGGTCCACGAGGGCGAGGGTCGAGATGTGGACGTCCCCGGTCGCGAGCTGAACCCCGAACGGTTTCCAGAACGACGTGAGGGCGCCTGCGCTGCCGGTCGCGAACGTCCATGGCGCGCCGATGCTGTGCGCATAGTCGGTGAGCGCGGACGGGGTGTCCGTGCCGGGGTCGGTCGTGATCTCGGCCAGGGTCACCCCGGGCGGCAGGTGCTGCTCGAGTTGAAAGAAAAGCGCTGTGTAAAGCGGGCAGGTCTCGTGACATGTCGTGTGGAATGCGGCGATCACGAGGTCGTTCCCGGCGGTCGTCACGGGGTTGAAGGGCTGCCCCGACTGGTCCACGAGCTCGTAGTTGGGCATGGCCACGAACTTGCCCCCCAGCTCGCCGAGCCCAAGGTTGACCTCGTCGTTTCCGGCGTATGCGGCCCCTGCGATGAGGTGGCCGGACTCTATCCCGAGCAAGAGGGGCTCGACCTGGCCGGCCGTGATCGTGATCGGCACCCTCTGGATGTCGCCCCCCAGCCGCACCCAGTCGTAGCCGCCCGCCGGAATGGTGACCGTCGTGACCTCGTGCTCGGCCGGAGCCGCGGGCGCCGCACCTGAGACATCGCCCAGCGCGACCCACTGGCCGCCGCCGTGGATCATCAGGGGCGACTTCGGCAGCGAGCCGTCCGTCCGCCCGGCCACCGCCACCAGCAGCGTCCCGGTCGACGGCTGCAGGCGTGGCAGCACCAGAACAAGCACCATGGCCCCGATGGCCACCGCTGCGGCCACAAGCCCTAAGACCCGAGGGCTCGGCAGCTAGGCCACCGGGAGAGGAGCGCCGCCATAGCGGGCGGCCACGCGGTCGATGTACGCGGCGCACATCGCCGCCACCGCGGGGCTGTGGAGCTGGATCACGTTCTCGGCGTTCATCTCACCACTGTGCGAAAGGTTGAAGCTCCCCGTGTAGACGTAGTCGTCCGCGACCAGGATCTTCGCGTGCATGAAGTCGTGCACCGTGCCCTTGGCGTAGGGCGTTGAGCGCTTGGCGCCGAACTTGACAGCGGCCACGACCGTGTTGAACGCAGTGATCTTCCAGGAGGCGGTGGCCTGCGATGCCCACTGGTGCTTCACCTCGTCCATCTGCGTCGCATCGTACACACCGGCGATGTCGATGCCGGGATGCTCGCAGACCTCGGCGAGAGTACCCAGGATGGGGCCAGATGTGATCACCGGCGAGCAGATGCGGATGCGCTTTTGCGCGGAGGCGATGGACTTTGCCATCGCGTGGACCAGCTTCATGGCGCCCCCAGGACAGAAGTACGGCCGGAGCTCCGTGCCGTCGGCCAGCGCCGTCCAGCCCACCGAGACGCGGCCCGACGCGGCGACCACCGGCTTCTGCCAGAGCTCTTCGAAGTCGGCACGGTAATCCGAGGCGATCTCCGCGGAGGCGAGCGTCACCATGACGTTCTCCTCACGATTCCACGAATCGTTGGTCCAGTTCGTCGAGCCGGTCAGCAGCGCCGCAGCCGGCGTACCGACGTCGCGCACCACGTACTTGTGGTGCATCAGGTCGGGAACGCCGGACACAGGCTTGATCTGGACGCCGATCGCCTTCAGCCGGTCGATGAACGCCCAGTCGATGTCCGGCGGTGGCGGGACTGGGATCGCCTGGGCGTGGTCCTGGTTGAAGAGGAGACGGACAGCCACGCCGCGCTTCAGCGCCGCGTCGAAAGAGCCGAACAGCGTGTCCGACGGACCAGCCTCCAGGCGCAGGTCGTACAGGGCGAGGTCCAGCGTCTTGGTCGCGCCATCGAGGAACGAAGCGACCCGCTGCGCGACGACGTCGGCGGTCTGGCCGCCGTCGTTGAGGAAGAACAGCTCGAGAGGGTTGGTGGTGGCTATCGCGCGTCCACCTCGGGTTCTCCGGTCTGCTCGCGCGGCTCCTGGACCTTGACCGGCAGGGGCCGTGTGGCCATCTCGGCCGCTTCCTCCGGGTCATCGGTGAAGCTCAATAGCTTGAGATCGTCCGCCGCAATCGCGCCCGCGCTCAGGACGACGTCCTTGAGCCAGTCCAGCAGACCCTTCCAGTAGCTCGTGCCGTAGAGCACGATCGGGAAGTGCTCGATCTTCCCGGTCTGGGCCAGGGTCAGCGACTCGAACAGCTCGTCCAGCGTACCGATCCCGCCCGGGAAGATGACGAAGCCGCGCGCGTACTTGACGAACATGTTCTTGCGGACGAAGAAGTACCGGAACTCGACGCCCAGGTCGACGTACTTGTTCAGCGACTGCTCCTGAGGAAGCTCGATGTTGCAGCCGACCGATAGCCCGCCCGCTTCGTGGCACCCGCGGTTGACCGCTTCCATAATTCCGGGACCGCCACCTGTGATGACGGCGAAACCCCGGCGGGCGAGCGCCGCGCCAAGGAGGATTCCATCCTTGTAGTAGGGGTCATCGGGCTTGGAGCGCGCGGACCCGAACACGGTGACCGCCGGACCGACCTCACCCAGGGCGTCGAAACCCTCCACGAATTCGGAGAGGATGCGGAGTACGCGCCAGGGATCGGCGTGGTGGCTGAGCTCCTCGATCGAGTCGCGCTCGAGCAGCGCCTTGTCGGCCGGCGCCTGCTCGGTCGGAACGACAAGACGGCCGGCTCTCCGGCGGTCGGACATGGGGCCTAGATCTCGGGTGCGGATTCGGCGGCTGCGGTCTCCTGGCCGCCCTTGGTCGCGATCGGGTTGGTGGAGGCCGGCTCGGCGGCCTTGGCGACCACCTCGAGCGTGGCCCGCTTGCGCCTGTGGTGAACGGTCTTGGCTCCGTTGGCCGACGCCGTCTCAGCCTGGGCTTCGGGCTCGGGCAGCGCGGGCATCGCCATCTCTACCGAACCTGCTGCGCGAGCGGGCATCGGTTCCAACGCCTCTGCCGTCACCGCCTTTCGCGGAAGCGGGGAGGTCGAGTGGTCGGGCATCTCGAGCACCTGGTCGAGGTGTGCCCTCAACGACGCCACCTCCGCCTCCAGCTCGTGGACGCGGCGCCGATGCCGCATGTGTTCGGTGAAGTGGTGAAGGCCGTCCATCCAGTGGTACACGGTGCCGGCGACCAGCACGATCGCGAGCGGGACCACCGCGACGGTCCACAGGGGAATCCCGTCGACGTGGAAGATGGACCAGCGAACGTTGACGCTCGCCAGGTTGCTGTAGCCGAAGACGGTCGCCGCCGCGCCTATGGCCAGGCCCACTACGAGCGCGCTAGCGAGCAGGAACCGCTGCCAGAGATGACTCAGGTCGCGCACCGGCCGAAGGTTACCCGTTTTGAACCGCGTTTCGTGGGTTTACTCCGGCTTTAAACAGGTGCCCCCGCGAACTCACGGCGAAGCCGCTGAGTTCGTGGGGATTTTCCAGGTGATCTCGCCGGGGGCAGCCCCAGGGCGAAGCCAGGCCAGGAGGCCCTCGGCTTCGCGCTCGACTGCCCGGCGGTGCTTGATCGAAAGCGAACCGAATGAGGTCAACGACATGATCGAGCGGCCCCGCATGGGCGCCTCCCAGGCTCCCGCCACGACCCCGTCCACCAGGAACGTGGACAGCACGTCGCCGTTCTTCCGGATCACGGTCTTGCGCAGCGGCTCTGGGAGCACGCGCTCCCGCCGGTCATACGCAAGCAGAAGGTTGTCCCACTTGGGGAGAAAGCGCACCGGGGCCGGCACGTTCCAGTCGGGACGGGCAGCATCGCGCAGGTCGACCAGCTTGCGCCCGTCCTCGGCCTGGAACGTGACCAGATCGAGTGAATCGAGAGCTGCTGAGAAGATGCCGACCGAGCGACCCAGCCACCCGGCCAGGTCGGCGCGACTCGCGGGACCGAAGGCGGCGAGATAGGACGTGACCACGGCCCGGATGGCGTCCTCGGGATCCGCGACGGGCAGCGGCGCACGGCGGTAGCGGCTGCCGGCGAAATGTCCGAATCGGGCGTCCTCGTGATGGTTGATCGCGGCGCCGACCGAGACGATGACGCTGAAGGCAACCCAGTCGGGCAGGTCGGCGGGAATGCGGTGCCGGAACACCTTCTCGAGCTCCGGTTTCTTGAGGGGCTGGGCATCGAGCGCGGCGAGGATGTCCTCACGCAGAGCGTCGACGTCGACTCCGCGTTCCGCGAGCTGCCTGGGGCCCTCCGACCAGACGTGGCGCGGGAACCTCGAGGCGAGGCGGAAGAGATCGAACTGGCGCGCGCTGACCAGGTGAAGCGTTCCCCGCATGAGCGTGGCTTTGTAGACCAGGTGCGCCGCGAGCGCCGCTTCGAGCTCCTCGCGCTTGAAGCCGCGAACCCTCGACCAGAGGCCTATGTATGGCGAGGGTGAGTACTGCGCCTGCATGCCCGCGAGCCTCTCAATCGCCGTGACCGCGTCGAGCTCCGCGCGCTCGAGAAGCATCTGGCGGGCGAGCGTCCAGCGATTCAGCTGCCGGAGCGAGACGGGCTGGTTAACCGGGGGTTCCCTCAGGCGCCCCCGAGCTCACACGCTCCAGCAGGGTCGCGAGCTCTCGCGGATGTGCAAGGAATGGCGAGTGTCCACCTCGAATCTCGACCGGCTCAAATCCCAAGAGCTTTTGTGACGAGCGACGGCTGTACTCGGAGGACACCATGCGGTCGTCCGTGCAAAGAATGTAGGCGGCACTGACCGCCGGCAATTCATGGAGCGGCGTAACTTCCTGGGTCGCGCGCCAGTGCTGCCTGCGCCGGCGGCCGGCCGCATCCCTGGCGATTTTCGGCTCGCAGTCGTGATAGAAGACCTCGAGCGCGCCGGCCTCGGGCCACGACGCGCTCCCGTCCGAGTGGCTGATCGCCGGCGCCGAGGGATGGAAACCAGTCGCGATGTTCGCGTGCTGCGCATCGAAGCTCAGTGCTGGGACGGGAACCAGGGCGCAGAGGTAGACGGTCATCAGGGTTGGCGTTCTCGAAGCCACGACGGGGATCGTGAGGCCGCCGGGCGAATGGCCGACCAGCACGGCTGCCGTTCCAGGTGGAATCGCGCGGACGACCAGCTCGGCGTAACACTCCGCCCCGGCCTCAGGGTCCTCGCAAGGAAGATCGACGGCGCTTGTGGAGTGGCCGTCGCGCTTGAGCTCCGTGCGAAGCATGTCCCAGCACCAGGCGCCGTGATATGCGCCATGGACGAGGGCGAAGTGCATGCCCGCAGGCTAGTGGATGCGCTCCAGGACGATCACAGGGATCTTGCGCGTGGTTTTCTGCCTGTAGTCGTGGAAGCCCGGGTTGATGTCGGCGTGCTGCGTGTACAGGCGCTCGTACTCGCCGCCTTGCGCAATGTGCGCGCGGGCCTCGAACTTCTCATTCCCCACCTCGACGGTCACCTCGGGGTGCTTCACCAGGTTGTGGTACCAGGCCGGGTGCGTGGGCGCACCGCCCTTGGAGGCGACGATGACATAGTGGTTTCCATCGCGGGTGTAAACGAGCGGATTCTCGCGCACGTCGCCCGACTTAGCGCCTTCGGTCGTGAGGATCAGCACGTGCTTCCCCAAGAATGGTCCGGACGTCGCCTTTCCGTTGGTCCGAAGATCCTTGATCAGGTCACGGTTGAAATCTTGAAAAGTTGTGCTCATCCAAGGTGATACCGCTTAAAGCGGCGCGTTCATTCCGTGTCTTATAGTCGGTAGCGATGAGCCGTCGAGCTTGACCAATACCCGATCGGCCCTTCTTGCGGAGCAGTACGAAGCCGCCCACGATGAGTTCGTCCGTCTCGTGGAGTCGCTGGACGACGACCAATGGCACCTCGCCGGCAAGAACTTTCCGCAGCGCATCGACAACGAGGACGAGGGCCGGCCTGTGGGCGTCATAGCCCACCACGTTGCAACCAATGGCGACTGGATCACTGAGCGGATTCAGACGATGCTCGCAGGCGGACCTCTGGCGCCGGTCAACATGCGCGCGATCAACTCTGAACACGCCAGGTCCCACGCCAACGTGACGAAGGATGAGGTGCTGCGGCTCCTGCGCGCGAGCAAGGGCCGAATCGCTAATGCCGTGCGCGCCATTCCGGATGATCAGCTCGACATCCAGCGCAGCACGCCCGCAGGCTCGATGTCCGCCGCCGAGCGCGTCGAGAAGGTGCTGATCGGACACATGAAGCAGCACCAGGGATCGATCGAAGCGGCCTTCGACTGAGCTGCAACAGGCTCGGCCTGGTGGAGGTGGCGGGAATTGAACCCGCGTCCGAAGCAGCTTCCTCCGAGATCTCTACGAGCGTGTCCAGGATTTTGGTTCTCGCCTGGCGGCTCCTCCTGACGGGATCCGCTTCAGCCAGCCGCGGTGCATGTCCCGCTCCAGGGCCGCGGCGCCCCTGGAGCGGCAATCCGGTCTATGTGATGCCGTTCCCCAATCCGCCGGATTGACCGGGACGACACCCGGGATCTAAGTCCCGGGGCTTACGTCTCTACTGCTTACGCAGCGAGGGCGAAAGCGTTGGTCTTGTTGGCATTTGTAAAAACGCCTGCGCTGTAACGCGCGCGCCCTCGGCTCGCAATCCCAAAGCTCAACTGCCCCGTCGAGACCAGACACCCCCAACGAAGCCGAACCTGGTTGCAGGTCAGATTCTACCCATCGGCCCGCGCTCCTACACTGAACGCATTCCGATGGCAGCGAACCTCGACCACATCGGCCGCGCCAGCCTCAAGGAGCTGGGCGATATCCGCATCGATGACGTGCTGTCGTTCATCGATCGCGGGATCGAGAACATGCCCAGCTACATGGACCTCTACCGGCGCTGGGAGTCCCAGCAGTGGGCCGTGGCGGACCTCGACTTCACGCTCGACCGCGAGGACTGGCTGAAGGCGACCGAGCTCGAGCGAAAGTCGACGCTGTGGTCGCATCGCCTCTTCTTCAATGGAGAGGAGCGCGTCACATCCACGCTGGCGCCGTTCGTGTGGGCCGCGCCAACGCCGGAGATCGAGATCTTTCTGTCCACCCAGATGGTCGACGAGGCCAGGCACACGGTCTTCTTCCAGCGCTGGTGGCACGAGGTGGTGGGGACGGAGGCCAAGGACCTGGGAACGCTGCTGGCCGAAATTCGGCCCCAGGCCAACGAGGGATACAACACCCTCTTCTACGACCGGCTGCCGTCCGCGGCTCAGCGGCTGGCCAGCAACCCGAAAGACATCGACGCCTTCATCGAGGGGGTCACGATCTATCACATCATCGTCGAGGCGACGATCGCCCTGACCGGACAACGTTTCGAGCTGGAGTCGATGCGCGAGCTGGGGAGCACCGACCGGGGCTTCTACCAAGGATTCACCGCCGTCGCACGCGACGAGTCGCGGCACGTGAGCTTCGGCATCAAGGTGCTGCAGGAGGCGGTCCGAGAAGACGCGGGGCGCTTCGCCCCGCTGATCCAGAAGACGCTGGTCGACTGCCTTCCGCTGGTCACGGGCACGCTGGACCCGCCGGATCCGCGCTACATCACCGAATTCGGGCATACAGAGAGCGAGATCCTCCAGTTCGCGTTTGAATCGCTGAACAAGCGACTGAGGGCGATTGGAATCAACCTGGCCGCCTGAGCGCGACCCGCGGCCCGCCGTGGAAATCCTGCGGATGGGACCGGGCGATGACGAACGCGTGGCCGAGGCCGCGGACCTCTTCGACACCGCACCCCTGCCGGATGCCCTGGCCCGATTCCTGGCCGACCCGACTCATCACCTCTTGATCGCCTACTCCGCCGGCACGCCCGCCGGTTTCGTATCCGGGGTCGAGGTGACCCACCCCGACAAGGGAACCGAGATGTTCCTGTACGAGCTGGCCGTGGACACGGCCCATCGCCACCACGGCATCGGCACGGCGCTCGTGCGGGCACTCGCTGATGTTGCTCGCGAGCATCGGTGCTACGGGATGTGGGTCCTGGTCGACGACGAGAACGCAGCGGCCGCGGCCACGTACCGGAAGGCGGACGGAGATGTCGAGAACCAGCCGCTCATGTTTTCCTGGCGGTTTTAGGCCGCCCACCGCAGGCGGGGCTCAGCGCGAGCCCGGCGACTTCCCCGCAGCCAGCTCCCGCAAATGCTCCGCCACGTCCCAGGTCCAGAACTCCACCACATGGCCGCCCGGATCGGTGACATAGGCCGCCCGCCCCCGACCGTGCGGCCCATATCCGCCGTGGTCATGGTCGAGCACCGTGTAGCCGCGCTTTCGCAGCCGCTCGACAACCGCTTCGTAGGATTCAGCCGGCAGCCCCATCGCGTAGTGGACATGAACGCCACCGCGACCGCCGCCCAATCCGATCTGCGCCCGCCATAGGCCGATCCGAGTCCGGTCACCTGCCATCACCCACACTGTCTCGTCGGCCCACCGCTCAACCACCGGAAACCCCAGAACGCCCGCGTAGAACTCCTCGGCCGCCGCCAGGTCGCTCTGCTCGAGCGTGATCTCACATACCCCACTCACGGGAACCGCGCGATCGCCAGTCATCTCCTCACTCCGTTCTTTCAATCCGCTGATGCGCGTCAGCCCCGCCTCATCGCTCGAGCGATCTCTCGTTTCGCGTCCCGCTCAGCGATCGCCTCGCGCTTGTCGTACTGCTTCTTGCCTCTCGCGAGCCCGACCTCCACCTTGGCGTGGTTCCGCGAGAAGTACACCCGCAGCGGAATCAGCGTGTATCCCTTCTGTCGCACTTTGCCGATCAGGCTGGCGATCTGCTTGCGGTGGAGCAGCAGCTTGCGCGGACGCATCGGCTCGTGGTTCATCAGGTTGGCCTGCGTGTACGGAGAGATGTTCACGTTCTCCAACCACGCCTCGTTGCCATCTATTCGCACGAACCCATCCCGCAAGTTGGTCCGCCCGTTGCGTACAGACTTCACCTCGGAACCGGTGAGCATGATGCCCGCCTCCATCTTCTCGTCGATGAAGTAGTCGTGGTACGCGCGCCGGTTCACCGCCATGTCGCGCTGCTTGTCATCTCGGTCAGGCATCGCCCAGCACCTGCTTCGCCGGCGCCGGCCGCTTCCCCGGCAGCTGAACCATGTCCGGAACGTAGCGATCCCCTTCGACGTGCCCGCTCAACACCTTCACCCGGCCCCGCTTGGTCGGCAGCGTTACGCCAGGCCACGGCTGAAGAGCCCGCACGCGTCGATCAATCTCCTGCGCCCCTATTCCCCACTCGAGCTGTCCATCTTCCCTGCGAAATCTCGGCGCGACAGTGGCCGCCCCATGGTCCTGCTCGACTGCCTTGATCTCCTCGAGGTGCTCCAGCGTTTCAACGAGGAGCTCAGCGCCCAACTCGGCCAGTCGAGAGGTCAACCCCGTCGCGTCCTCGCTCGCCGCGATCACGGTCGCGCTCGTCGCCAGGACCGGCCCGTGGTCCAGCTGCTCGTCCATGCGCATGATCGTGACGCCCGTCTCGGAATCGCCGCCGAGGATCGCATGTGCCACCGGCGCCGCCCCTCGATGCCGGGGCAGCAAGGACGCATGAACGTTGATCGCCCCGAACCGCGGAATCGCCAGTACTGACCGCGGGATGATCTGCCCGTAAGCCACAACCACCAGCAGGTCCGGCTGCAGCCGGCGAAGCCGCTCCACCGCCTCCGGCTCGCGTATCCGCTCGGGTTGATACACCTCAAGTCCGAGCTCCCGCGCGGCCGGCTTAACTGGGGGCGGCGTCAGCTTCATGCCCCGGCGCGCGGGTCGATCGGGCTGAGTGATCACCAGCTGGATTTCATGACCCGCGTCGACGAGAGCTCGGAGCGACGGCACGGCGAACTCGGCCGTGCCGGCGAAGACAATCTTCAGGAAAGCGCCTAGCCCGAAACGGCCGCGACGGCTTCGGCCTCGCGCTTCTCTTCGCCCACGAGCTCCTCCACGCGACGCAGCGTGTCGAGGCTCGTCAACCTGTCGGTGAAGAGCACGCCGTCGAGGTGGTCGAGCTCGTGCTGGAAAGCGCGAGCGGTAAACCCGGTGGACTTGATGCGCACCTCTTTCCCATGGCGGTTGAGTGCCTTGACCACGACAGCCTCGTGGCGCTCCACCTCGCCCACCCAACCCGGCTTGCTCAAGCAGCCCTCGTAGCCGACCTGGCTCCCAGCTGCCTTGACGATCACTGGGTTGACCAGGCCCCAGATCTGGTTCTCGTCGCCCTTCACGACGCATACGCGCAGCGGCACCCCGATCTGATTCGCTGCCAGGCCCGCGCCGGGCGCGTCGAGCATCGTCTCCGTGAGGTCGTCGAGCAGCCTCTGGATGGACGTGTCGACACGCGCGACCTTGCGCGCCTTCTGGTGCAGGATCGGGTACTCGAAAGTCAGGATCGGTCGGATCACGAGTTCGATTTTACCCGCGACCCCATTGGACCTAATCGACGCTAACCATCCTTACCCAACCAGGTCGAGTTGCGCATCACCTCGCGCCCCTCCAGTTCGTCGTAGCCGCGATAGGCCTGGATCCGGGTCGGGCGCAGCCGGTAGAACGCCCATCCCTCCCCCACCTCGCGCGGATCCCATCCAACCGCCTTCGAAAAGCCTTCCGCGAGATCCGCGGCTTCGCTCGCGGCCGAACTCTCGACGATTTTCGCGTCGATCAGGATCGCGTCGGCCGGTGACCCGGAGGCCAGCCGCACCGTGGGCCTGTCCGCAAAATTCGCCGCGGTACGGCTGCTCGCCGTGGTCGCGACGATCAGGTCGGTGCCATCCCACCACGCCGAAACCGCGATGAGATGGGGCCGCCCGGCGGCGTCTGCCGTCGCGAGCCAGAGGTCGCCCTGACCCTGCAGCGCCGCCAGGACATCAGCCTTGCGCGCCTCAACTGTTCGAAGCTCGGTCATGTTCTCTCCCTGACTCGTTCACATAACAGGGTCGACGTCGTAGCTCCAGCCTTTTCCACGCGGCGCCAGGTGGCGGGCGCGTTCGAGGCCGTCACCTTTCAATGTGACCTGCCAGCGGTATTCACCGCGCAGGCGGTGGATGAAGGCAGGCGCCGGACCCATCACGCGGATGCCCTCGATCCCCTCCTTCAGCAGGCCGGCCGCCAGCGCCTCCGCCGCCTCGCGGGCCGAGGCCGCAGCCCTCGCGTCATCCGCGTCAGTCCGCGTGAGCACCGCCAGGTCCGCAAAGGGCGGAAAGGAGAACGCCTTGCGCGACGGCAGCTCGGCGGCGTAGAAGCCCTCGTAGTCGTTGGAGGCCGCGCAGCGAAGCGCGTAGTGCTCGGGGTTGCTGGTCTGTACGACCACACGCGATGACCGTCCATCGCGCCCCGCCCGGCCTGCGACCTGCACCACCAGCGAGAACGTGTTCTCCGCGGACCGATAGTCGGGAAAGTGCAGCGGCAGGTCGGCATCGACGACACCGACGCACGTGACTGCGGGCAGGTCAAGGCCGCGCGCCACGAGCTGCGTGCCCACGAGGATGTCGGCGCGGCGCTCGCTGAACGTTTCCCAGATCTCGAAGTACGAATCGGGCCCCCGCGCGGCGTCGCTGTCGAGGCGCAATACGCGCGCTTGCGGCCAGAGCTTCTTGACCATTCCCTCCAGCCGCTGCGTGCCCATGCCCATGCCGCGGATGTTCCGGCTCCCACAGTGGTCGCACACCGAAGGCATCGCGCGCGAGTAACCGCAGTAGTGGCAGATGAGACCATCAATTTCGGCGTGCTGCACAAGCGCGACCGAACACCCCAGGCACTGCACCGATTTTCCGCAGTCGCGGCACAGCACGAACGTCGCCATCCCGCGCCGGTTCAGGTACAGGATCACCTGCTCCTGGTTCCCCAGCGCCAAGGTGATCGCCTCCACCAGCCAGCTCGAGAGCGGCTGGCGGTTGCCCGCCGCGGCCTCGTCGCGCATGTCGATGAGATCCACCTCGGCGTCGCGGCCTCGCACCCGCCTGGTCAGCGTGGCCAGCGCCATCTCGCCTTGCGTCGCGTCGTGATAGGTGACCACGCTGGGCGTCGCCGAGCCCGCCACCAACCGGGCGCCGGTCACGGACGCCAGCCGGCGCGCGACCCAGCCTGCCTCGTAGCGCGGCGTGCGGTCCTGCTTGTATGCGGCAGAGCCTTCCTCGTCCAGGCAGATGAGGCCGAGCCTGGGGATCGGGGCAAAGACGGCCGACCGGCTCCCGAGCACGACCCGCGCCTCGCCACGGCGCGTGCGCCACCACTGCTGCGCGCGCTCGAGCTCCGTGAGCTGGCTGTGCAGGATCGCAACGGGAGCGTCCAGGCGAGCCCGGACGCGCTGAACGAGCTGAGGCGTGAGCGAGATGTCAGGGACCAGGAGAAGCACGCGCAGGCCATCCGCCAGGGCTCGCTCGGCGGCCGCGAGGTAGACCTCGGTCTTGCCACTCGCGATTACGCCGTGGAGGAGGGTGACCTGGTTCGCGCCGATGAGATCCAGCGCCGCGTTCTGCTCATCGGTCAGCTCCAGCCGCGGGGCTGCTGACGCGGGGCCAGTGGCGAGCTCCACCAGCCGGCTGTGCCGCCGCTGGCGGCTCGACGCCTGCGAGCCGCTCGACCCGGTGGCGCGCACCCTCGGCGGAAGCATGGCGCGGAGGCATTCTATGAGCGGCAGCCAGTAGTGGTCGGCCACCATGCGCGCCAGCGCGACCTGGTGCGGCAGCAGGAGCGGCTCGCTGCCGGCGGTCGCGATCGGCTTGACCTCCACGCCCGGGTCTTCGGTCCCGAGAGAGACTACGAAGCCGTACGTGCTGCGCCTCCCGAAAGGGACGGTGACGCGGTGGCCGGGCACGACGTCCAGCCCTTCCGGGACCGCATAGGTGTACGTCTCGCGGCCAGACCCGCGCGCCGCCTCCACCGCCACCTCGGCGTACAGCAACGCTTTAGTGCTTGGGCAAACGAGGGACCACCAGGTCCAGGATGCGATCCGCCATCTCGCGCTTGGTCATCTTCTCGAGCTCGTGGCTGGAGCCGTCGCTGAACAACACCACTCCGGCGTTGTGGTCGCTGCCGAAGCCGATGTCCTTCCGCGAGATGTCGTTCGCGACGATGCCCTGCAGGCCCTTGCGCTTCATCTTTTCGAGTCCCTTGCCGGCGAGGTCGGAATCCTCCGCCGCGAAGCCGACTCGAAAGACACCCGCCGCATCCTTCTCGCGTCCAAGCGCGGCGATGAGGTCCGGGATCGATTCGAGCTCGAGAGTCAGCGTCGGCGTGTCCTCCCGGCGGATCTTTCCCTCAGCCGCCTTGGCGGGGCGAAAATCGGCGACCGCCGCGGCCATCATCAGGAGGTCGGCGCCTTTGATATCGGCGCGCAGCTCCTCCAGCATCTCATCCGCGGTGACCACCTCCTTGACCTCGACTCCGTGGTGGACCGGGTGGCCGGCGGTGCTCACGAGGGTCACCTGCGCGCCGCGGTCGGCGGCCGCGGCAGCGATGGCGAAACCCATCTTGCCGCTCGAATAGTTGCTGATGAACCGAACCGAGTCGATCCGTTCTCGCGTCCCGCCGGCGGTCACGATGACCCGGCGCCCGGCCAGGTCGTAGCGCGCACGCACGGCTTCGGCCATCGCCTTCAGCAGCTTCGAAGCGTCCGCCAGCCGGCCGGTGCCCACGTGGCCGCTGGCGAGGTGTCCTGTCTCAGGCTCCACAACGGTGACGCCGCGGTGCCGGAGCGCAGCCACGTTCTCCCGCACAACCTGCTTCGACCACATCGCGTCGTTCATGGCCGGCGCGATCACCACCGGGCAGCGTGCCGCGAGCAGGGTGGCGGTGACGATGTCGTCGGAGCGGCCGCCGGCGATCCGGCCGATCACGTTGGCGGTCGCCGGCGCGAGGATGATCAGCTGCGCCCAGTCGCCGAGCCACACGTGAGGCTCTGGCGCACCGTCCGCCGGCCACAGCCCCGTGAGCACTGGGTTGCCGGTCACGCCCTGGAACGTGGGAGGCCCCACGAAGCGCATCGCGGACGGGGTCATAGCCACGCGGACCTGGCAGCCTGCCTGCGTGAGGGCCGAGGCCAGGTCGACGACCTTGTACGCGGCGACGCCGCCGGACACCAGCAGGGCGAGGCGCAGGCCGCGAAGCTCATCTGGTATCGGCGTCTTATCCAGTGGCATCAGCTAAGTTTGCGACGAACGCGCCTTGTCTTGAATATCGCGCTCGCGCGCACTGTGGATGATGGCCAGCACCTCGGCCACGGTGCGCTGGAGCTCGTCGTTGACGACGACGTGGTCGTAGCGCGAGGCATACTCCATCTCTCGCGTGGCGATCAGCCGGCGCGCCGTCATGTCTTTGGAAGTTTCCGTGTTGCGTTTGACCTGCCTCCTCACGAGCTCGTCGACCGAGGGTGGCACTACGAAGATGAAAACCCCGTCGGGCGCCTTCGCGCGCACCTGCTCGGCCCCCTGGACCTCGATCTTCAACACGACGTCGTGCCCCGCATCACGCTCCCGCTCGACCCGTTCGGTAAGCGTGCCGTAGAGGTTGCCGTTGTACGTGGCGTGCTCGAGGAAAGCGCCCTCGTCGATCAGCTGCTGGAAGCGCTCGCGGCTGACAAACGCGTAGTCGACTCCGTCGACCTCGCCCGGGCGTGCAGGGCGGGTGGTGCAGGACACCGAGTAACGCAGGTTTCGATCGAGCTCGAGCAGGCGCTTGATCAGTGTGTCCTTTCCCACACCGGAAGGACCGGAGATGACTATCAAGAGACCTCTTGTCGGCGCGCGCCTCAAAGCCCTAACCCCCACCCGGCCGCAGCCGCTTCGCGGCCAGGGCCGGCCTCCCCACATCGTGGGGAGGTGAAGTGGAGTCCAGCGAGGACCAGAATGCTTCGAAGTCAGCAGGAGGCGGGGCTTCGAAGCTCATGTCAGCCCCGGTGCGGGGGTGTCGCAGGCGCAGCCGCCACGCGTGCAGCATGGGCCGGGAAGCGCCCGCCTCTGCACCGCCGTATTCCGCGTCGCCCGCCACCGGGTGGCCCAACGCGGCCAGGTGCACGCGGATCTGGTGTGTTCGCCCCGTGTCGAGATCACAGCGCAGGAGAGTATGGCCGCGGCGGCGTTCGATCACCTCGTAGCGCGTCCGCGCGAACCGCCCGCCGCTGACGACGGCCATCCGCTTCCGCTCGTTGGGGTCTCGCCCGATCGGCCCTTCGAGCTCGCCGGCGTCGTCCTTCAGATGTCCACGCACGATCGCCATGTACGAGCGGCTGAGCGAACGGTCTTTGAGCTGGGCCGATAGAGCTCGGTGGCTCACGTCGTTGCGCGCGACGACGATCAGTCCCGAGGTGCCCTTGTCGAGCCGGTGGACGATGCCGGGTCGCGTGACACCGCCGACCGCCGACCACCTTCCGCCGCGCCCCAGCAGCGCGTGGACGAGGGTGCCGGTGTGGTGGCCAGGAGCCGGGTGGACGACCATGCCCGCCGGCTTGTCGATGACGGCCAGATCCTCGTCCTCGTAAACGATCTCGAGAGGAATCGCCTCCGCCACGGCCTCCGCGACGTAAGCCTCAGGGATCTCGAAATCCACAACGTCTCCCGCCACCACGCGGTCCGCGGGATCGGCGGTCTGGCCGTTGACCCGGACGAGGTGGCTCTTGATCAGGCGCGCGGCGGCTGACCGGCTCAGGTCCTCAGCATGCTTGGCGAGAAACCGGTCCAGCCGCGCGGCCGCGGCCGCCGCGATCAGGCGGTTGGTCGTCGTATCAGGTACCCGGCGATCAACGCCACCACGCCGATGCTGATCGCCGAGTCCGCGACGTTGAAGACAGGCCAGAAGTGGACGTTGACGAAGTCGGTCACAGTGCCGAACACCAGCCGGTCGAAACCGTTTCCGATCGTCCCGCCCAGGATCAAGCCGAGCACGACACCGGCCCACAGGCTGGTGGGGGTGCGAGCCACATAAACCACGAGTCCGATCGACACGACCGCCGATGCGACCATGAAGATTCCGGCCGCGGCGGGCACCAGGCCGAAAGCGGCGCCCGAGTTGTGCACGTTGGTGATGGCGACGAAGCGGCCCACGACCGAGACCTCGCTCCCGAAGGGGACCTGCGCCTCGACGAGGCTCTTCGTCACCCGGTCGAGGATGAAGACGGCCGCCGCGACCAGGCCGAACAGAACTCGGCCGGAATTGATCAGTTTCGCTTGAGGCCGATCCAGATCTGCTCTCCTTCGATCATCAGCTGGTCGCCGTCGAAATCGTCGCCACGCCCCTTCTCGAGGCTCACAGACAGCGTTTCGTTCTTGATGTAGTCCGCATGGCGCTCGATGGCTCGCACGAGCATGCCATCGGCGTGGTACCGCGTCTCGATGCGGTCCTCGACGTTGAAGCCGAGCTTCTTGCGGCGATCCTGGATCACTCGCACGACCTCACGGGCCAGCCCCTCTAGCTTCAGCTCTTCCGTGATCTCCGTGTCGAGCTTCACTTCCGGCGCCCCGAACACGAGGCCCTTGACGTTGAGCTCTTCGCGCACGATCGCGGCGATGTCATCCGGCAGCGGCTCACCCGGCAGCGCGATCGACGCCAGCGGCTGCCGCACCTTCAGCCGGGCGGCGTCTCGGGCCGACAGCCCGGCTTCCACCGCCTGTCGCGCTCGCGTCATGTCGGTCTCCACCTGAGAGTCCTGATAAGACATAGGCGCGGGGAAGTCGCTGAGGTGCACCGACTCGTCGTTTGAGAGGTTTCGATAGATCGCATCCGACATGAACGGAACGAAGGGCGCCATGAGCTGGCTGAGGGTACGTAGGGCTTCGTACAGGGTCTGGTACGCGGCCAGCTTGTCGCTGTCGGACTGGGACTTCCAGAACCGGCGGCGCGAACGCCGGATGTACCAGTTGGAAAGGTCGTCGACAAACCGATGGATCCGTCGCGCGGGCTCATTCGCGTCGTAGCTGTCGAGCCCACCTGAAACAGTCGCGACGAGGCCGCTTAGCTTCGAGAGCAGCCAGCGGTCGAGCACGTGCCGCTCGGCGATCGGGACGGCCGGCCGCGCCGGATCGAAGCTGTCCAGCCGTGCGTAGGTGACGAAGAACGAGTAGCAGTTCCACAGAGGGATGAAGAACTGCTGCACGGTCTCTCGCAGCGTATCCGCGCCGGTGCGGTAGTTCTCGCCAACCTGGGTGGAGGTGTAGAAGTACCAGCGCACCGCGTCCGAGCCGAAGTTGTCGAAAAGGAAGTTCGGGTCCAGCACATTGCCGCGCGACTTCGACGCTTTCTTGCCCTTCGGGTCGACCACCAGGCCGAGGCAGATGACGTTGCGGTAGGCGTTTTGCTTGAAGAGCAAAGTCGAGATCGCGAGCAGAGAGTAGAACCAGCCACGCGTCTGGTCCATCGCCTCCGCGATGAAGTCCGCGGGAAAGGTCTCCTCGAACTCATTGGTGCCATGGCGCGGATGGCCGCGCTGCGCGAAAGGCATCGATCCAGAGTCGAACCACGTATCGAGTACCTCGGGGACTCGCCGCATCAGGCCGCCGCACTTCTGGCACGGCAGGGTCACCGTGTCGATGAACGGCCGGTGCAGGTCAGTGTCCTCTTTGAGACCGAGCTCGGCCGACGAGCTCACGCACCGCTGGTCGCCGCACTTCTCACAGACCCAGAACGGAAGGGGCGTACCCCAGTAGCGCGACCGCGAGATCGCCCAGTCGACGTTGTTCTCCAGCCAGTCGCCCATGCGCCCGGTCTTGATGTGGGCCGGCACCCAGTTGGTCGCCGCGTTGTTGGCGATGAGCTCAGCCTTGCGCTCTGTCGTGCGCACGTACCACGAATCGAGCGCGTAGTAGATGAGCGGCGTGCTGCAGCGCCAGCACTCCGGGTAGGTGTGCAGGATCGTCTCGGCCCTGTACAAGAGGCCGCGCCCCTTGAGGTCGTCGAGGATGACCGGGTCGGCCTCTTTGACATGGAGCCCGGCGAACTTCTCGACGTAAGGCAGGAACTTCCCATCGAGTCCCACCGTGTGCCGGAACGGGATGCCCTTCTCCTGGCAGAGGCGTAGGTCGTCGACGCCGTACAGCGCCGAGGTGTGCACAACGCCGGTACCTTCCTCGGTCGAGACGAAGTCGGCGTCGACGACGAAATGGGCACGACCTTCGGTCGGGATCGAGTAAGGGAAAAGCGGCTCGTAATCGAGCCCGACGAGGTCGCTGCCCTTCATGCGCTCTACGACCTCCGGCGATTCGTTCAGCACCTCGAGCCGGGCCTCGGCGAGGATCAGGAAGCCATCGTCGCCCTCCTTCACCTTGATGTAGTCGACGTCCTTGTCGACCGCCAGGGCCACGTTGCCGGGCAGCGTCCACGGCGTGGTGGTCCACGCGAGAATCGCGGTCTTTGGATCTTTCTTCAGCCTGAATCTGACGAAGACGCTCGGGTCCGGGACGTTATCCCTGTATCCGAGGGCGAGCTCGTGGCTCGACAGCGGCGTCGCGCAGCGCGGGCAGTACGGCGCGACCCGGAATCCCTTGTAAACCAGGCCCTGCTTCCACATCTCGCTCAGCGCCCACCAGACGGATTGGATGTAATCCGGCGTCAGGGTCCAGTAGGCATTGTCGTAGTCGAGCCAAAAGCCCATGCGCTCGCTGAACGCCACCCAGTCGGAGACATACTCGTGGACGCTTGCGCGGCACAGCTCGTTGAAGCGCTCGACGCCGACCTCGTTCTCGATCTCGAACTTGCCTGAGATCTTGAGCTTCTTCTCGATCTCGATCTCGACCGGCAGGCCGTGCGTGTCCCAGCCGGCCTTCCGCTCCACGTAGAAGCCCTTCATGGTCTTGTACCGCGGGAAGAGGTCTTTGAAGGCGCGCGCGAGGATGTGATGCGTGGCCGGCTTGCCATTCGCGGTGGGCGGGCCTTCGTAGAACACGAAGCGAGGCTTCCCTGCGCGCAGCTCGAGCGATTTCTGGAAGGTCCGTTCCTCCTTCCAGCGCGCCATCAGCTGCTTCTCCAGCTCGGGAAAGCTGACCTTCTGGTCGACTTTTTCGAACATCGCTCAGGCGCCGGTCAGGTTGCGCAAGGCGGCGATGACAAAGTAGGCGACCAGCGTCACGACCAGCGGCGAGAGGTCCATCCCAGACATGGGCGGCAGACGGCGCCGGACCGGAGCCAGGATCGGCTCGGTGGCCCGAAAGACGAACCTGTACACCGAATTGTTCGGATAGGGGTTCGTCCACGAGAAGACAACCCGCACCAGGATCAGGATGATGAGGGCGTAGAGGGCGTAGATGAGGAGTGAAGCGATCAGCATGTTCGACTTGGTTAAAGAGCGCCGTGCGCGCGCCCGGCGTTGGCGCGAGGTCCGAACAGCGCCTGGCCCAATCGTAGCATCGTGCTTCCGGCGGCCAGGGCCGCCTGGAAGTCGCCACTCATCCCCATAGAAAGGACGGGCAGCGGCTTCCCGATCCGCTGCTCGGCCTCGTCGCGCAGGCGCCGCAGCTCCTGGAACGCGGCCGCGGGATCCCCCTCGGCCGGTCCCATTCCCATCACACCCTGCACGTCAAGCAGTTTTGACGCAGTCGCGACGAGCTCGACGGCATCTTCTGGTGAGACTCCGGATCTCTGGGGCTCGCGGGCGATGTTCACCTCGACCAGGACCGCCTGGGTGGGGGTGTGGCGAGCGATGGCCTCGGCGAGGCGGGCCGAGTCGACGGTCTGGATGAGCTCGAAGCGTCCGGCCGCCTGCTTGACCTTGTTGGTCTGG
Source organism: Candidatus Dormiibacterota bacterium (assembly GCA_003151935.1). Lineage (GTDB taxonomy): Bacteria > Chloroflexota > Dormibacteria > Dormibacterales > Dormibacteraceae > Palsa-870. The sequence continues at coordinate 14,339 of PLYZ01000085.1, read as the reverse complement.
AGGTGGCCGATGAGGTGCCACTTCGCATCGGAGACCGCTTCCATCTTCGTGAGCGCCTCCTGTACCCGGTTCTCGCCGAGCATCAGCAGCCCGGCCGCCAGCGCCTCGCGGCAGGCCTCGACTCCGAATCCCTTGGTGACCGCCACGATCGCGACCTCGTCGGGATTCCGGCCGCTCGCGGCGATGAGCGCGCTGACACGCGCCAGCCGTTCGACGACCGTGGGCTCGGTCACCTGATGGCGACGATGGCGCCAAAACGTGTGCCGTCCGGGCTGCGCCGGTGCGACGGCAGGAAATCCGATTCCTTGGTGCAGATTCCGATCACGTGGACCGTCGCGCCGGCCTCCTCGAGCTGGGCCTGGTTCGCTGCGGCCAGGTCGAGGAGAAAGCGGTCGCCTTCGCTCAGCGTGACAAACCGCGGATCGAACTGCGAGGCAACCTCACCGCCCACCTCGTAGCACAGACCGCAGATTCCAGGACCGATCCCGGCGCGGATGTCCTGGGGCGCTGAACCGTATTCGTCCTGCATCGCCTTCACGACGGTCTTCGCCACGCCGGCCGCGGTGCCGCGCCAGCCCGCGTGTGCGAGGCCGGCGGACCGCTTCACAGGGTCCCACAGGACGATGGGATAGCAGTCGGCGAAGGTCGCGAACAGCGCGACCCCGCGCTCGTTGGTGACCAGTCCGTCGACCCCCTGCACCACGTCCTTGTGCTCGTCGACGCGCGCCACGGTCGAGCCATGCACGGCGCCCATAGTGGTCAGCCGCTCACCCTCGGTGTGGAGGGCGCGGGCAAAAGCGCGCCGCGATGCCAGGACGGGTACGGGGTCCGGAGCGTGAGACAGGCCGACCGAGCCCAAGGCCGTTGTGGAGAAGCCATGGACAAATGCCGGATCATCGAGCTCACGAATTTTTAGGACCTGCGGCGTGACGATCACGCCGAGAACTTTACGAACGTCGAGAGCTGAGGACCTGTTCGATCTCTTTCTTGACCTGCTGGAGATCCATGAACTCCCGGTAGACCGATGCGAACCTGATGTAGGCGACCTCGTCGAGGTCGCGCAGCCGGTCCATCACCATCTCGCCGATCTCGCCGCTCGGAATCTCGACGCGACCGGAGCGCCGGAGCTCGGCCTCGATGTCGTCCACGATCGCGCGCAGCCGCTCTGGCGAGATGTCGCGCTTCTCGGTCGCTTTCTTCAGGCCCGTGAAAAGCTTCTGAGGATCGAAATCCTCTCGTCGCCCATCCTTCTTCGTGACGAAGAACGGGACGGTCTCGATTCTTTCGTACGTAGTGAATCGCTGCCCGCACTGCAGGCACTCACGCCTGCGACGGATCGCCTCACCGACCTCCGAGTCGCGCGAGTCGACCACCTTCAGGTCGTGATGACCGCAGTACGGGCAGCGCATGTTTGTCCTTGTTACATCCGGTTGCGAAGAAACGCCGGGATATTGATGTCGCCGAGCTCTTCCGCGCCGAACTCCGGCCGGTCGATCGTACGACGCATCGTCTCCTGCTTGGCTTCGACCTGGGTCTTGCCGCCGAAGCCGGTGGCGATGACGGTGACCTTGATCTCGCCCTGCATGCTCTCGTCGCGGACGACCCCGAAGATGATGTTGGCGCCCGGGTCCGCCGCCGCACGCACGATCTCGGCGGCCTTCTGCACCTCTTGCAGGGTGATGTCCTTGCCCGCCGTGATGTTGAACAGGATGCCCTTGGCGCCATCGATTGAGGTTTCGAGCAGAGGGCTCGAGACGGCCTGCTTCGCGGCATCCTCGGCACGGGTGTCGCCGGCGCCGTGACCGATGCCCATCAGCGCCTCGCCCGCGTTCTCCATGATCGCCTTCACGTCCGCGAAGTCGAGATTGATCACGCCCGGTTGCGTCACGAGATCAGAGATGCCCTGAACGCCCTGGCGCAGGACGTCGTCCGCCATCCGGAAGGCCTCCTCGAGCGTGGTCTTGGAGCTGGCCACCTGCGCAAGCCGGTCGTTGGGGACGACGATCAGCGCGTCGACCTGGCTGCGGAGCGCCTTGATGCCTTCTTCGGCCGTGTCGTTGCGAATGCGGCCTTCGAACGCGAATGGCCGCGTGACCACGCCGATCGTCAGCGCACCGGCCTCCTTGGCCAGCTCCGCCACGATTGCGGCCGACCCGGTGCCGGTGCCGCCGCCCATTCCGCAGGTGATGAACACCATGTCCGAGTCCTGCACGACCGCAGAAAGCTCGGTGCGGCTCTCATCCGCCGCGTCGCGACCACGTGTCCAGTCGCCCCCTGCGCCGAGGCCGCGGGTGACCTTGCTTCCCATCTGGACCTTGACGTCGGCCTGGCAGCGTTCGAGCGCCTGCTTGTCGGTGTTGACGGCGATGAACTCGACCTTGAGCGCTTTCGAGATCATGCGATTGACGGCGTTTCCGCCACCGCCACCACAGCCGACGACCTTGATTCGCGCTCGCCCTTCGTGCAACAAACTTTCCTTCATTACGTCCTCCTGATCCGGATTTGCTCTGGCAATGGCGAGCTCCAGCTGGCTTCGGGTTTGCTCTCTAGAAAAAATCGCGGAGCCACCTCACTGTTTTTTGATACGTGTTGCCGAACGTCACGGTTTGGCGGGGTCCGTAACTCCGGACCGGCGCGCGCGAGCCCCACTTCACCAGGCCCGACGCAACCCCGAACGACGGCCCCTGCGCCTTGTCGGCCAGGCCGACGAGACCTGTTGGCTGGCCGAGCCGGGCCGAGGTGTCGAAGACGTACTGCGCGGCATCCATCGTGCCCATCAGCCGCGACCCGCCGCCCGTCACGACGACGCCCGCCGGGAGCAGCTGGTCGAAGCCCGTCTTGCGCACCTCTTCGCGCGCCATCAGAAAGATCTCCTGCATGCGCGGGCCGATGATCTCGGCTAGGAACCGGCGTGGCAGAGCGGTGATCCTGTCGCCTCCCACCTGGCGGACCTCGACCTTTTCCGCGTGGTCGATCGCCTCGGGAAGACAGTGACCGTAGTTGAGCTTGAGGCTCTCCGCCTCGTCGAGCGTCGTGCGCAGGCCGATCGCGATGTCGCTGGTCACGTGGTTGCCGCCGACGGGCAGGACCGCGAGGTGGCGGGCGGAGCCGTCGTTATAGACCACCACGTTCGTGGTGCCGGCGCCGATCTCGATGAGGCAGACGCCGAGCTCGATCTCCTGCTGGCTGAGCACGCCTTCGCCGGCAGCCAGCCCGGCACAGACCACGTCCTCGACGTCGAACCCGGCTCCGTGCACGCACTTGATGACGTTTTGGATGGCGGTTTGGGCGCCGGTGATGATGTTCGTCTCGACCTCGAGGCGGTGGCCGGTCATTCCGATGGCATCTCTGACCCCGTCCTGGCCGTCGACGGTGTACGCGCGTGGGATCACGTGGATGACCTGGCGGTCGGAGGCGACGCTGATCGCCCTGGACGCCTCGACCACCCTCTGGACGTCGTCTTCGCCGATCTCGTGGTCGGGCCGCGCCACGGCGACCACGCCGGTGGAGTTCTGCGACCAGAGGTGTGTTCCCGCCATGGAGACCACCACCGACTCGATGCGCTGACCGGCCATTCGCTCCGCGGTGACGGCGGCGGCCTGGATGGCCGCGATCGTCTTGTCGAGGTTCACGACCACGCCTTTGCGAAGGCCTTCGGACGGGCTTTCACCCACCCCGATGATGCTCACCGGAGTTCCGGGGTCGTCAGACTCGGCTATGACCACCGCGACCCGGCTCGTGCCAAGGTCGAGACCGACGGTCTTCTTCCGCCGTGACAAAGTGTGCTGGGATGCCTCCTGGAACGTAGAGAGAGATATTGGGCGGGCTGCCGGGATTATAAGGGCTTCGGGGCTGGAGCGGGACCAGATTTTGTGGGTCGCTCGGGATTGGGGGGCACGCCTTGTGGTCGGGCGGCGCGAGGGACGGGACTAGGAAGAGGGTGTTGGGGGTGGGGTTTGGGTGGTTGGGGGAAGGGGCCGGGAGAGGATATTTTCTTGTGTTTTTTATCGCCGGAACCATTGACAGACGAACGTTTGTTTGGTAGGCTATTTTTATGCTCGCGACGCAAGACGTGCAGCCTCCTGGGTCGGCCGCGGAGGCCGGCGTAGAGCTCAAGCAGGTGCTCCATCAGGTGGATCTTTTGCTCCTGTGCGCTTCCGACGTGGCGGGGCGGTTTGCGGCTACCGATGAGTACGACGAGCAGGGCTACGCGAGCCCGATCGACTGGATCCGCTTCAACTGCCACCAGACGAGCACTGCCGCCGCCGATCTGATCGCGGTCGGTAAGAAGCTGGAGGTGGTGCCGGAAAGCACTCAGGCGTCTTCCAATGGTGAGATCGGCTTTGCGCATCTGAAAGCAATGGTCCGGACGGCCAATGCAGTGGGCGCCAAATTTGACGAGGCTTTGCTGCTCGCCAAAGCGCGGGAGAACTCCCCGGGCAAGTTCTATTACCTCTGCAACCACTACCGACACTCGGCCGACCGCAAGGGCTTTGAGGCAGAGCAGGCGGACCTGGTGGAGAACCGCAAGCTCTGGATCAGCACCTGCGAGGACGGTGCGGTTGTGATCAGCGGAGTTTTGGACCCGGTCGGCGGGGCTGCATTTCGGACGGCAGTGGAACCTCTGGCGCGCAGGTCAGGTGCCCATGACGACCGGACTCGGGAGAAGCGGCTGGCGGATGCGGTGGTTGACCTGGCTACTCACGCGCTGGACAGTGGCTTGATCCCGCAGCAGGGATCGCAGCGCACTCACCTCCAGGTCACGACCTCACTCGAGACTCTGCTCGGCCTGCCGGGCGCGCCGGCGGCGGACCTGGAGTTCTCCTCTGTTCCCATCTCCTCCAAGACAGTGGAGCGGTTGGCTTGCGACGCTTCGGTCACCCGCATCATTCTCGACTCGGAGTCAACGGTCATTGATATCGGGCGGGCCAAGCGGACGATCTCCGGACCAGCGCGCAAGGCGCTCAATATCCGCGACCGGGGCTGCACCTGGCCGGGCTGTGAGCGGCCGGCGAGCTGGACTTCGGGTCACCACATTCGCCATTGGATCCACGGCGGTACGAATGAGCCGCTCAACCTGACATTGCTCTGTTACCGGCATCACTGGATGGTGCATGAAGGCAACTGGCAGATCGTTCGTGGCGACGACGGCCGCATCGTGACCATCCCGCCGACGGTTAGGTTCGGTCCGTCATCGCGGGGACCCGACTAGTTGCTGTTGGTGGTTAAGGACGTTCTCTCGACGACGCGTGATCGCAAGAATCCTGTTGTTGGAAACGTGGCATCTGACGGCCATGCATAAAATGGGAGTGTGCCAATGCAGTACGACGTAACGGCTGTAGGCTTGGATCCGCATACGGGCGTTGTGATAGCGGGACCTCGCACTGAGCGCATAGACCCCGAGACGAACGCGGCCTTTGAAGGGTGCGAAGGGCTATGGGAAATCGAGGATGCATACGAGGCGTACTGGAACCGGATCAACGACAGCTGGGAGCGCTCATTCCCACCTGGCAAAGAGAAGGTCAAGGTGTTGCGGGTGGAACAAGTTCTATAAGTAGTGCCGGCGGATTGCTCCCAGGTTGTTGAAGATCCGCACCCCGAAGGCGACGATCGCGGCGATCGACAGGTCGACTCCCAGCTTGTCGCCGAAATAGGTGAGGCCCGCGGCCAGCGTCATGTTGGTCACGAGTCCGCTGTAGAACACGCGAGGCTCGAAGGTGCCCGCGATGTAGGCCTTGAACGCGCCGAAGATCGAGTCCAGGGCGGCAAGCAGCGCGACGGCCGTGTAGCGGGCGTAGGTGATGGGGATCGTGACGGGCGAAAGCACGCCGAGCAAGACGCCCAGGATGGCGAAGATGACGGCGACGACGATTACTTGCACACGGCACCAGGAGTGGGAGTTGGCGCCGGCGCGCCTGGGGTCGGAGCCGGCTCGCGCGACTTGTATCCCACCGCGGCCTCGGCAGGGTTCATTACGTTGACGTACTCGAGGTCGGCGGAGTTGTAGTTGACCTGACCGGCGATGGCCTTGAGCGCGGAGAGCTTGTCGCGAAGCGTGGTGAACTCTTCGGGTGTCAGCACCCGGCCAAAGTAGACCTTCCAACCGCGCTTCGCGACCAGCGTCAGATCACCGCACGAGTCGAAGACAAAGCCGGCCGCCTGCTGGCCAATCAATCCCGGCAGGCCGCGCTGGATGTTGACGAGCGCTGTCAGAAGCTGCGCGTCCAGCGGGTGGTCACCGATCCGAGGGTCCGCGCCCGCCGGCCCCTGCACGTCGACCAGCGTTCCTTCGGTAGTGGCCAGGCCAAGGACGACCGCCTGGTCCGACAGGAAGAAGAGCTTCCCGCTCTTGCCCGCGTGGTATCCAGCGATGGGCTGCCACTCGCTGACCCGAATCACGACGCTTCCCGGCAGCTGCGCATCCACGCTCGCTGTGCGCACCCAGGTCTGGTTCAGAAGGTGCTGGCGGGCGGATTCACCGTCCACGGAGATCACCGACGTCCTGCCGCCCAATCCCGCAGCACGCGCGACCTGCGCGCGGGTCATGTGCTGGGTTCCCTCGATGTAAACGGCCCGCACCGAAAGCGCCGGTCCAAACCACAGCCATGCCAGCAAGGCGCATTCCACGACCGCCGCCGCCGTCGCCACTCCCCGCCACGCCCAGTGCACGCCGGGCTCGCGCAGCGCTTGCTCCGAACGCGTCCAGACCTGCCCCTTCAACGGCTCGGTCTGCTCCAGCTCGCGCCGAGGGCGAGCGCCGAACGTGCTACGGCGGCGGCGGAACCTCATCTCAACTTCATACTGCCGGGGGGCCTACACGACGTTCGTGGCGGCCGACCGCGTGATCGACCAACCGCTGGCACAGATCCTCGAACGCAATGCCCGCGGCGCGTGCGGCGTCCGGCAGGAGCGAGAGCTCGGTCAGGCCCGGCACGGTATTGACCTCGAGGACCCAAGGCTTGCCGTCTGGGCCGACGATGATGTCGACGCGCGCCATGCCGGCGCAGCCAAGCTCCACGAATGCGCGTCGCGCCGATTCCGATGCGTCCCTCCGCGCAGTCTCGGGTATGCGGGCCGGGATGATGTGGTGCGACTTGCCGGCCGTGTACTTGGCGTCGTAGTCGTACACGGGGTTGTCGCTGACGATTTCCAGCGTGGGCAGCACCAGCACCTCAGGGGTGGCCAGCACGCCGATGGTGATCTCTACGCCCTGCGCGAACTTCTGGACCAGGACACGACGGTCGTACCGCGCCGCCAGGACAAGTCCGCTCGCCACCTGGTCCGCGTCCTGCGCGATGGTCAGGCCGATGGTCGAACCTTCGCGCACCGGCTTGATCACTAGCGGCAGCTCGTAAGTCGCGACGAGCCTATCGACGAGGTCTGCCGCGACCCCCTGCTTGATCTCGAGCTCTTCGAACGCGGGGATGTGCAGGCCCGCGGCGCGCATCATCGCGTTGGCGCGCGCCTTGTCCATGCACAGCGCGGACGCCAGCACCCCGGAGCCCGTGTACGGGAGTCCGAGCAGCTCGAGCATCCCCTGGACGGTGCCGTCCTCGCCGAGCCTTCCGTGCAGGGCATTGAAGACACATTCGAAATCGCCATCCCTGAGCACGTCCCAGGTGTTGAGGTCCACGTCGACGCCGGTGACTTCGTGGCCCCGTTTGCGGAGCGCCTTCTCCACCTGGGATCCAGACCTGAGCGAGACGTCGCGTTCGGCTGACCGGCCGCCGCGCAGCACCGCGACCTTCACCCCTTGAATCTCCCCACCATCTCCACCTCGGTCTCCAGCTCGATGTTGAAACGCCGCCTGACCTCTGCCTGGATGCGTTCGATGAGCACCTTCACGTCGGCCGCCGTCGCGCCGCCTTCGTTGACGATGAAGTTGCCGTGCATCGTCGAGACCACGGCGCTGCCCTCGCGGGCGCCCTTCAGGCCGGCGGCCTGCACCAGGCGCCCCGCCGAGTCACCGGGCGGGTTCTTGAAGACGCTGCCGCAGTTCTTGGTTTTGATGGGCTGCGTTTCGCCGCGTTCTCTGGTGAGCTTGGCCATCAGCGCTTTGGCCTGTTCCCCATCCCCGCGCTCGAGCTGGATCGTGGCCTCGACCACCAGCCCACCCTTCAGCGCTCCCTCCTTCAATGCAGAGGTGCGGTAACCGAATTTCAGATCCGCCGGCTTCCAGGTCTTCTTCCCGGCGCTGGGCATGAAGCCTTCGACTTCGACGAGGACCTCGCGCAGCTCCTTGCCCCAGCAGCCGGCGTTCTGGTACACCGCACCGCCGACAGTGCCGGGGACGCCGATCGCAAACTCGAAGCCTCGCAGCCCCGCGTCGGCGACGATCCGCGCGAGACGCATCATCTTCAGCCCGGCGCCTGCCCGCACCTGCCTGCCATCGACGTGGTGCTCGCGGTTGACCACCCTGAGGACCAGGCCATCCACCCCCGCGTCGGCGATCAGCAGGTTGGTGCCGGCCCCGAGCAGCAGATACGGAATGCCGCGCTCCGCGCAGCCTTCGATGAGCTCCTCGATCGCCTGCGGCCGGCTCATCTCGACGAAGAAGTCCGCGGGACCGCCGATGCCGAAGGAGGTTCGCGAGGCGAGCGGCTCGTCCTCGCTGACCCCGGGCAGCGAAGCAAGCCACTTGGCCTTAGACGCGGTGCGCCAGCTCATCGCCCAGCTTGTTGATGTCGCCCGCGCCCATGAGCAGGAGCAGATCGCCCGGCCCGATCAGGCCTTCCAGCATCTCGCGCGCCGTCTTGAAGTCGCCGGCGTAGGTCGCGTTCGGCATCTGGTGCGCCAGGTCCGCGGCCTGCACCCCGGAAGTGTTCTGTTCCCCGGCGCTGTAGACATCCAGGACGAGCACCTTGTCGGCGCCCTCGAACGCGCGGGTGAAGTCATACATGAACGCCGCAAGGCGCGAGTACCGGTGCGGCTGGAAGACGACGATCAGGCGCCGGTGACGCAGCTCTCGCGCAGCCTCGATCGTCGCACGCACCTTGGTCGGATGATGGGCGTAGTCGTCGTAGACGGTCGCGCCCTGGAAGATGCCGAGGAGCTCCATGCGCCGGTGCGCGCCCGGAAACGATTCCAGCGCCGCCGCCACGTCGCCGAACGGGATCCCGATCTCCATCGCCATCGCCGCCGCCGCCGTCGCGTTCTGGATGTTGTGGCGGCCGGGCTGCTTCAGGTTGATGCGGCCGAGCTCACGATCTTCGTGATGGATCGGGAACGGGCGGACGGGCTCGCATCGATACATGGCATCATGCCGGAACCCGTACGTGACGCGCCGCGCCCGGGGCTTGAGGTCTCGAACCAGCTCGTCATCCGAGCACACCACCGCCAGGCCGTCCGCCGGCAGGTTCGCAATGAACCACTGGAAGAGGTCGCGGACCGCGCTGACGTCCCTGAAGTGGTCGGGGTGGTCGAGCTCGATGTTGGTGACGATGGCGCGGCGCGGATGGTGAAGCGTGAGCGTGCCGTCCGACTCGTCCGTCTCGGCGACCAACCAGTTGGATCGTCCGGCGCGCGCGCTTGCACCGTCGCCGACCAGCACGGTCGGGTCGTAGCCGGCGGTAACCAGGATGTGGCCGAGCATGTGCGTCACCGTCGTCTTTCCTGCGGTGCCCGCGATGGCGATCGAGTCGGACCCGTTGATCAGCTGCGCCAGCATTTCGGCCCGGCTCAGCACCGTCACGCCCATCGCGCGTGCCGCGTCGAGCTCCGGCGAACCCTTGATCGCTCCGCTGTAAACGAGCAGGTCCTGAAAAAGGACGTGCTCGGGGTCGTGCCCGATCATGATGCGCACGCCGGCGTCCTCGAGCTCCTCGGTCGTGTCCGAGACCTTGGTGTCGCATCCGCTCACCTCGTCGCCGCGGGCCAGGAAGACGCGCGCCAGGGCCGACACTCCCGCACCGCCGGCACCCATCAGGTGAACTCTCAATTTGTGTGCGCCCTGCGCGCGCCCGGCGGTCGTGCGACCTCGTGGAGCACCGCCAGGACCCTGTCGGCGGCATCGCGCCGGCCGGCCGAGGCCGAAGCTTTCGCCATCGCGCGCAGGCGATCGTCGTCGAGTTCCGCGATCGTCGCAACGAGGCTCGCACCGCTCAGCTCGGCGTCGCCGACCCGCACGGCGGCGCCCGCTTCGACCATCGCTGCGGCGTTCTCCTCCTGATGCCCGCCGCCGAAGGTGCCGGGGACCAGGATCATCGGAAGCCCGACCGCGGCGGCCTCGGCGATGGTGCCCACGCCGGCGCGGCTCACGATCAGGTCAGCACGCGCCATCAGGTCCGGCATGTCATCAGTGAACGCCATCCCCCTATAACGCGCATGCGCGTGCTCCGCCACTCCCGCCGCGCCCTGCCGGCCCGCCACGTGCACCACCTCGTGGAAGCGTCCGCACAGGTCGTCGAGCGCGGACCAGACCGCCTGGTTGAGGTTGCGCGCGCCCTGGCTTCCACCTGTGATGAGCAGCGTGCGCGGCGGAACCTCAGGAGTGCGCCGCGTGAAGCCTGCCCGCAGCGGGACACCAGTGAGCTCGGTGCGCCGGCCGCGGAGCCGCTTTTCGGTACCGGGCAACGTGGTGCAGATCATCGCGGCGCCGCCGGCGAAGATTCGAGTCGCGAGGCCCGGGCGCACGTCCTTCTCATGCAGCACGTACGGAATGCGGCGCATGCGTGCTGCCGCGATCGCCGGCGCCATCACGTAACCGCCCATACCGAGCACGACGTCCGGCCGGAAGCGATCGACGATGCGGAGGGCGGCAAGCAGCGAAGCCGGTACGAGCGCGGGAAGGGCGAGGTTCTTCCACACCGCGTCGCGGTCGAGGCCGCGGATATTGACCGTCGCCAGCTCGAAGCCGGCCGCGGGCACAAGCCGCTCCTCCGGGCCGCCGCGGCGTCCGACCAGGAGCAAGGCGCCGCCAGGGTCCTCAGCGCGAAACGCTCGGGCGACGGCGATTGCCGGATACAGGTGCCCTCCGGTTCCGCCGCCAGCGATCAAAAGCCTCATCTGTCCTTCCTAGTGATGATCCTGTTCCACTTCGGGCGATGCTGAGCAGCACGCCAACCGCCGCAAGCGTGGTCGCCAGCGCCGTTCCGCCGTAGCTGAAGAACGGCAGGGGCACTCCGGTGATGGGCAGTGTGTTGGTCACCGTCGCCATGTTCAACAACGCCTCAAAGGCGATCCACGTCGTGATCGCGGCCGCGAGGCCGACGCCGAACCGATCCGGCGCGCGCAATGAGGCGCGGTAGCCGCGCAGCGTGAAGAAGAGGAAGCCGAGCATGATCAGCGTGGTCCCGACCAGGCCAGTCTCCTCGCCGACGATCGCGAAGATGAAGTCCGTGTGCGCCTCGGGGAGCCAGCCGTACTTCTCGATCGAGTGGCCGATGCCGACTCCGAACCATCCACCGGAGGCCAGGCCGTAGATCGACTGAGTCGCCTGGAAGCCCGTGCCCAGGGGATCCGCGAGCGGGTTCAGGAACGCGGTCAGCCTCGCCATCCGGTAGGACTCGAGCAGGGTCAGCGCGACAAAGCCCAGACCGAGTGCGGCCACCAGGAAGACCATGTGCCGGACTCGACCGCCGCCCGCCCAGTACGCGCTGACGAAAATCGCCACCACCACGACCGACGTTCCGAGGTCGCGCTCCAGCATCAAGAGGACCAGGACGCCCGCCAGCATCGCGGCAAAGGGCACGAAGGTCTTCTGGAAATCGCCTATGTACGACGAATGCTTGTCGATCCAGTGCGCGATGTAGACGGCGAAGGCGAGCTTGCCCAGCTCCGACGGCTGAAACGTACCGAGCGGCCCCGCGTCGAACCAGCGGCGCGCGCCGTTCACGGTCACGCCGAGGTGTGGAACGAGGACCAGCAGCATGAGGAGCGCAGCCGCCACCGCGCCCGCAGGCGCCAGTGGACGCAGCCGGCGATAGTCGATGCGGCTGAGGACGAACAGCGCGACGAACCCGATGGCCATCCAGACGGCCTGGCGCTCGGCGTAATAGAAGGCTGACTGGTGCTGCGTGTAGGCGAACGCGGTGCTCGCGCTCGTGACCATGACCAGCCCCGCCCCGCACAGCAGGACGGTGGTGAAGAGCAGCAGCCGGTCAGGCTGCTTTCGGTCTGAACGTGCGCCCTGCGCGCGCCCGGCCGTGGTGGCGGTGCTCAAGCCGCGAACCGCTTGCGGACCAGTGCCTTGAACTGGTTGCCACGGTCCTCGAAGTCCTTGAACATGTCGAAGCTCTTGTAGGCGGGGCTGAGCAGAACGACGCCTCCTAGGCGCGAGAGACCGGCCGCGGCGCTCACCGCTTCCTCGAGGCTTGCCGCCCGGACGACCTTGGAATGCTCGCGAAGGGCGTCTTGCAGCAGGTCGGCCGAGGCGCCGATCAGAACCACCGCCTCGGCGCTTTTCAGCACGTCCGCCACCCACTCGTCCAGCGCGAAGCCGCTGCCGTAGCCGCCGGCGATAAGGACCACGGGAGCACCGGGGAACGAGCTCAGCGCGACGCGGCCGGCGTCGGGGTTGGTGGCCTTGGAATCGTTGTACCAGCGCACACCGGCCCATTCCCCGACCAGCTCGAGCCTGTGCTCGACGCCCTTGAACGAGCGGATGGCCGTGTCGATCGTCTCGTCGGAGAGGCCCGCGATCCTTCCCACCGCCGCCGCGGCGAGCGCGTTGTCCATGTTGTGGCGGCCGGGCAAGGGCATCGGCGGGATGGGCTGGTGCTGGTCGAACCAGACCACCTTGGCGCGCGTGCGCGATGCGAGCCCGCGGACCGTCTCGTCGCGCCCGTTGAGGACCGCGAAATCGTCCCGACCCGCGAACTCGATCGCGCGCGCCTTCAGGTCGACGTACCGCTCGAAGGTTCCGTGGCGGTCGAGATGGTCGGGCGTGATGTTGAGGATGACGGCGATGGTGGGGTGAAACTCCTCAGTGCTCTCAAGCTGGAAACTCGAAACTTCAAGTACAGACCATGTTTGATCGGTGCTTTGGTCGATCAGCGCCACCACCGGCACGCCGATGTTGCCGCCCACGAGCGTGGGAAGGCCGGCTTCTTTCAGAATCTCGCCCAGCAGCGTGGTTGTGGTGGTTTTTCCGTTGGAGCCGGTAATCGCCGCCATCTTGCCCTGGAGAAAGCGGGCGGCCAACTCGAGTTCGCCGATCACAGGCAGGCCGAAGTTTCTTACCTGCACCAATTCCGGCGTATCCAAGGGCACGCCGGGGCTGACCACGATCAGGTCCTGACGCCGGAAGGTGAGCAGGCCGTGGCCGCCAGCCTCCACCATGATGCCTTCGTCAAGCAGCGCCGGGATGTCCTTGGCCAGCGCCTCGGCGCTGCGCACATCGGAGACGGTGACCTGCGCGCCCTTGCGGCGCAGAAACAGGGCCGCGGCCAGACCGGATTTTCCCAGTCCCACAACCAGAACTTTTTTGCCTTTGAGTTCCATCATCTTGGGTCTATCCTACGGCTTCCTTGGCTTCTTCTCTGTGATAAAAAATGCGCTGTCGCTTTCAGTCCTTCACCGAACCGGGAGGCCCATCCACCTCGCTCAGCGGGCGGAAAAGACAATCGAATTCGACCGCCGATACGTTGTCCTTGCTGTGATAGCCAACAGGCTCAATCTGCGCGGGAACAAAGCCCTTGCCGGCCATGAACTCCAGCGCCTCATGGAACCGCCACTCGCCCTCGTAGATACGAACGATGGGCAATTCCAGGAGAATCCCCAGCGATCGCAGAACCGTCTCCGGACCACCCTCGATCACTTGCCTCTCATAGCCCTGGGTGTCGATCTTCAGAAGTATCCTCCCGGAGAGTCTGGCCGCAACCTCATCGAGCGTGCGAATCGGAACCTCCTCGACGTGGTCCACAGCCACGCGGCTGTCGTGAAGGCCGGCGGCCGGAGTCATTCCCAGGATAGAACTGAACACGGAAAGCTCCGATACATGAAGTGCGGCCGACCCCGAAGCCGCGCCCAAACCGCAGTGGTGAGCCTCCCAGTTGCCATCCGCCGCGGTCTTTCCGGCCAGGGTCTGAAATGCGGCTGCAATCGGTTCAAAGGAGACAATTCTGCCCCGGTAACCGCCGTCCCGCAAGGATTCACCGAACTGTCCAATGTTCGCGCCTACATCGATCACCACGTCGATCTTGCGATCTTGGATGAAATCGATCAGATCCCGAACTCTCCGCCTCCCGAGATGGATGATCCCAAGACGCTTGTATGCGGCCCTTATGACACGATTCACCTGACCCCTGCCCCTTTGCCTGTAATCCTGATTGTGCACCGTAACAGCCGCCGGGCGGGGATGCTCTACCGCAATTTGAGCGTGGTGAGTGCAAACAATGCAA
>PLYZ01000025.1 GCA_003151935.1 Candidatus Dormiibacterota bacterium | reverse complement strand
CCACGACGGCTTCACGCTGCGCGATCTCGTCTCATACAACGAGAAGCACAACGAGGCGAACGGGGAGAACAACGCGGACGGCGACTCCCACAACCGATCCTGGAACTGCGGTGCGGAGGGCGAATCCGAGGACCCGGAGGTCATCAAGTGCCGTGCCCGCCAGCAGCGCAACTTTCTGACCACCCTCTTCACGGCCCAGGGCGTTCCGATGCTGCTGGCCGGGGATGAGCTGGGCCGCACCCAGAAAGGCAACAACAACGCCTACTGCCAGGACACCGAGCTGTCATGGGTCGATTGGACCGCGGTGGACGAGTCGCTCCTCAACTTCACCCGGTGGATCATCGCCTTCCGGCGCGACCACCCGGTATTCCGCCGGCGCAGGTTTTTCCAGGGGCAGCCGATTCGAGGCACCCTGGACATCGGCTGGTTCAAACCAGACGGGAAATCGATGACCGACGAGGATTGGGACGTCGGCTACGCGCGCTCGCTCGGGATGTTCTTGAACGGGAGCGGGATCCCAGGCCATGACGAGCGCGGCCTGCCGGTCACGGACGACTCCTTCATCCTGCTGTTCAACGCCCACACCGGNNATGCGTCCGGCAGGGTTTCCCCGCAATGGCGGAAGGCGAGGTTGGTCGAGGCGCGTTCAGGATCAGGCACCGGGCGCGGTTTTAGGGCGCCCGATGTACCTGCCTGGGTCCTTGGAGAAGGTTTCCTTGCATCCCTCGGAACAGAAGTAGTACGTCTCGCCCTCGTAATCGATCTGCTCTGCGGCGGGGGCCGGGTCGACACTCATGCCGCACACCGGGTCTTGCACTAGCTTCGCATCCGCCCCCGGCCGGCGCGCGTGGACGCGCAGCATCTCGAGGCCGCCGGTCGTGACGAAGCGCCAGGCCAGGAGCGCCATCAGCACCAGAAAGGCGAGATCGAGAAAGGTCGTGTAGTTCCATGCCGGCTGGGTTTCGAAGACAGCGACGTGGTGGTTGGTCGGAACCAGGCCCAGGAGCTGGAACGCGCCACCGATGAGGAACCCCGCCAGCGCCATCGCGGCGTAGGAGACTGCGAGCAGGTAGAGCGACATCCTGCCGCCGTAGTACTTCCGATAGATGTTCAGGATCGGCAGGATGANNTGATCACTCCGCCGAAGCTGATGCCGCCGTTCCAGAGCACCACCGCCAGCGGTACGTTCCCCACCGAGCATACGAAGCTGAGCATCGAGATGACCGGGCCGACCAGCGGTCCCCAGAACTCGTTCAGAGTCGGGTGGTTGGTCAGGAAGAACGCCTGCCACCAGCTGTTCGGCACCCAGGCCGCGAGTGCCCCGGCGATCAGGAAGCCCAGTCCTATGTCCAGGTAGAGGGCGTGCAGGTCCATATAAAAGGAATGCGAGATGGCGGTGAAGGCTCGCGGCGAGAAGAGCCGGGCAAGAAACGGCCCATCGGTGATGGACATGTCCATCTCCCCGTGGGCCTCATGGGTTGAGCCGAAAACTCCGCGCTCGGCCTGGCGCCTCGCGACGTCGACCATCCGCCGGCCTAGCGTCATCTTGAAGAGGATCCAGAGGATCACGGCCATCAGGAGACCGCCCGCGAACTCGGCGGCGACGAACTGCCAGCCCAGCAGGAGCAGGAGGACCAGCCCCAGCTCAAAGACAAGGTTCGTCGAAGCGAACTCGAAGATGATCGCGTTGACGAAGCTGGCTCCGCGGCGGAACAGTGCCCGCGCCAGGGCAACGGCCGCGTACGAGCACGAGGAGCTGGCGGCGCCGAAGCCGCAAGCCAGAACAAACCCCTTGAGGTCGGGCTTGCCCAGCGTGCTCGCGATCGCCCGCTTCGAAACGACTGTCTGGACCATCGCCGACAGCAGGAAGCCAAAGGCGAGTGGCCAGAAAACTTCCCAGAGCATGAAGAACGAGATCTGCAAGGCGTGCACGATCGCGTTGAACAAGAACGTCACGATCTAGCTCCGGACGAGCCGCTCAACCGCCTCGTTGAGCTCCCGGACCTTCTTGGCCCCTCCGCCAGATCGAATCGCCTCGGCCACGCAGTGCTCGGTGTGATCGGCGAGCAGCTGGAGGGCGACGGACTCGAGCGCGGCTCTCGTCGCATTGACCTGAGTGAGGACGTCGATGCAGTACCGATCCTCTTCCACCATGTTCTGGATTCCCCGCACCTGACCCTCTATGCGCCGGAGCCTGGTCGCGATCCTCTGCTTGTCCTTGGTGTAGCCTGCCATCCATCCATCATACCCCCCATAGGTATAGTGGTTCAGCGCTCACTCATCTGGAGGTGCGACTGCACGCTACTGCACGGTCAAGCCGGATAGACCCCAACGTCCGTGGCTTTGAAGGAGACCCAGACCTCCCCTCCCTCGACCAGGTCCAGCTCCTTCAGGGCGGCAGGGGTGACCTCCGCCACCAGTGGGACCTCACCGTCGATTCGAACGCGAACCCGGTTGCCCAGGAGCTCGATGTTGCTGGCCCGACCCGACCACACGTTGCGCGGGCTGCCTTCGGGGCGCCTTCGATAGATGGCGATCGCGCGCGGATGAATCATCGCGAACACCTCGCCCGACTCCGCGCCCGCGGCCGCGACCGCCGTTCCGCCGGGTATTCGCACTGTTCCGTGGTCTGCCTCTCCCCTGATCAGGTTGACCCCTACGAGGTCGGCAACATATTGAGACCTTGGGTGCTCGGTGACCTCCGCCGGCGTGCCCGTTTGCACGAGGCGGCCATTCTCCATCACGATCAACCGATCGGCGAGCGCCACAGCCTCGAGCGGGTCGTGGGTCACGACCAGGCGGATACCTTGAAAGGACGCGAGATGGCGTTTCAGATCGCGGCGGACCTCGGCCCGAGTGCTCACGTCCAGCGCGGCGAGGGGTTCATCGAGCAGCAGAAGGCGCGGGTCCGGTGCGAGCGCGCGGGCCAGTGCCACTCGCTGGCGCTGACCTCCCGAGAGCTCGGCCGGTTTCGCTCGCGCGTAGTCCTCCAAGCCAACCCGGCCCAACCACTCGACCGCCTTTTGAGCCGCCGCCCCGCGTGACGTCCCGCGAGAGCGAAGACCGAATGCGACGTTGTCAAGGACGCTGAGGTGCGGGAAGAGGAGGTAGTCCTGAAACACAAAACCGATCGGCCGCCGCTCCGTCGGGACGTATTGACCTGTGGCGGTGTCTTCGAGGACCTTCCCATCCAACCGGACATGGCCCGAGTTGAACGGGACCAGGCCCGCCATGGCTCGAAGAAGGGTGGTCTTTCCCGCGCCGTTCGGGCCGAGCAAGGCGACCACCTCGCCCTCGTCGATGGTGAGCTCCATGTCCAGGTCGAGAGGGCCAAGCGCGAGTCGGATCGAGGCTTCAAGGCTCACGCCGAACCGAGCCAGCGGTGCCTGAGTACAACCAAAAACAGCAACGAGATCAGCAGGAGCACCAGGCTCAGGATGAACGAGGCCTCCTGGTTTGTCTCGAGGAGCAGGTAGACCGCCAGCGGCATCGTCTGCGTCACGCCGGGAAAGTTGCCCGCGAAGGTGATCGTGGCGCCGAACTCTCCGAGCGCCCGCGCCCAGCAGAGCACCGCGCCCGCAAACAGCGATGGTCCGATGAGCGGCAGCGTGACCCGGGTGAACACCCTCCAGCGGCTTGCGCCCAGGGCACGGGCGGCCTCCTCGTAGCGGCGATCCATCGAACGTAGGCCCGCCTCGACGGTGAGGATCAGGAAGGGCATGGCAACGAATGTCTCCGCCATCACGACTCCGGCGGTCGTGAACGGGAGCGTGATGCCGAAGGTGGTGTCCAGCCACGAACCAAACAGGCCGCGCCTGCCGAACGCGAGCAGAAGGGCGATGCCGCCCACGACCGGGGGAAGAACCATGGGCAGGGTGGTCAAGGCACGGAGGAGATCGCGGCCTGGGAACTCCACCCGGGCGTAAACCCACGCCAGCGGCACACCGAGTATCAGCCCAATACCAGTCGCCGACAGCGAGGCGACCAAAGACAGCTTGAGCGCCTCGATCGTTTCAGGCGCTGTCAGCGCGGTAACCGCGTCGCGCCACGGCGACCGCACGACCAGCCCCACCAAGGGCAGGATGAAGAATGCCGCCCCGATCGCCGCCGGCACAACGACAACGATCGGGACGCGTTCCCGCCTCACGCGGGAATCAGGATGCTGGGAGGAAGCCAAATGTCGCCAGGGTCGACTGGCCGGCGCCAGACAGGACGTAGTCGATGAAAGCGCTGGCGGCGGCCGAGCTCTTGGTGCCCTTGACCGCGACGATTGGATAGGTCGCGATCACGTTGTCGGCGGCCGGAATGGGGACGCCCTGCACCTTGCTGCCGGCCGCAATGACGTCGGTTGTATAAACGATGCCGGCATCGGCCTCGCCGAGCTCGATCTTGCTGATCACCGCGGTGACGCTCGTCTCCAGGCTCTTCGGTGTCACCTTGACGCCCGCGGTCGCAAGGGCTTGAAGCGAGTACTTCCCAGCCGGCACCGTGGGCCCCTCCGAAATGTAGATCAGGCCACGTCTGGCGAGGTCCGCCAGTCCCGTGATGCCCTTGGGGTTCCCCGGCGCGACCACGATCTCCAGCTGGTTGTGCGCAAAAACCCTGGATGCACCGGTTGTGAAGCCGTCGGCGGTCAACTTGTCCATGTTCGTGGTATCCGCGGAGGCGAAGACGTCAGCCGGCGCGCCCTGTTCGATCTGGGTCACGAGCGTCGGGGTGCCGGCGTAGTCGAGATTTACGCCGACCCCAGGGTTGGCCTTATGAAACGAGGTACCGAGAGCATCGAACGAGGCCATCAACGACGCCGCCGCAAAGACCGAGATGTAGCCGCTCAGCGACGTGGAGGACGGTGAAGTCGACGCAGTGCCCCCGCCGTTTCCGCAGGCAGCGATGAATGCGATGGCGACGATCGACAACGAGATCCGGCTGCGCATCCCACCCTGCCTCAGCTGCGTGGCAGCTCGATCCCAACGTTGGTTGCCTTCACAGAGGCGATGGCCAGGACGCCGGGCTTCAGCCCGAGCTCGTCAGCCGATTCCCGTGTGATCAGTGAAACGATCCGGTGCGGCCCCGCCTGCATCTCGACCTGGGCTGCGACACCGTCCTTGATCACGCGGGTGATGATGCCCGCAAAACGGTTGCGCGCTGATTCGCTGGCCACCGCCGGAGGATCCGGGCGCGGCAGAGCGGCCATGTAGCGGGCGAGCCCAGCCCCATCGATCTGCCGCTGGCCGCCGGCTGACCGGACCGTCTTGATCTGGCCCGAATCGACCAGCCGCCGAACGGTGTCCGGGCTGACCCGCAGCAGCTCAGCCGCTTGCCCGATCCTCAGGTGGGTTCTCACGAAGCCCATGCCGCCACCCGCAAACTATAGCAACTGCGGGTCTCTGGACCTGATTGCTCAGGATCCAGGCATACAGACTGAAATATCTAGCATCTGCTAGATGCTGTTAGACATCAGGCCCGGGCCGCGTCACGTCGAGGCGTATGAGAGGTCACCTCTCGGAGGACCATGCCGCGCTAGAGCGGAAGGATTTCCCCCAGACGGGTCGCGATCAGCTTTTTCACGAGCGCCTTGGGAAGGGGTTTGTCGATCGCAAATTGCAGCGCGCCCTTGGAGGTCACATACCCGGCGACGTCGTCCGGCAGCTCGGCAAGTACGGAACCACTGTGAGGCAGGTAGCTGAGGTGGCTCTTGAAGGCTGCGAAGCCGGCGATCAGCTTGCCGTGCAGGCGGAACGCCGGCGTGCCATACGAGATACCCTGCTCGGCCTCGGGAACTATGCTGCGAATGGTCCGTCGCAGCTCCTGCAGGGTGGACTGCTTGGGCTCGTCGAGTCTCGCCAAATAGTCGTCGATCGCTTGCTGCGACACGAGGTTAGAGTCTGCGCGTTCACCGCGCCCGGCGGAGTTGCTTCCGGCACAGAACTCCATCGTTCGTGACGCGATGGCTCAAGCCAGTCGCTGCCACCGTGGCCGGCGAGGCCGCTGATATCGGACGTCGAGCAATGCTTCGCCCAGCGTGTAGCCCACTGTCTGGCGGGCCACGACCAGGTAGAGGACGCCGAGGATCGCGAATATCGCAGCCACGAAGGCAAGGTTGTCAGAGTCGCCCCCGGCAACGTGTGTGAAGAGACTGAGAGCGCCGGCCACGCAGGTGATCGCAAAGAGATCGAGACCGAAGGCGACCGCCACTCGCCACCTCCCGCGACGGGGACCTGCGGCCGCAGGCTTGGCGGCCGGCATCCAGCGCGCCGCCACCACCCAAACCACGACGACAGCTACGACCACCAGGGCTCGCAAGCCGTAGGCCTCGAAGCGGCCGAGCAACCGCTCCACAGGCGCTCCCACGAAGAGTCCGAGCCCCATGAAAGTCACGACCCAAAGGGCACTCGCCGGCAGTACTCCAGCCATGAATCTGCCGAGGTTCAAGCCTACGGCGCCAGCGACCAAAGAGGTGTAGACGCGGAGCCCGGGCAGTAATCGAGACGCCGCAATCTGGAGTGGAGTGGCGGAGCGGAGCCTGGCGGCGGCCCGATCGTACGGCCCCCCAGCATGCAGCCGGGCGGCAAGTGCGTGGACGCGTTTAGGCCCGATCCTGTGGGCCCAGGTGTAGGCGGTCAGGATGCCACCAATCACCGCCAGATAGGCGAGCGGGGCCATCAACCAGACCGGAGCGGCTCCGCTGGCTACAAGAATTCCGGCCCCAATCAGCGCGGCTTCGCCGGGTGCTATCGGGATGGGAAGGCCGGCCTCTTCCAGGAAAAGCAACGCGCAGACGATGGCAACGCCAGAGGCTTGCGGGGACACGCTACTGCGGACGCCTTCCAGCGCGGCTCAGGCGGCCGATCAACGTGCCCNNATGCCCACGCCACCATCATGACCCGAGGATTTGGTGATTGAGAAATGCCGGAACTCTTGGTTCTGCCGGAAGCTTTCCACCCGTTAGGCGACGGGGGGGTTAGGGAAGGCGTTTCGGGCCGTTACCGAGCCTCTGAAGCTCCGCGACGAAGACCCAGCAGGTCAGCTACCGGCAACAGCAACCCGCCCTGAATCAGGAGCGAGAGCACAACCATGCCGTAGGCGAGCACGGAAACCGCGGGATTGACCTGAGGGTTTGCAGCCACCGAAAGGGCCAGCGCCACCGACAGAGCACCGCGAATGCCGCCCCAAAACGTCATATGGCGCCAGCTCCATGGAATCGACGTCCCTCGCAAGTCCGCCAGGCCAAGGAGCGCGTAAACGGGAAGGGCGCGGGCAGCAAACATGATCAGGTACGCGCCGAGCGCGAGACCGCCGACCGCGACAAGGTGAGCCGTCGGCAGCGCGATGCCGACCATCAAGAAGAGGATCGCGTTGAGGACGAAGGCGAGGAGGTTCCAGAAGCCCAGCAGCTGCGTGCCCTTGAGGCGGCCGGTCCGGCTTCCGTATCGGGCCACAACAACGCCGGCAGCCACGACGGAGACCACACCCGACGCGTGGACCACGTCCGCGGCGAGGTAGGCGCCGTAAGCGACGACCAATGTGACCATGATCTCGAGCTCCGCCTCCCGCACCAGACGCAGAAGCAGGACACCAACAGCCCCGGCGCCAAGCCCGATCGCTACGCCGGCCCCGCTCACGAAGACGAAACGCAAAGTTCCGTCCAGAAAGGACGGATGCCCGCTCAGGATGGTGCCGAGGACGGCGGAGAAGACGGCCACCCCGGTTCCGTCGTTGAACAGGCTCTCCCCCTCGAGGATGGCCTCCAGTCCGAGCGGCGCACGAACCTGGCGGAGCAGGTTGACGACTGCGATCGGGTCGGTGGTGGCGACGATCGAACCGAGCAGGACGCCGCTTGCCCAATCCAGACCCAGGCCGTAGTGGGCCAGGGCGCCGATCGCGATCACGGTCAGAAACACTCCCAGGGTCGCGAGCAGGCTGATCGGGATCACCCGGCGCCACACCTCGCTCAGGTCGACTGCCAGCGAAGCCTCGAAAACCAGGCCGGGCACGAAGGCGAGCAAGATGAGGTCCGATCCGATCGGCGGCAGCCGGACGCCCGGGATCAGACCGATGAGGATCCCACCGACGGCCAGCAGCACCGCGTATGGAACTGTCGGCGTCGTACGCGACACGAGGCGGAGAATCGTCGCCGCGCCGCCGAGCACGATCAAAAAGAAGAGAAAGCTCTGCGCCGACGTCATGCGCGCCGCACGTCGGTTCGGCACGCCACGCTGGTATTTTGGTGACGCCGACCGCTCATACGCCGGCCACCCTAAGCCCGGCGAAGATCAGATAGACGGCAATGATTGCCACTCCCGCCGTGCGGCTCAACCGTCGGTGCGGCAGTGGCGCCAGGACGGCCAGCAGCGTGAGGTCCAGGAGCCACCCGAAGTAGGCGAGCGAGCCTCGGGCGAAACCGGTCCCGATGAACAGGGCAGGGATCACCAGGCCGCCGAGTAAGTTGATCGTGTTGCTGTTCATCGCCGCCGACATGAGCGCGGTACCGCGGTTCGTCCGTGCGAAGTGGAGCGCTACCCAGAGGTTGGGCAGGCTGGTCAACGCCGCGAGCACCACGGTGCCGAGCACGGCTCTCGACAAATGAAGCCAGGGCTCTGACGCCAGGGCCGCGTGGACCATCGCATAGCTGCCTCCGATGACCCCCGCCAGGGCGACTGGCAACAGAAGCACGGGCCTCCAGGACGCGTGAGTCGCCATCGGCTGGTCGTGGGTCACCTCGTATGGGACTTCGATCAGGTTTTCGGGCAAGCCGGCCAACAGCGGGTGCACGCCTGCGAGCCAGCGACGCGGCAAGGCCAGCACAATCGCATACGCAGCGCTCAGGGGCAGGACGATCACGGCCACAGATGTGGGTGACGCGAGCCCAGCCACCATCGATGCAGCTGCCAGCATCACCGCCAGGCCTACGGCAGCGTCGAGGACCAAAGGCCCGCGCCGGACTCGAACGCCACCCGCAACGATGGCCGAAAGGCCTATCAGCGCAGCCAGGTTGAACAGGTTCGAGCCGACCACGACGCCGACGCCCACATCGCCGGCGCCGGCCAGGATCGCGATCACAGCCGCGGACAGCTCGGGCGAATCGGCGCCGAGCGCGGCGAGCAGGCCGAGCAAGCCTTCCGAGAATCCGAGCTTCGTTCCCAGTCGAGTCAGTCCGCGCGCCAACAGCTCACTTGCGGCGAGCGTGAGGGCGAGGCCAATTGCGAAGCCGGCCAGCGTCGGGATGGCGATGCCGATAGGAAAAACTCCCTGCCGACCAGCCTTCCCGGCACACCTTGGGATTGGCAGGAGTGTGTTCCCGCCGCCCGAATTGTAGGGTGTACCGCCGCTCAGCCAGCAGTCTGCAGCCGCCCAGGCGATTCATGACGCTGAGTGGACGACGTGCGTCGAATTGGCGCCGTTACGTGGCCAGCACCAATAGCTGCTTACGATTCACCTTGCTATGTGGGATCCCCGTCAGCCAACACCTGCGCCCGCCGGCTCTGTTCGCAAGATGTGGACGTCGACGCCCGAGAGCCGGCGGATCACCTCGCTCGTGGTGTCGCCTGGCAGCCAGCGGGCACGGCGCCGGTGACCGAGGATCACCTCTGTCGCCAGCGACTCATGGATGTAGTCGACCAACGCCGAAGCGACCGATCGTCCGTGTAGATGCACATACTCACCGCCGAGCTGATGGGTCAGCGCCGCATAGCCCCCCATCCACCCTTTCTCCTCATCGGTCAGCCCGCGAGTTCTGACGGACACGACCGCGAACTTTGCATCCTGAGCAGCGGCGTAGGCGTGGGCACGCCGGATCCTGCTTTCGAGGTTTCGTTGCACCGCGATGCAGACAACGATGCGTCCGCGAACTTCCCACGGCGACTCGACGCCACTTTCGCGCATGAAGCTGACGAGCTGACGGTCGGCATGCTCTGCGATGACTCGGAAGGCAGATTCACGAAGAGCCTCCAGGGCGCTCAGCCGCAGGTCGCGCTGCAGTGCCAGCGCCAGCTCCGCAGGGGACAGGACCCGCTGCTCGCGCAGGCGCTGCAGCAGGTCCGCAGGCGTGATGTCGACGAGCTCGAGCTCATCGATCGCCTCGAGTGCTCCGTCTTCGATCACCGGCCGCGGCGGCTCCTCGCCCAGCATTGATGCGAAGGCGGTCGCGGTGCTCTTGATCGAAAGCACGTGCACCGTTGCAAGCACAGTGATTCCGGCCGCGAGCAGACGCGAAACCGCCTCTATCCGCGGCCGGCCCTCGGTCTCCGGCTCGGCCAGGTCGTCTATGCAGACGACCTCAGGGTTGCGGGCCAGCACGGCTTCTGGGTCGAGGCGCATCTCCGTGGGCCTGTGGCGCGCGGCGCCAAGTACCTCGAGGTTGCGGAGCGCCTGGTCAGCGTCACCGTGCACGCGGTGGGCGGCTACGAGCACATCGGTTCCCCGGCCGGATCGCCGGCGGGCTTCATCGAGCATGGCCGTGGTCGTGCCGGCGCCGCGCGCGTAGCCCAGATACACGCGGAAAAGGACCCGTCGTCGCGTCTCCGCCGAGACTCGCTTGAGCACCTCCATGGGGTCTGGTCGTGCGGCATCGCGACCGCTCATTGCGCCAGCCTCGCGATGACGTGTACGTCCGAGCTCGGCAGCTGGTCGATGATGCGGTCTACGACGGTCGGGCGGAAGCGATTCAACACCGATGACGTGACCACCTCCCCCACCACCACGTGCTCCGCGCCCGAGTCGCGAGCCGCCTGGATGACCGCGGCGGCGACGTCCGAGCCGCCGAGCACCGCGAAAGAGGCTCCGAGCTGCGTGGCGAGGATCCGATAACGGATCAGTTGGGATGCGGACGGCGTCGCCTCCGTCTGGACCGTGACTACCATGCACGTCCCGCCCAGGCGCCGAGCCAGGCGCGACCCGCGCCGAATCAGATCCTCCGAAGATGGGCCGCCCGAGACCGCGACCAGCACGTCCTCTGGAGAGGCGAGCACGTGCCGCGAGCGGGCCATCGAGTCGGCGACCAATCGCAAACCGATCTGACGCATGGCCGACAGGTTCTGGGGGCGAAAGAAGTTCGCCAGCGCGGTCTCGACCTTGTCGGGCGCATAGACATTGCCGTGGCGCATTCGCTTGCGCAGCGCCTCGGGCGTAATGTCGATGAACTGGATCTCGTCGGCGCCATCGAGCTCGCGATCGGGGACCGTCTCGCGAACGACGATCCCGGTCACCTTCTCGACCAGGTCCTTCACGCTCTCCACGTGCTGCACGTTCACCGTCGTGATCACGTCGGTGCCGGCGGTTCGCAGCTCCTCGACATCTTCCCACCGCTTGGTGTGACGAAGGTTCGGGACGTTGGTGTGCGCCAGCTCGTCGACCAGGACGATCTCGGGCCGGCGCGCCAGCACCGCGTCGAGGTCCATCTCCTCGAGGACCGTCCCCCGATATGGAATCTTGACGCGCGGTACGACCTCCAGGCCGGCCAGCAGCTCGACGGTGCGCGGGCGGTTGTAGGTCTCCACGTACCCGACGACCACGTCGTGGCCTTGGCGCTCAAGACGATGCGCCTCGCCCAACATCGCGTAGGTCTTGCCCGCGCCGGGGGTCGCGCCCAGGTAGACCTTCAAATGACCGCGTCGCTTCTCGACCGCCGCGGCATCGGTCTGCGCGTTGGAGCGCATCTTCAGGGTAAGGCTAACCCGCTTCTCCGTTGTCCAGCGCAAGGTTCAGCTCCAGCACGTTGACGTACTGTTCGC
>PLYZ01000012.1 GCA_003151935.1 Candidatus Dormiibacterota bacterium | reverse complement strand
CTGCGCGAGCACCAATATGTTGTGCACCAATATGTGGTGCCTCGCGGCGACTTGCGATCTACATGTTGTGGTCAGTCTGCCGCAATGCGTCACAGTCGCGGCATTTGACACCTTCGTTTGACAGCTTCGTCTCGAGGCTCGGTGACGAACGAGACATCATGCGGGCGTGGTCACTGGCTGAGCCAGGATCCAGAGACTTGTCATCGCATACATGACCATCAGCAGCAACATCGGGTACTGGCTGAGCAGCGTCCGCTGTGCGGTCCGGAACCTCTCGCCTGCTCTCACATAGGACAGATAGACGGCAATTACGTGCCCGAGAACAATTAAGACGACCTGCGCGTACCAAACTGTTGAGGCTTGGGCTAACGCAAAGCTTGGTTGGTAAGTGGCAACCGCCGGCAATAAGTGCCATCCCTTTCCCAGGGGATCATTGAGGAGCGGTATCAAGCTCTGCGATTGCACGAACACGGCGCCATAGTTATGGGCCGCGTTGTAGACCAGGGCGATCGGAACCAAGGTGAAGGCGAAGGCTGTGGCCGTCGCTATTGGATCGACCTTGCGAATGCCGAGGAAGATCACCCCTTCCATGAAAGCCACAAACACCAAGAAGAAACTGCTCGTGATCAGGATCAGGCCCAGGGTTCGCGCAAAAAAGAAACCAAATGGTCCCAAGGGCAACCAGATTGGCTCGAACTGGATCAGGAAGTCCTGCCAAGTCGGCGTCGCGATGATGGCATCGAAGGCCAGGGTGCTCAGCATCAAGATCACAAACAGCACGCGATCCCAGCCGTGGGGCCCGGGTTTCAGCAGCCCGACGCCCCACGGGCGCAGGTAGACCGCGACCAAGTGGCCGTCGCGATCACGCTCGGCCTCGACCGGACCGAACCGTCCGACGATGTCAAAGAGGACTGTGAACACCTCGCAATGAGCAAGCCAATCGTCACGTCCAAAGACGGTCATCCCGCACATCGTCAGCGCCGTGTAGGCGAGCGCCGCCATTGCCACCAACCGGGGCTGGTTCGCCATCCCCGAAGTCAGTTCGAGACAAGCAAACGAGAAATAGGCCACCAATGCCGGCCACACCCCAACATCGGGCAGTTTCCAAATGGGTCTCAGGCGTGTGAATCGACTGACTGCGTCGTACATCGCGGCCCAGGGATTTAGCAGAGACCAGAGATTGCCGACCAATCCGGATGCGATTAAGGTCGCTACCCAGAAATAGATCCAGGTCAGGTATTGGGCGGGATTGCGCGTCGGATCTGTCGAGCCGAACAGCCCGGTGATCACCACAATGAACAGAGCGAGGACCCCAACCGTTCCGCCCACCAAACGGGGTAGCGGAGAGCGCGCAATCGGGACCAGAAACGACACTCGCCAACGCGGATACTGCAGCGCTTTGGCGCCAACTTGATCGCCTGCGAATATGGCGACCAGGACGAAAGAGATGATCACAATGCCGGCAGCGGCATATAGGTACAAGGCGAGCGAGATCGGCAAGGTGTAGCGGGGCCCGAAGAAGTGCAGAAGGATGCCAGTGCCTAGCACTTGGATTCACCCGTTGCAGGTTCGACGATTGAGGTCACTGCCAGTGCCCACGCGATGGGCCCATACGGTCAGCCACCGCTCGTGATTGGCTGAGCAAGGATCCACAGACTCGTCATCGTGTAAAGGACCATCAGGGCCAGCATTGGGTACTGGCTCATCAGAACCCTGTATGACGATCGGAACCATTGGCTGGCGCGGAAGTGGGCCAGGTACACGGCGATCACGTGTCCCAGCACGATCAGGAGTACTTGAAGGAGCCACACCGTCTCCGGACTTGTCAGCGCGAGGTTGGGCTGATAGTTCTGCACCGGCAACAGACTCCATCCCTTCGCGAACGGATCGGCGAGAGTAGGGATGAACGCCTGTCCCTCGATGACCAGATAGGTGTAGTTGTGCGCGAGGTCGTAGGCCAGAGCAATTGGCACCAGGGTCAGAGCGAAGCTGCTGGTTACAGCAAGTGGATCGATCTTGCCTTTCCCGAGTGCGAGGACCAGACGGGTGCAGCCGACGAACACGAGGACGAAGATCAAGGCGACGGCCAGGAGTCCAGCCGTGTACACGACCGGTCGCCACCACACGCCAAGAGCGGTGGCCAGCGACGGCTGCGACCCGATCAGATTGAACCAAAGCGGAGTGGCTTCGAGTCCGTCGAAAGCCAGGTTGCTCAGCATGAGAATCACGAACACGATCACGTCCCAGCTGGCCTGCACAGGTCGCAGCAGCCCGACTCCCCACGGCCTCAGGTAGGCCTTGGTGACCGCGCCTCGCTCGTCACGTTCCACCTCCACAGGGCTGAACCGAGAAGCGATTCCGAAAAGGACGGTGAAGGGCTCGCAGCGGTTGAGCCAGTCGGCGCGACCAAAGATCACCATGCCCGCCAACGTGAAGACGGAGTAGGCGAGTGCCAGCCCTCCGACCACAGCTGGAGTGCTGGCCTTCCCGGAGGCGAGCTCAAGCCAGGCGATGCCGAAAAAGAGCACAGCGGCCGGCCAGATTCCCAGGCGCTCGGGCAGGCTTGCTTTCCGTGGAGGAAGCTTCAACGCTCGATCTGCGAAGTCGTAAAGGGCCGCGAAAGGATTGAGATAGGTCCAGAGATTTCCGAAGAGTGCGGAGACCATGACGAGGGCTACCCACAAGTAGATCCAGACCAGGTACGCGGACGGGTTGCGCAGCGGATCCTGGGCCCCGAAGAGCCCGGTGGTCACGACCGTCACCAGGCCTAAGACGCCGATCAAACCACCCACCCCTCGCAACCCACGAGACTTCGCGAGGCTGGCCAGCCAAGGCGCCTCGATGCGTGGATAGTGCGTGGCCTCGTCTCCCCTTTGGGAGCTGGCGAAGAGGACCACCAATACAAATGAAATCAGCACCACGCCGGCCGCCGCGAATATGTAGATGGAGAGCGGAATTGGGAGGTTGTAGCGCTGTCCGAATCCGTGCAGGAAGATGTGGGTCTGCATCGACCGCTACCTAGAGCTTGAAGTGAAATGTCGCCACTTCACTCCCTACCTGCACTGTTGCCGTATAGCTGTGCCCAGACGGCAGGTCGACGTTGTTGCCGTAGTGGAAGTCGGAGGCTCCCACCACCACCGACTGCATGGTCACGATCGGCACGTTCGTTGCCTGCCCGCTCTGGTCGTTGGTCACGACGATGGTTGGCGAGGTACTTCGTATCACTGTGTTGGTAGCCGAGTCGTAGATATGCACCTCCACGTGGCGCCAGCCCGCCGGATAAGACATGTTCGACATGCTCATTGCCATCCCGGGTGGCATCACCATGCTCCCGGAGTACATGACTTCCCCGTCAGTGGGGTTCTCCTGTTTGACCTGCTGCGGCGTGTACATGTTCTGGGGAGACACCACGTTCAGAACCACCGTGTAGTTGGCTGTGTGCCCGATCAAGCTGACATAGGTGATCTCGGACGGCGCCTTCGTTTGGCCGAAGATCAGATAGGCTCCGGCAGCGCCGAACAGGACCAGTAACAGCACTGGGATTAAGACGCGCAAGGGGGCCCTTCTTCGGGCCGGCGAACTGTTCTCTGTACTAACCACTGGACGGGCCGGCCTTTGCAGTCGAAGTGTTCCGAGCAGGTGCTGCCACCCAGAGCGCTGCCGCCAGGAGCACGAGAATGGGACCCGAGTTCGGATCGGTGCCCTGGCCGGTGAACATTCCCCCGAAGTACTCGGCCGTGATCCAGATCAAGAGTCCTATGACCGAGCCGACCACAAGAAAGGCGTTGCGCTGCCAGTTGAGAAAGACTGCGATCCCGATTATTGCGAAGAGGGCTGCCAGGACGATTGCCGACGCGGTGCCTCGACCTCCGAACATGCTCGCGAGGGCGCTGTTCAGACTCGCGAACGGACCCGGGGAAGACGAGGCGGCGGTCGCGAAGGTCGAACTGAATGCGTCGGCCGCGCGGTTCACCGGCTGCAACATCAAGACGGCAAGCAGGAGCCAAAGAAAGCCCCAAACCATCCGAGCGTAGTAGTCACCCAGGGGTCCGGCGGACGCTGCCGACGTGTCGGGCGCCTTGTCCCTTGGCCAGACCATGACACCCACCAGGACGTAGAGAAGGACCGCGCCGGGAGCTCCAGTGAGTGGCGAAGCCATGCCCATCGGGATCATGCCCAGACCCTCGCCAAACCACCAGACGACAAAGGCCCAGGCGAAGGAAACCAAGAGCGCCGGCTTAACCCACCGACGGCCGGCAATCAGGCCCACACCAATGGCGACCTGGACCAGTGCAAATAGTGCATTGAACTCGACCCGATACGGCGCCGCGATCTGCACGGCCATATTGATCGTCCATTGGATCGGGCCCGGCTGCCCAGCTGCCATTGCACCGATTGTCTGGGCAAGGAAATTGTGGCTGAACATGTAAGGCTGGAATTGAAGTAATCCATCGAGCAACCACAACACCCCGAGGGTGATCTGAACGCTCCGCGGAGTGACGCGAATAAGCGATCTTGACCGCGTTGCCGCGGATGGCGGATTTAGGGATTTCCCGCTGATTCCAGCGGTTTGTTCGCTACCCATGAGGTAGTCCTCCACAAATTGATTCCAACTGCCGCCAACGGATCGTTCGATGAAGAGATCGGATCCGCGGGCGTTACCTGTACGGCAGTTAGGTACGGAAGGCTTGTGGAGGGCCTCGCTTTACAAATGCGGTCGGGCAAGAGCTGGCCAGTGCCAGCTGCGCCAACGCGGTGCGCGGCGCCAAGAGCACTGCCACCGCTTCGTGCGTCCAGATTTCAAACGCGAGGATTTGTCGCAGCGAAATAAGTGCCGATTCGACGCGAACGGACAGCCACTTCAGAGCGAGCGCAGCGACGGCGGCGACCGGAAGCTGTCCGAGGCTTCCCAGGAGGATCAGGTTCGGTACCGATGCGACCGCTGCGCTGGCGACAAGCGATTCGACCGACTCTTGAACTACGAAGCATGCGAGTTGCACCGTAAAAAGCGCCGCCAGCAAGCTGAAATAGGACGGACCAGGCGCGACCTTGGTGCCAGGTCGAACAGCAAGCAGTCGGGAAACGCCAATGAGTAATAGGGCACCGAGAAGAATCCCTGCAGTTAGACCGAGACTTGTCTTGGCGAGCACTGGGAAATAGGCGTGCACGCCACGACTCTGCACCGTGAGAGCTGCGGAACCGTACTGCAGCTGGTAGACAAGAAGATGTCCAGCTTGCGACCCGACAACACCCAGGCCGCCCAGGGCAAGAATCCGGTTGAGCGGCCGGTTCACAATCGGATCATATCGCCCGGAGTCTGACGAGGTGAACGCATTCAGTCAAAGAAGGGTTGCCGGCGTCTCGTATTGCGTGCGCCCACCGCGGGCGTACCCTACGCAGGACCCCGTTCCGACACGATAGAGGAGGCTGGGAGCCGTGTTGAAGAAGATCCTGCTCAGCGAGAGCGACATTCCTGAGCGCTGGTACAACATCCTGCCGGACATGCCGGCGCCCCCCGCTCCCTATTTGCACCCTGGAACGCTGCTGCCCATGGGCCCGGCCGACCTCGCTCCGATCTTCCCGCAGGCGATCATCGCGCAGGAGGTCTCGGCCGAGCCGTGGATCGAGATCCCGGACCAGGTGCGGGAGATATATCGAATCTGGCGGCCGACCCCCGTCTACCGGGCCGAGCGCCTCGAGAAAGCGCTGGACACGCCCGCGCACATCTATTTCAAATACGAGGGCGTTTCTCCGGCGGGCTCACACAAGCCGAACACCGCCGTGCCCCAGGCGTACTACAACGCCAAAGAGAACGTCAAACGGCTGACCACGGAGACCGGGGCCGGGCAGTGGGGCTCGGCCCTGGCGTTCGCCGGGGCTTTGTTCAACCTCGAGGTGACCGTTTACATGGTCAAGGTTTCCTACGAGCAGAAGCCATATCGGCGCGCGATGATGGAGACATGGGGCGCGACCGTGCACGCCTCCCCGACCAACCTCACGGCCGCCGGCCGCGGCATCCTCGCCCAGGACCCGGATTCGCCTGGCAGTCTTGGGATCGCCATCTCCGAGGCTGTCGAAGACGCGGCGACCCACGACGACGCCAAGTACTCGCTCGGGTCGGTTGTGAACCACGTCCTCCTGCACCAGACGGTGATCGGCCAGGAAGCCATGAAGCAGATGGAGATGGCGGGCGAGTACCCGGACGTGGTCATCGCGTGCGTTGGCGGCGGCTCCAACTTCGCCGGGCTCACCTATCCCTTCATCGGGGACAAGCTGAAAGGCCGGCACCCCGCGACGCGTTTCATTGCGGCTGAGCCGGCCGCCTGTCCGACGCTGACCCGCGGCGTATACGCGTATGACTTTGGCGACGCGGTGGGCCTGGGCCCCGTCGTGAAGATGTTCACGCTCGGCCACAGCTTCGTACCGGACCGGATCCATTCGGGCGGACTCCGCTACCACGGTGACGCGCCGTCCCTATGCATGCTGGTGGACCACGGCGTGGTCGAGGCTCGCGCCTACAAGCAGAACGAATGCTTCGCCGAAGCCGTGCGGTTCGCACGTTCCGAGGGCTTCCTTCCAGCCCCCGAATCTGCCCACGCACTTCGCGCGGTGGCCGAGGAGGCCGCCGCCGCTCGCGAAGCAGGCGAGGCCAGGACGATCCTTTTCGGCCTCTCGGGACACGGACACTTCGACATGTCGGCGTACGACGCCTACTTCGCCGGCAAGCTCGAGGATGTCGAGCTCTCCCAGTCGAGGATCGACGCCGCCATAGAGGAGCTGCCGAGAGTACCCGCGATGCCCTGAGGGTTCGAGACGCCTGGTCTAGCAAAATGTATCCCGCACCATGAGATTGAAGGGCGCCCTGTGACACTGCAGGGCGCGCACGTGAGGCTCCGACCGGCACGCCCTGAAGACGTCCCTGAGCTGGCCAGGATCCGCGCCACACCGGAGGTCTTGCGGTGGTGGAGGGGAGGCGAAGACCTGGCCGCCGCGGTCGCCGAAGACCTCGCCGAAGACGGAACTGAGACCTTCGTGGTCGAGCACGACGGTCGAGTTGCCGGCGCGATCCAGTGGCATGCCGAGGACGAACCCGATTACAGGCACGCGGGCATCGACATCTACCTCGACCCGGCGGTGCATGGCCGGGGGCTTGGCGCCGACGCGGTCCGGACGCTGGCCAGACACCTCATCGTCGATCGCGGCCACCATCGCCTCGTGATCGACCCCGCCGCCGGCAATGCGGCGGCGATCCGCTGCTATTCGAAAGTAGGTTTCCGCCCGGTCGGAGTCATGCGGAGATACGAGCGCGGACTGGACGGCACCTGGCACGACGGACTCTTGATGGACCTGCTCGCGGACGAGCTGATCGGCAATCAGTAGGTCCCATCCTCCTCGTAGGTCGCCATGTGCCCGTCTCAGCCTAACTGCGCAGAGCGCCGTCGCATAATCCCTGTGGTGGCCACGGCTCTCTCCCTGACGCATCTTGGTTCGCTCATGCGCGGCGTGCGCAGCGTGGACGAGGTCGGGGCGGACGAGCGCGCCGCCTCGCTCGCCAAACGCTCGATCAAGAAGGCGTCGAAGCTCTGGGCGCTGGACCTGGCCGTTCGCTGCATGGACCTCACCACGCTCGAGGGCTCAGACACGCCGGGCAAGGTGACGGCCCTGTGCGCGAAAGGGATCCGGCCGAAGCCGGGAGACGCGACCATCCCGTCGGTCGCAGCGATCTGCGTGTACCCGGCACGCGTTGCGGATGCCGTCGCGCACCTGAGTGGAAGCAACGTGCGAGTCGCGTCCGTGGCGACCGCCTTTCCGTCCGGCCAGAGCTTCCCCTCGATCAAGATCGCCGAGACGGAGGAGGCAGTCCGCGCGGGCGCGCACGAGATCGACATGGTGATCGACCGCGGCGCGTTCCTGTCCGGCGATTACCAGCGCGTCTACGACGAGGTCGTGGCCGTGAAAGAGGCCTGCGGCACAGCGCACCTGAAGGTCATCCTCGAAACCGGAGAGCTCGGCACCTACGACGCTGTGCGCCGCGCCAGCATTCTCGCTATGGCCGCCGGCGCCGACTTCATCAAGACCTCGACCGGCAAGGTGCAGCCTGCGGCGACCCTGCCTGTGAGCCTGGTCATGATGGAGGCGATCCGGGACTTCGTCCGCGAGACCGGACGGCCGGTGGGCTTCAAGGCTGCCGGCGGCATCCGCACCTCCAAGCAGGCCATCGCGTACCTGGTCGTGCTGTACGAAACCCTCGGCTCCGGCTGGATGACCCCCGACCTCTTCCGGCTCGGCGCCTCCACGCTCCTCAACGACGTGCTCATGCAGATCGACAAGGAACGCACCGGTGTGTACCAGTCCGGCGACTACTTCACGATCGACTGATGGCAATCACCAAAAAGCAATCCGCGGAGTTGGCCAAGCAGGTCTTCGAGTACGCGCCCGCCCCGGAGGCGATCGACCACATCCGCATACAGCCGAGCTACGGCCATTTCATCGGCGGCCGCATGGTCGAGCCGCACAGCAAGAAGCGATTCCCCACCATCAACCCGGCGACCGAGAAAAAGCTCGCCGAAGTGTCCGAGGGCGACGCGGTCGACGTCGACCGCGCGGTCAAGTCCGCCGGACGCGCGTTCGATTCCTGGTCACGCCTGTCGCCGTCGCACCGCGCCCGCTACCTGTTCCGGATCTCGCGCCTGATCCAGGAGCGCGCGCGAGAGCTGGCTGTGGTGGAGACGATGGATGGCGGCAAGCCGATCAAGGAATCGCGCGACGTCGACATCCCGCTCAGCGCCGCCCACTTCTTCTATTACGCGGGTTGGGCGGACAAGCTCGAGTGGGCCTTCCCCAACCGCAAGCCGCGCCCGCTCGGCGTCGCCGGCCAGGTCATTCCGTGGAACTTCCCTCTCCTGATGCTGTCGTGGAAGATCGCGCCGGCGCTTGCCGCGGGCAACACCGTCGTGCTCAAACCCGCTGAGACAACGCCTCTATCCGCGATGGTGTTTGCCGAGATCTGCATGCAGGCGGAGCTCCCTCCGGGAGTCGTGAACATCGTCACCGGCGCCGGCAAGACAGGCTCGCTTGTGGTCGAGCATCCAGGTGTCAAGAAGGTCGCGTTCACCGGCTCGACCGAGGTCGGAAAGCTCATCCAGCGCGCGCTGGCGGGCACCGGCAAGAAACTCACCCTCGAGCTTGGCGGCAAGGCGGCCAACATCGTGTTCGAGGACGCGCCGCTCGACCAGGCCGTCGAGGGCATCGTCAACGGAATCTACTTCAACCAGGGACATGTGTGCTGCGCAGGCAGCCGTCTTCTGGTCCAGGAATCGATCGCCGAGCCCCTGATGGAGAAGCTCAAGCGCCGGCTGTCGACGCTGCGCCTGGGAGACCCGCTCGACAAGAACACCGACATCGGCGCCATCAACTCGCGCGCCCAGCTCGAGAAGATCCAGGGCCTGGTCGCCTCAGGCGTGGATGAGGGCGCTGAGCTCTACCAGCCTGAGTGCCGGATTCCCGAGCGAGGGTTCTGGTTCCCGCCCACGCTGTTCACCAACGTGTCGCAGTCGTACCGCATCGCCCGGGAAGAGATCTTCGGGCCAGTGCTTTCGGTGCTGACCTTTCGTACGCCGGCCGAGGCGGTGGAGAAAGCGAACAACACGCCGTACGGGCTGTCCGCCGGCGTTTGGACCGACAAGGGTTCGCGGATCCTGTGGATGGCGCAGCGGCTACGGGCCGGCGTCGTATGGGCGAACACGTTCAACCGCTTCGACCCCACGTCTCCGTTTGGCGGCTACAAGGAATCGGGGTTCGGCCGCGAGGGCGGCATACATGGCCTCGCGGCGTACCTGGATTTGAACTGATGGACGTTCGCAAGACCTACAAGCTTTTCGTCAACGGCGAGTTCGTCCGCTCCGAGTCGGGGCGCGCATACCGGCCGGATGGAAGCGTGAACGTCCCGCGCGGCTCGCGCAAAGACCTCCGCGACGCGGTGCGAGCAGCACGAACCGCATTTCCGGCATGGGCGGCGCGAACGGCGATGAACCGTGGACAGATCCTGTACCGGGCGGCGGAAATGCTGGACAGCCGCGGGGCGCAGTTCATCGGGCTGCTCGGCGGCGGGGCGAAGGCCCGGCGCGAGGTCGACCAGGCCGTGGAGACGTTGGTCTGGTACGCGGGGTGGACCGACAAGCTGCCGCAGATCGCAGGCACAGTCAACCCCGTCGCCGGGCCTTACTTCAACTTCACGCTCCCGGAGCCGACCGGCGTGGTGGGAATCGTGGCGCCGGGGGAACCGGCGCTGGCCGGCATGGTGCGCCGCCTGGCAGCGGCCCTATGTGGGGGCAATGTCGTGGTCGCGCTCGCGCCCGAGTCGCGACCGCTGCCGGCTCTGACGCTCGCCGAAGTATTCGCGACCAGCGACTTTCCCGCGGGAGTCGTCAACGTGCTCAGCGGGCAGCGCCGCGAGCTGCTGCCATGGCTGGCAGCCCACATGGACGTGAACGCGATCGACGTGGCCGGCTGCACACTCGATGAGGTCAAAGCAGCCGAGGCCGCGGCGGCCGACAACGTGAAGCGGGTGATCAAAGTCACGGCGGACGAGGCCAGCCCGTACCTGATCACAGCCTTCATGGAGATGAAGACCGTGTGGCATCCGATCGGCATGTGATCGGCGCCGTATTCAAATTTGACTGCCTTCACAGTCTTTAGCACAATGCCCGCCTTCGGTTCACCGCATATAATTCGAGTGATCCATTGTGCCGAATTCTTGGAGGGAGCAGAGCATGAAGTACGAATACAAGGTCGCGAACGGCATAGCCCTTACGGTGGGTGACAACACGAGCAGAATCGAGAAGAACATAAACAAGCTGGCGGCGGATGGCTGGCGGGTAGTGCCCTATAACCTTCCGCTCGGCAATCTCATCTTCGAGCGGGAGTTGGTCGAGCCAGACGGGACACGCTGGGATGGCGAGCGGTTCCTGTCCCTGGATGGGAAGCAGCGGTGGGACGGGAAGGAGTGGAAGAAGGCATGACCCCAACTCTTTCGGTTCTGAAACGCGCTGACGATCCGTGGTGGACCGCCTGGAGGTCCTTCAAGATCAACCTCCTCTCAAGCGGTCGAACCCAGACGACAGTTGACGTCTACATGGAGGCGGCACGTCAGTTCTACACGTTCCTGTCAGATCGTCAGCGCTCCGTCGATCCGTCGGTCATCAACAAGCGGGACGTTGAGGAGTATCTCTTGTGGCTCCGTGAGGGAGACCGCGCAGCAGGTAGGAAGCCTTCGGCACCGGGAACCGTTCACGCACGGTACGCAGCGCTGAACCGATTCTTCTCCTTCTGGCTCAAGGAGAGAGAGATCACCGTCAACCCCTGCGCGAAGATCACATGGCCGGGGACCACACCGACTGCTGCACCTGAGGTTCTATCCGAGGAGAACTTTCACAAGCTGCTGAAGACATGCCAAGGGCAAGACTTCACGTCGCGCCGCGACACCGCGATCCTGCGAATCCTGATCGACTGCGGCATCCGACGCGGTGAACTCGCCGCGCTGGCCGTCGATGACGTTGACCTCGACAATCAAGTCCTGGTCATCAAACGCCGGAAAGGCGGGCGTCCAGGTTCAGTCCCGATCGGGGTCAAGGCTACGCAGGCACTCGACCGCTATCTGCGTGAGCGCTCGAAGCACCGTCGCAGCAAGGTGGACGCCCTCTGGTTGGGCACGCGAGGCCCAATTCAAGGGGACGGGATCTACCAGATGGTCAAGACGCGCGCCAAAGAGGCAGGGATCGAGTCGCGCGTGTTCGTCCACCTGTTGCGCCACACGTTCGCTGACCGCTGGAAGAGGAACGGTGGCTCAGAAGAAGACCTCATGTCCATCGGCGGATGGAAGTCGTTCGAGATGATGCGGAGATACGCGTCCAGTGCTGCCGGACAGCGTGCGTTTGCTGCTCACCGCCAGCTGAGCCCAGGGGATCGTCTATAGATCTCTATAAAAATCACCGCCGTGCGCCACTGCCGGTCAGCGTTTAATATTGAACTTCGAGACGTCGTGATCGACGTCGCTTAGGGAGTCACGAGGCTTACCTGAGGGGGAAGAACCGGACCCAAACCTGAAAAGGAGGGTCATCGGTTGTCTCTTAGTCCAGCGGAACGCTCAGCTAGATCGCGACGTGCCGCCCTCATCCGCCATGCACGGGGTGGCACCAACACAGGCCCAGCACGAGCTGCTTTCTTCAAGCAGTTCCTGGACAAAGTCGATCCTGGCGGTGTCTTGCCGGAAGGCGAGCGGATTGACCGGGCCAAGGCTCTGCGCAAGGCGTACTACGCCGACCTGCTTCTGAAAACACTCGCCGCGCGTCGCCGAAAGCGTGAGGAGAGGGAGGCAGCGCGCAAGGCGCTCGAAGTCTCGCCTTGAAAAACCAAAGGCGCCAGCCACGGCGCCCTCAGTCGAACAGATCGATTACGAGCGTAAACGGTCTGGACGGCGCTGTCGAGGTGGTCTCGTTGAGCACCGAACTTCACGATTCTGCTCTCGACTACGCCAAGCGACTGAGGTGGCCTTTGTTCCCAATCTGCCCGGGCTCAAAGCGACCTCTTCCAGGCTCGCATGGCTACCTCGACGCCACGACCGACGTTGAGCAGATCGAAGCGTGGTGGCGGAAGACCCCAGAGGCAAACATCGCTGCTCCGACCGGTGTCGTCTTCGACGTGATCGACGTGGAAATGGCGCACCTGGACGCGTTCTTGAAGTGGTTCGGCGACCCCACCAACTACCCCTGTGTGCGTACCCCGAGCGGTGGACTGCACGTCTATGTCGCCGTGACCGGGAAGAGATGCCAGCGCCTTTGGTTCGGTGACTTCAAGGGCAAGGGAGGCTACGTCCTCCTGCCTCCGTCGGAGATCAAGCACTCGCTGTACCACGACTACAAGGGGCTCGAGTGATGGAATTCCCAAACGCCCCGAACGACATTCTGGAAGCCTTGCGCGAGGAGCGGACGCAGAAAGAGTGTCCGAAGTGTCCTCACTGGAGCAAACCCTCGGACAAGTACTTCGAGGCGATGCTTGAGCGCCTCGGACATGCAGCGAAAGGTGAGCGAAATATCGTCCTTAACCAGGTGGCATGGGGAATCGGCACGTGGGTAGACGGTGCCGAACTGGATGAGGAGCTATACCGCTTGAAGCTCCTGCAGGCGGCGACTACCAACGGGCTGATCGACGACCCGGACGACGGCGCGGAGACGGTCGCCCGCACTATCGAGTCCGGCTGGAACGCGGGACGTAAGAACCCACACACGGTTCAACCGCCGACGATCAGCCGTAGCGGGGCGGCCCCGAGCAGCACCGGCGAGATCCGCACGGGCGATGACCCACCGATATCTGTGACGTGGGCGGAGAAGATCACGGCGAAACCGATTCAATGGATGTGGAAGGGCCGCATCGCGCGAGGGAAGCTGACTCTGATCGGTGGTGATCCGGGCCTAGGTAAGGGCTTGCTGGGGATCGACACCGCGATGCGCGTGTCTACCGGCACGGCGTGGCCGGACGGTGAGCCGTGCCCGGGAGGCCGAGTATTGCTGCTGACAGGAGAGGACGATCCCGAGGACACAGTCAAGCCACGGCTCGAAGCTGCCGGCGCAGATGTCTCAAGAGTCGGCCTGGTCGGAATCATGCTCGACGGCAAGCGCGTGAATCTAGTGGATCACGCCCAATTGCTGGTCCAGACAGCGGTACAAGTCGGCGCCAGCGTGCTGGTCATCGACCCCCTGTCGTCCTACCTGGGGGCTGGCAGCGGCAAGATCAACGCGTGGCGAGCGCAGGACATCCGAGCCGTGCTCGACCCGCTGGTCGAAAGCCTCCGAGGGACGCAACTCGCGCTGATCGTCGTCGTCCACCTCAACAAGACCGAAGGCCAGCAAGCCATGTACCGGCTTTCGGACAGCATCGCCATTCTGGCTGCGGCTCGCATCGGATTCTTGGTCGCACCTCACCCAGACGACCCAGACGTGCGGGTGCTCGCAGCGCTCAAGTCCAACATCAGCAAGAAGCCGATATCGCTGTCCTTCGAGATAGAGGAAGTGTTCGTCGCCTCGGTCAACGACTCGATAGGACGGGTCCACTGGCTGCATGAGGTGGAGATCACGGCTGACGACCTGGTTGGGGTCAAGAAGCAAGAGTCGCCACGAGCCACGGTGCGAGCACAGGAGTTCTTGAGTGATCTCCTGGCGGACGGCGGTGTGGCGTCAACGGAAGTCGAGGCCAAGGCCAAGACTCAGGGCATCGGTCGCGGCTCGTTGTGGGAGGCGAAAAAGCAGATGAACGTGGTCGCTCGCAAAGTGGCCCACGACGGTTGGGTGTGGGAGTTGCCGATCCGCATCACCCTCAAGAAGCCCGATCAAGTCGAAGCGTGAGGCCGGGAAGCGTGACGGTTGATCGGAAGCGTTATCCCAGTTCGAAGCGTTACGCCACCGGGATAACGCTTCGACACGCTTCCGTTCGGAATCCGTGCTGGTCTAAGTGTATGTAGCTATACGGATGCACGCTTCCGATCAGCCGGTTCGAAGCGTGACGGTCGGCGGAGATTTACACACCCCGTCGGCTTAAAGGAACGGTTCCAATCGCTGGAACACAACGTCGCGGATGTGGTCGTGGAACGACTGGAGGGTGGAGATGACCTCATGGTCGGCTACCTCGACCCCCTTGTCGAACATAACGTTCACGGTCTGAGTCATCTGCGCCTGTAGAAGGGAGCCTCGGAATGCCAGCAACGCCACAGGCATGGCGCCAAGTTCGAGAGTCTTGTCGCCGAAGATTTCCAGGGAATCTATTTGAGCGTTACCAATGCCTAACTGGCTAATGCCCGGCTTGGCCAGCGGTTTGAACGCCACTTCTCGATGCTTCTCTCGGTTGTTCAGTGCGTCGAGCAACCACAACAGGTGCTGAAGATTCGGTTGCCGAGCTGGGTCAGGAGCCAAATCGCAAACCTCAGCGCTTGCTTGCCACGTAAGAAACTTGATGCCCCGGTCGAGGATGTCAGTCGCTAAGTCGTGGACAGGGAATTGTGGGCTCTCCTCACCCTTCGGCGTAGCCATCGCTGGGTTCTTTTGCGAGAGGGTGAAAATGATGTGGTCGAGGCTATCCCTTAGGTTGTGGAGAGCATCTCCCACGACCAGAGGCAGATCTTCTGGAAGGGGCTTCAGCATTTCTGCGTAGAGCGTGAAGTTAGTGCCGCGTTGGGGTTCTCGAAAAACTCTGTAGCCCCCCCGCCGCCATGTGTCGATAAGTGTTGCTGCTTTGCGGATGTGGGCCTGGGCCCAATCCAGCTTTCGGCGGTGGCTGGGGCTCAGTGAAGCGGTAACCCTTGGAGGCGCGGCGACAGGTGCCGCCGAAGGAATAGGTCCTTTTGGCCTCGGAGGTCGTTGATCTTTTCGACGCGACTTTCTGCCCACAAGGTCACCGAGTGGAAGGTACCTGAGACGGATCTTGCTGTCTGGTTGGACGACACCCCGGGTCAGTTGAAAATCCGATGCAGTCAAGTCACCAGGCGCCCCGCCCTCCCTCTCTTCCACTCAAAACTGAGCGGTTCGAAACTGCGCCTCAATCTCCCTCTGCTATTGCCGTGCCGACCGCTCACTGTTCGTGCAGGAGGTCGTTGTCTAGCCTCTGGCCGACTTTATTGGGCGAATGCCTTCCTGCCACCCGGCGCGTGCACCGGCGAGTATCAAAAGCAGAACAACGACGAAGGCCGAAGCTGCCTGAAAAATCGGCAAGCCATTAACTACGAGATCGAGCCAATCAGGCCCGAGCAATGCGAGTTGCCACACTATTCGCCCGTGCTCCCACCAGGCGAGAGCTGTAATCAAGATCGCGGGAACATAGACCATCCAACATCGATTTGCGACCATGACATAGCCAAATCTCATTGGCCACCGAAGGCCGTCGGGTTGACGATCGAGCCACATCGGCATCCTCGCATGCTAACGCGAAACCAACGATTCCAAGGGCCCTAAGCGAGGTTGCGACTGAACCGGAGCGGCCTCAAAAATGGAATTCGATGCGAGGTCGCAAACCAGTTCCATACAAGTTAAAGATCCTGACTCAGTCAGCTCCTGGTTTCGACCGAGGCGGACACAAGATCGTCGTACCACCTCCCTTCGCCAAAGGTGGGGTTCAGAAACCGACTGACCTGTCAGGGGATGCCTCTGACTTCTGGGACAAAGTCGTTCCAGAACTCGAACGCCTAGAAATAGTCGGAGAGTCAAACGTTCCAGGCCTTGTCGCGATGGCAGAAACCTACGCGCGGATGATGACCGCCACGCGGATCATCCGAACTGAGGGCGTTCTTGGGCGAGATCCTGACAAGGCGCGGCACCCAGCGATCGGCGTAGTCGAAGAGGCGTCGCGGAACCTGAGGGGTTACTTGGCCGCCTTTGGGCTTATGCCGGCCGACGAAGTCCGCCTCGGCCTGACGAAAAGGAAGGAGCAAGCACCCAACCCCTTTGCCTACCAAGGAGTCAAGAATGTCTGACCGACCAGAACTACGACCAGCGCCTGGAAGTCGAGACAGCGAGCTGCCGTGGGTGCCGCCGCCATCGCAACCGACCAAACACGACGATCCTGCAATCCAGGCGCCAGACGTGCGACACGACCTGGGTCCATCGACGCCAGGCGTTCTGGGCGGGGTACCTTCGACGGGCTGGAGCACCGAGGACGAATGACCACTCCGACTGACGAGAAACTGATCGCCCAAGGGCCTTCTCGCGGAGGCGTACGCGAACCAGGCAGCGTGATCGAGGAACGTACCGCCGTCGCGGAGAACGTCTCGCTCGGTCGAGTCAAGCGCACCTGCGACGTGTGCCACAAGGAGTGGATCGGTCCCGACCTCTGCCACCAAGACGGTTGCCGCTCGTTCACGTTCACCGAGACAGCCGTGCGCCCAACTGCAATGACCATCATGGGCAGAGGCATCAGCGAGGTCGTGGAACCGCCCAAGCCCAAGGTCGCAGCAACCGCAGTTGACCTGTTCGTACTGCGCTCGCTGCGAACCACTCTGATCGACTCCGTCAACCGCTTGCAGGAAGCAGACGCGCAGCTTCACCAGCTCGTCAACGTCAACGAGACGAACCACGAAGTCTTCGGCTTCTTGCAGGCCGCCCTGCACCAGTTCACTGAGTCGGGCGACTACGAGTTGAGGATCATCGACCCACTGAAGATGACCGCGCTAGTACCGGTTCTGCGTGGTCTGGTCGCGGAGATCGACAGGACGCTCGCCAACTACGAAAGGGAGAAGAACAAGCGATGACTCACCGCATCTTGTCGATGCTGCCAGACGAGGTGCGTGCGCTGCACTTCGAGGAAGAAGTGGACGCACTCTCGCGTCAGATCGAGGCGGAAAAGGTCAAAGGCCGCATATCGCGTCAAAACGAAAGAAAGACGCGAGTGCTGCCGGCGAGATCGCGTTCTGCCATGAGCGCCAAGGAAGAGGCGCAGGCGGCACACGACGCCCTTGTCAAGGCCTATGGGACCGCGTATTGCCACCACGAGAAGTGACCGCCTCGGTGGTGGTGGTGAGTTGCTCCCAGGCGCTCGCCTCCACCATCGAGGTTGTGAGGTGACGTGGTCAACTTCCGTGTCGAAGTCAAAGA
Organism: Candidatus Dormiibacterota bacterium; assembly: GCA_003151935.1. GTDB lineage: Bacteria > Chloroflexota > Dormibacteria > Dormibacterales > Dormibacteraceae > Palsa-870. The sequence continues at coordinate 73,557 of PLYZ01000012.1, read as the reverse complement.
CGGCGACTTCAACCAGGCACTAGGGAAGTTCGTCAAACAACTCCACGACTCAGGTTTGAAGCGCGAACTCAGGCGACGGAAATACCACGTGCCGCGTGAGGAGGCGCGCAGGGTCAAGTCTCTGAGGGCGCGGAGGCGCAACAGTAGGTGAACAAAAAGAGTTGGCGGAACTGCTTGAGCCTTTCGACTGCAGTCATCAATCTATAAAAATAGATGCAGGCAGGCGTAGTTCAAGGAGTAGATGCGATGGCAAACAAAGAGAAGGTCGAGCTCAAGCAGTATCGCGCCGTGATAACGATTCCGTTCGCCGCACCTGACCGCGAAACCGCGCAGAAGCGGGCAAGGGAGCAGTATGGCAACTCGCCGGACATCAAGATCAAGATTCAGGAGCAGACCGTCGCGTGGTTGACCTTGCCTGACGCCGCGCCGACCGCCTAACTTTTCGAGGATTCCATCACTGGGGTGGGATCCTCGGTCTCCGTGCCGTGCCTGCACACGTTCTTCTCATACTCAGGCCCTAAGTCGTCCTCGTCGTGTGCGTGGTAGTCGGGGTAATCACTCAAGCGCTCCGTCGCGGTGAGGGAATCTGGGTCCTCGATTCCAGTCTCGAACCCCTGCGCCTTTTCAAGGCCGAGGGAATCTAGTTGCTCCTCAAGATAGTTGCGCGGCAGGGTCTGCCAACCCACGTTCGGCCGGCGATGTTAACGACCGGAACGCACACACACACTTGAGTACGATGCTGTAACCCGAGTTGATATATGCCAACTGATCTCCTTCCGCTGATCGTGCTGTTGGCGATCGCGCCCGGCTACATGACAATCTACTTCGCCACGCACGGTCGGACAGGAGTCCCGTTGGAACCTGACTTGCGGTTGGTCCTTCAAGCCTTGACCATCAGCGCAGTTTTGCTCGCCTTCCTGGGCCCACCGGCGTATGCATTCATATGGCCCGCGCGAAATAACCTCGCCGCTCTAGTGTTGTGGTCCGCTGTTTGGCTGCTCCTTCTTGTTCTAGTCGCCCCATTTGTTGCTGGTTGGGTTTCGCGTCGACTCGTGCGTCAGGTCGACCTGCACCCGGACCACTGGGCGGCTAAGGCGTTCCGGCAGGCGGTCCCTAAGCCGGTTCCGCCCACGCTTTGGGATTGGTCTGCTTTAAACAAGACACTGGACGGAAAATTTGTGGTCGTCGAGTTCGCAGATGGCCGTAAGATCGGCGGCGCATTCGGATCGCCGGGAGTCTCCCTCACGTCGCCGGAACAACACGGCATTTTCCTGGCGGTTGAGTGGCGACTAGACGACAATGGTGCCCCACGCGACCCAATTTCGGATACTGCTGGCGTCCTGGTTCCACTCGACCGCGACGTGAGATCAATCCACATCTTCAACCCAGGTGGCAAAGGAAGTAAGTAAGCCAGATGAGCGAGAAATACGAAACGAAAGAAGTAACGCAGTGGGAAAAAAAGGGCATCATTCCCGCGGAGACTGAAACGCCAACGGTTGCGCCGGACCCTCAACCCGAGCACGTGACCCCAACCGCGCCGGTGCCAGCGGAAGAGTCAAGCGAAGCAGGAGACGACGAGGCGTAATACCCGACGGTGCTCCACCAACAAGCAGAGCGCGCCATCGGTTCAGCCGTCGAAGGATCGTGTCCCCTCTGCAACGCGCCGCTTCTAGTACACGGCGACCGCGCGTGCTGCACCTGCTGCGGCGACAGCTACCGCGCGTCGAATGATCATCTAGAGGTCAGGCGGTGTCGCGTCCACGGTCGTCACTGCGAACATTGGCAGGCGGTCTGAGCGGCAATAGGAAGCGCCTGAACCGACGCGTCGCCGGAGGGGTATCCTGTACCCACCTCTAGTGAGTCTTTGACATGCACGGTCCCTGTAACAGGGGAAGAGGGCTACCGATAGCGCGGCAATGCCGCGAAAGGAGCCCAGCATGTCTCGTCCCGTTCCAAAGCACGCTGTCGACCCCGACACCGGCGAAATCGACTTCGATGCCATGGCCGTCTGGGAGGCATCCCTTTCCGCCAACCGCCTCTTCCAAGGTGCGGTTGACGCGGTGGGCGCTCTGGACGCCTTCGCCAAACTGGTCAGGTCGGGCGACCTCAATCTCGACCACCTGAACCTCGACACCGCGGACCCGCTGGTCGCTGACGTTGAGGCGTTCGTCCATTCCTACCGGAAGCTGTACGGGGACCCGGTTCGATGATCGGCTCGAAGGGCGTGCACCAAGCTGAGTTCAAAGTCAGTTTCGCGCTGCCTGATGGGCGCTGGTTCGAGGTGGAGAGCAGCGAGGGTTCGATGAGCGTCATCGACCCTCGTCTTGATGAAGTGACCGACTGGCGGCAGGTTGTCCCTGAAGCGGCGATGCACGACATTTCTGGGGCGGCAATGGGCTTTATGCACGCCTGCGAGCGTTACCTGAACGCGAAGTTGAAGTCCAGGTGACCCGCCACACAATCGTCGGGCTACCTGACGGAACCTTTGTCGATGGAGACAGCCCGGAAGGCAAACGCGCCATCGAGGACTTCATCTGGGAGATGAGGTTCAGCGGTGACCCTTATTGGCAAGGGTCTACGCCTGAGCAAAAACGGATCATCGCCGAGCACAACCGATTCAGGCGCAAGAAGAAGTAGCCGTTTCGAGGAGGAGCCTGGGTCGACTTGGCCTGGGCTCTCCTACTTTTCTGGCGCTAGTTCTACTTGGTCGATATCAACCGTCAGATATCGGTTTGGCTCCCCAACTCGTGTGCGGAGCAGCAAGGTCATCCTGCCTGGCAGCTTGAGGCCGGTAATCATCACGCCATCCAACCGTTCCCCACGGATGACCACTGATAGGTCGTTGGTTGTTTGCTCGTTGAATAGGCGCCACGCGGTTGCTTCGTCCATGAGGTTTAGAGTACGCCGACCGGTTAGGTTTCACTGCCTATTTCCCCTGCTGCCGATCGAGCACAATGGTCGGAATGATCGGTAGCACAATGGTTCTACCGGGTAAATCCACTATCCACATGGAGATGAAGACCGTGTGGCACCCGATCGGGGTCTAAAATCTAAGGTAGATGCCCGAGGTGCTGGTACCCCACGAAGTCGGAGGCTCCGCCGTGACTTCGCGGGGACCCCTCAACACCAAGCCGATCCCAGTGAAGACCTTGGGAGCAAGCGCGGACAGGCCCGCCACCGGCAAGCCGATGATCAGCTCAACCCGGATCGCTCGCCGGGTGCGGCAGCTCGGACGCCAGATCTCAGAGACCTACGCGGACATCGAAACGCCGCTCGTGATGGTCGTCATCCTCAAGGGCGCCACGGTTTTCGCCGCCGACCTCCTGCGCAGCTTGAGCATTCCGGCCGAGCTCGAGTTCGTGCGCGCGTCCAGCTATCACGGAGGCACCACAAGCAGCGGCCGCCTCCAGCTCGCTCACATGGTGGATGGACCGCTGGTCGGCCGCCACGTGCTGCTGGTCGAGGACATCGTCGACTCCGGACTCACCGTCAGCGCCATCACCAAGCGCATCCGGCGGATGGGACCGGCTTCGCTGCGCATCGCGGCGCTGCTCGACCGGCCGGCGCGACGCGTCGTCGAGGTGAAAATCGACTTCTGCGGTTTCGTCATCCCCGACCGGTTCGTCATCGGCTACGGCCTCGACTACGCGGGCCTGTACCGCGAGCTCCCGCATATCTATTCGCTGACCTAGAACACGGGCGCTCCGCCGTACCTCGCGTGGCGCAAGGCCGAGCTGCACTGTCACCTCGATGGCGCCGTGCGACTTGCCACCGCCGAAGAGCTGGCTCGCGAGCTCGACCTGGATCTTCCGCTGCGGATGGTGGCTCCGCCCGAGTGCCCGTCGCAAGCCGCGTACATCGGGTACTTCGGTGACGCGATCGCGGTCCTGCAGACAGCGGCCGCGCTGGAGCGGGCGGCGCTGGAGCTCGGTGTCGACTCTGCCGCCGAGAACATCGACTATCTCGAGGTCCGGTGGGCGCCGAGGCTTCACCTGCGCAACGGGCTGTCTGTTCCGGAGGTGATCGCGGCGGTGCTCGCGGGCCTGGCGGCGGCCCCGCTGAGTGCGGTCGCGATCGTCTGCGCCATGCGACACCACACGCCGGAAGAGAATGTCGCGCTCGCGCGCGAAGCGGGCCGTTTCGCGGGAAAGGGAGTGGTCGGCTTCGACCTTGCCGGCGATGAGGTGCGCTATCCGGCGGCGCCGCAGCGTCCGGCGTTCGAGGCGGCGCGGGCGGCGGGCCTCAGGCTCACGTGCCACGCGGGGGAAGCAGGCGAACCCTCCAGCGTCGAGGAAGCCCTCAGCCTTGGCGTGGAGAGGATCGCGCACGGCGTGATCGGGGCCCGGGAGCCGCGCATCGTCGAGCGAATCCGGTCCGAAGGCGTGGTGCTCGACCTTTGCCCGACCGCCAACTGGAGGTGCAAGGCAGTTCCGAGCCTCGCTGAGCACCCTCTGCCGCGCCTGGTGCGCGCAGGAGTGCGCTGCACGATCAGCACGGACTCGCGAACCGTCGCGGATACTACCCTCAGCCGCGAGTTCGAGCTTGCGTCCGGGATGGGCCTCACCGACGAAGAGCTTCAGCGCTGCAACGCAACCGCCTACGAGGCTAAGTTCGGCTAGTCTCCAGCGAGCGCCTGCGCGGTCTGGAGTCGAACGGCTCCATGTCCGCCACTCCCATGGTCTCCGTCTTACGACCGATCGTGAATGAAACCACCTGGTCGTCCAGCACAAGCGTGCCCTTACTGGTCTTCCAACTCTTCGCGCGCAGCGGCATGTCCCTTACTGAGATAGAGACGGCGCTCGGTTCATGTCGCGCGCCGCTTCATATTGCCGCCACCGACGAGGCGTACGACCAGCATCAGTATCACCGCGCCCGCAAAGGCCACGACGATCTCGCTGACAATCGGGTGGCCGATGACCTGGAACTTGATGTGGAAGAGGCTCGCGAGGAAGCCTCCGAGAAGTGCTCCCAGAATTCCCACGATGACGTCGCCGAAGAGACCAAGCCCGTGACCCAGCGCAACGCGGCTGGCAAGGAAACCAGCCACCAGCCCTACGAGGCACCAAATCAAGATCGTGCCCCAGTCCAGATTGATCGTGTTCCCGTTGATCGATACTGCCATGTCATTCATGCGCCCGGCGCCAATTGCAGGATCAGTTCTCACCCGTAACAAACACAGCAACTTGGCCGGGCGGCAATTGGCGCAGTTGCTGCCTTTGTTACCTGGACGCGTGCACGGTGAGAGCGTTGCGGGGGCAACCTAGCCAGTCGTAGCCAACACTCGGCGGCCGTTCATGGCCGCCGCCGGCCCAACGAGATCTGCCGGCGGCTGAGATTCAATGGAGGTAAAGGACATGGCTGAGACCAAGAAAGGCAACAAGATCGTTGCGGTACCCGGTTACACGCGCAAGCAGGATGGCAAGAAGATTTCAGTAGGCGAGCACCGTCGGTCGACTCCAGAGACGAGCACAGGCAAGAAGTAGTGGGCCAGGCCCGAGGCCGGCTCCCCGGAGCCGCCTCGGGCTGCTAGTCGCCGGTTCCGAACAGGCGATCGCCGAAGTCGCCGAGGCCCGGCACGATGTACGCCTTGTCGTTCAACCGCTCGTCCAGCGCCGCGGTGTAGACGACCACCTCCGGGTGCCGCTGCTCGAGCACTTTCACGCCCTCCGGCGCGGCCACGACACAGATCATGCGGGGATTGCGTCCGCCCGCTTCCTTGATCAAATCCAGGGCCTGGGCTGCGGAGCCTCCTGTGGCCAGCATTGGATCCAGTAGCAGCGGAACCTTGCCGACCAAGCCCGGAAGCTTGTTGTAGTAAATGCGCGCGACGGCGGTGTCCTCATCACGCTCGAGCCCGATGTAGCCGACGCTCACTCGTGGCAGCAGCTCCAGCACCGGGCCCAGCAATCCGAGGCCGGCACGCAGCACCGGAATGGCGACGACCTCGCGCTCGACCGTGATCGCGGCGGCTTCGGCCAGTGGCGTCTGCACTGTCCCGTGGCGCACCTCGAGGTCGGCGGTCGCCTCGTACAGCAAGAGCGTGATCACCTTGCGGGCGAGCACCCGGAACTCTTCCGGTGGGGTCGACCGGTCGCGCAGCCCGCGCAGGCTGTCGGCGACCAGAGGGTGGTTACTTACCTTCAGCGGCACGGTCGTGCTCGATGAGGCGCCGGACGGCATCCACCGCGACCTTCAGCATGCGGTCCATGTAGGACGGGTCGAGGTGGTGGATCTCTCCGGCGCCCAGCTCGTCCACGCAGAGGTTGATCGTGCCCGCGCGCAGCTTCCGCAGCCGCGCGACCACGAAAAGCGTCGACGTTTCCATGTCGTTGCTCAGCACGCCGGCGCGCGACCACATCTCGAGCTCATCGCGCAGGTGCGGCCGGGGCATGCTGTCGGGCACAAGGTCCGAATAGAGCGCGTCCACGCTGCGGATGATCCCGACGTGGTACGGCACGCCTGAGTCCTTCGCCGCGTCGACGAGCGCGTTGACCATGTGAAGTGAGGCCACCGCGGGGTATTCGAGCGGCACATAGCCATTCGGAGTGCCCTCGCTTCGCACTGATCCGAGCGCGATCACGAGGTCGCCCATCTTGATCTCGGGCTGCGCCGCGCCGCACGTCCCCACCCGGAGAAAGGTGTGAACGCCGAGCTCGCTGAGCTCTTCGATTCCGATCGCCACCGATGGGCCGCCCATGCCGGTCGACATGGTCGAGACCGGCACGCCGTCCAGCGATCCCGTGAAGGTGCGGTACTCCCGGCTGAAGGCGACCTCTTTGGCGCCGTCGAGATATTTCGCGATCATCGGCGTGCGCCCGGGGTCACCGGGAACCAGCACGTACTTGCCGACCTCGCCCTTGGCGAGGCCAACGTGATATTTCCTGGTCGATGCCACTGCCGCGAATACTAGTCGGCCTTTGAAACGCCGTCCTTGTCGACCCGGGCCAGCACGTGCGGCGGCCGCTTGACCTCATTCGCGCCGAGCCGCCAGGCCTTTGTCAACCGCCGCACGACCGATTGCGCGAGCTCTTCGGATCTCGCATGGATGACAGCGAGTGGAGCGCCGGCTTCTACCCTGGCGCCCACCGGCGCCTCAATGACGATCCCCGCCGCATGGTCGACTCGGTCCTCCTTCTTCTTGCGGCCGACGCCCAGCTCGAGCCCCACCAAGCCAACCTCGAGCGCGTCGATCGATTCCACGTAGCCGCCAGCCGAGGACGGCACCGTCAGCTGGACCGGCGCCACGGGCAGCCCCTCACCGACCCTGCCGCCCTGGGCGGCGAGCATGCGCAGGAAGGTGTCGAGGCCGGCGCCCGATCGCAGGGCGTCGTCCGGATCCGAGTTGACCTCGGCCAGCCAGCACATCTCGCGTGCGACGACGAGCGAAACCTGCAGCAGCTCCTCGTCTCCCTTGCCGGCCAGCGTATTCAGGGCCTCCTGCACCTCGAGCGCGTTGCCGACCGACCGGCCGAGCGGATTGTCCATCGCCGTGACCAGCGCGACGGTGCGGCGGCCCGCACCCTCTCCGATCTGCACCATCTCGGAGGCCAGGTCGATTGCGGACGCCAGGTCGGACATGAAGGCCCCGCGCCCGAACTTGACGTCGAGCACGATCGCGTCCGCGCCCGCGGCGATCTTCTTCGACATCACGCTGGAGGCGATCAGGGGCATTGATGGCACGGTCGCGGTCACGTCCCTCAGCGCGTAGAGGAGCTTGTCCGCTGGCACCATGTGGGGCGATTGGGCGGCGACGGCGATGCCGACCTCGCGGACCTGCCGGATAAAACGCTCAGGCTCGAGGTCTACGGTCAGGCCGGGTACAGACTCGAGCTTGTCCAGCGTGCCGCCCGTGTGGGCCAGAGCGCGGCCGCTGAGCTTTGGCACCTTGACTCCGCAGGCCGCCGCGAGTGGTGCTGCGATCAGGGTGACCTTGTCGCCGACCCCACCGGTCGAATGCTTGTCGACCTTGATTCCCTCGATTGCGCTGAGGTCGAGCACCTCGCCGCTCGCGACCATGGCCCGAGTCAAGGCGAGCGTCTCGGCGCGGGTCATGCCGCGAATGCAGATGGCCATCAACCAGGCCGCCATCTGGTAGTCGGGAATGTCCCCGCGCAGGTATCCGGACAGCAGGAATTCGATCTCGTCGGGGGAGTGTTCCCCGCCGTCGCGCTTGCGGCCAATCACCTCGAGAGTGTTCACGGCAAAGGTTTACTGCTTCACGTATGGCTTGCCGTCGGCCGCGGGAGGCCGCGCCCGTCCGACGACTCCGGCCACCACCAGAATGGTGGCGAGGTACGGCGCCATCAAGAGGAAGTAGCTCGAGATCGGCACGTTGAGGACGGACAGAAAGTTCTGAAGGGCGTCCGCGAAACCGAAAACCAGCGACGCGCCGAAGCCACCAACCGGCGTCCACCCCCCGGAAATCATGGCCGCCAGGGAGATGAAGCCACGGCCTGACGTCATGTTCTTCGTGAACTGACCGACCGCACCGAGTGTGAAGTAGGAGCCGGCCAGGCCGGCCACCAGACCGCCAAGGATCACGTTGATGTAGCGGGTCCGCGCGACGTCGATGCCGGCCGTGTCCGCCGCTCGCGGGTGTTCTCCGACCGCGCGCACGCGAAGACCCCAGCGAGTATGAAACAGGGCAACGTAGATCAGTCCCATCAGGACAAACATCAGGTAGACGTACACGTTCTGATCGAAGAGGATGGGTCCGAGCACCGGGATCCTGGACAGGCCCGGGATTGTGACCGGAGGCACTACCGCGGCGCTGTTGAGGGTCGCCTGAAAAGGGACCATCAGCCGGTCGTAGAGAAAGCCGGTCAAGCCCAAACAGAACAGGTCGAGGACGATACCGACGATCACCTGATCGACCAGATAGCGAATGGCGAAGACCGCCAGGATCACGGCGATGAGGCCGCCACAAAGCATCCCCGCAAGGATGCCCAGCAGTGCGTTGCCCGTGGCGCTCCCGACCAGAGCAGCGGAGAAAGCTCCGATCAGCATCTGGCCCTCGATCGCGACGTTGATGACTCCCGCACGTTCACAGAGCAATCCGGAGAACGCGCCCAGCGTCAGCGGCGCGGCTCGGACGAGGGTGCCCTGCAGCATCCCGACCAAACTGACCGACGAGTTGCGCGCAGCCCATGCGAGGAACGCGAAGACGAACAGACCGATCACCAGCGCCAGCACGGCGTACGCCCAACGTCCGAAGCCGCGCACGACCTGGATGGTGCCGAGGAAGGCGCAGGCCGCCGCGAGGCCGAAGGCAGTAGCCCGGACCGGCACGACCAGGTCTGGAATCGGGATCGCGTGCGAGCTCGCGAGGTTGAGAACGAAATGTGCCTGGCTCTGTCCGGGGACGTTGTAGCCGAAGAAAGCCGCGATCGCCCCTGCGACGAGCAAGAAGAAAATACCAAGGGTTCGTCTACGGTCCACCGCCACGCGCGCGCCGGCGCCCAACGCGCGGACTGCGGTGCTCACCCTCCCCATCCAGGCGAAACCGTCGGAGCACCGATGCCGCGCACGGCGCGCAGCCGGAAGATAGCCCTGATCAGCGCCGGAGCCGCAACGAACATGATGACGAGCGCTTCGATGACCTGGACTATGTCGACGGGCGTCGACGTCGCAGCCTGCATCTGCACGGCACCGGCGCGAAGACCGCCAAAGAGAAGCGCTGCTGCAACGACACCGACGGGATTGCCACGACCCAAGAGGGCGACGGTGATGCCGTCGAAGCCGAGGCCGGAGGAGAAGCCTGGCGTAACGCTGTATTGGACTCCGAGGATGATGTTGGCTCCGGCGAGGCCGGCCAGCCCACCGGACAGCGACATCGCCACCACGATCACACGTCCCACGCCGATGCCTGCTGCGCGTGAGGCGTCAGGATTGGCGCCGACTGCGCGGAACTCGAAACCGAGCGTCGTCCTCCAGAGCAGAAAGTAGACGGCGACCGCGACGGCAACGGCCAGAAGCGCGCCAGCATGAACCCTGAGGTTCAATGCCGCCAGGCTGGGAAGCATTGCGGCGCTATCGACGACCTTGCTGATCGGGTCGGTGCGCCCCGGGCGCTGGAACAATGTGGTATTCAAGAAGTAGTAGGTCAGGTAGATCGCGACGTAGTTGAGCATGATCGTCGTGATCACCTCGTGGGCTCCAGTTCGCGCCTTGAGCAGGCCGGGTATAAAACCCCACAGCATGCCGACCAAAAAGCCGGCGAGCAGCGCCAGCGGCAGCTCTACGAACCCCGTCAGGCCATGGACAGAGAAGCCCACGAAACCGGCCGCCAGGCCGCCCGCGATGACCTGGCCCTCGCCTCCGATGTTGAAAAGGCCGGCCCTGAAACCGAGGGCGACCGCCAGGCCGGTGAAGACCAGCGGCGCCGCTGCGACCACGGTCTCAGAGAGCGGGTAGAAAGCGGACGCCGCCACTTTTGCGTCGCCGCTGCTCAGCTTGGCGATTATCGTCGACGGGTCTCCCAGGGCCCCTGTGAGCAAGCCGCCATATGCCCCGGATACGTCCTGCCACGCAACATTCAGCGCCGTCAGCAGATCGGGAGCCTGGATGACGTTCGGGTCTGAGACGACGATGAAAACAGCGCTGACCACGAGCGCTGTAACGAAGGCCAGGACAACCACGAGCACGGAACTCCAGATCGACGATTGGGGGGCGATCACGCTCTGGATCACGTCGCGAGCCGCAGCAGCTCGATTCCTGCCCGGTTTTTGGTCAGGGTTCTCGCTCATGGTCTTCCGGCGTCAGGAGGCGCCGATGCGGCCTCCGAGCCGGTACCCGCCATCATCAGACCGATCTCCTCACGAGTCGCACTGCCGGAGTCGAACGGTCCCTCCATTCGCCCGCGGTACATGACCGAGATGCGGTCGCCAAGAGCCAGCACCTCGTCCAGATCGCTCGAAACGATCAGCACGGCATCGCCCTGATCGCGGAGCTTCACGATCCGCTCGTGGATGTACTCGATGGAGCCGACGTCCAGCCCGCGTGTAGGTTGGGATGCAATCAAGAGCGAGATCGGTCTCGAGAACTCTCGAGCCACAACCACCCGCTGCTGGTTCCCGCCCGACAGCGTGCCGGCCTGAACCGATGCAGAGGGCGTCCGGATGTCGAACTCGCGAATCCTCTCGTCAGCATTGCGGCGGATCTCGTCAGGCTCGAGCACCAGGCCACGTGCAAAGGGAGGCAAATAGTAGGTGTCGAGGACCAGGTTCTCAGCTACGGATAGATCGCTGACGAGGCCATCTCTGACGCGATCTTCCGGCACGTGGCCGACCCCCGAGGCAAGCGTCTCGCGCGGCGAGCTGGTGGTGACGTCGCGACCTGCGGCCGTGATGTGACCCGCCGCGACCGGGTCAAGGCCCATGATTGCCCGGATCAGCTCGGTCTGCCCATTTCCCTGAACCCCGGCGACCGTGACGATCTCACCCGCACGGACCTGAAAGGACACGTCATCCACGGCGACCTGGCCGCGGGCGTCGCGCACGGTGAGCCCCTCCACCTCGAGCACCACCGCTCCGGGTTTGGCGGGCGGCCTCTCGACACCAAGGCGGATTGCGCGGCCTACCATCATCGCGGCCAGTTGAGCTTCGGTTGACTTGGCCGGCACGGTCGAGCCAACCACCCGGCCTCCACGGAGCACCGTGATGCGGTCGGCGACCCGCATGGCCTCCTTGAGCTTGTGCGTGATGAAGACCAGCGAGCGGCCGGCATGCTTCAGCGACTCCATGACCCGCAGCAACTCCTCCGTCTCTTGCGGGGTGAGAACGGCGGTAGGCTCGTCGAGGATCAGGACGCCCGCCTGTCGGTAGAGAGCCTTCACGATCTCAACGCGTTGCTGGGCTCCGACAGACAGCGACGAGACGAGAGCGTCGGGGTCGACAGGCAGACCGAATTCCTGCCCTAGCCGCTGCACTTCGCGGCGCGCTCGTCCCCGATCCAGCAATCCGAATGGCCGCGTCAGCTCTGAGCCAAGCATCACGTTCTCGGCGACCGTGAAGACTGGGATCAGCATGAAGTGCTGGTGCACCATCCCGATGCCCATTCGGATCGCGTCGCTTGGGCTCTGGAACTTGACCGGGGCGCCATTGACCAGGATCTCACCCTCGTCAGGGTGATAAAGGCCGTAGAGGATGTTCATCAGCGTCGTCTTTCCGGCGCCGTTCTCACCCAGTAGCACGTGCACCTCGCCTGGCTCGACGACGAGGTCGATGTGGTCATTCGCGAGCACGCCGGGAAAGCTCTTGGTGATGCCCCTCAGCTCGAGTTTGACCGGTTGGCGGAGCATTAGAGGTGAGGCGGCCGGCCTTTTACCGGCCGCCTCGAATCAGGTTCGCTTTGATCAGGCGGCGGCGTACGACTGCCACGCCTTTGGATCGACCGAGATGCTCCCGCCGATGATGCCTTGCTTGATCGTGTCGAGCTCGGTCTTGAGCGCGCTCGGGATCTTGCTGTCGAAGTTGTGGTAGGGAGCCAGGCCGACGCCGCCGTTGGCCAGCGTGCCCACGTAGTTACCGCCGGCGAAGCTTCCGTCGGCGGCCGCTTTGATTGCCGCCTCGACCGACGCTGCGATGCCCTTGTTGACCGAGGTGATGAAGAGCGAGCAGTACTGGGGCGCGCTGACGCAGCCGTCGGTGTCGACCCACTCCATGGTGGCCTTACCGTTGGCCTGTACCGCGGCCGCCGCGCCCAGGCCGACGTTGCCGGCCACGGGGAAGATCACATCGGCACCCTGCTGCATCTCCGTATTGGCTATGGCCTGGCCTTTGTCCTGGCTCGTGAAGTCACCGGAGAAGGAGCCGTTCTGGGTGGCGGGGTTCCAGCCCAGCACCTTGACTTTGGCGCTGTGCTGCTTGTTGTAGTAGTAGACGCCCGCCGCAAAACCGTCCATGTAGATGGTCACGGTCGGGATGTTGATTCCGCCGAAGGTGCCCACCGCACCGGTCTTGCTCATGCCGGCGGCCAGGTAGCCGCCCAGGAACCCGTCCTGATTGGTCTGGTAGGTGAGGCCAAGCACGTTGTTGATCGCTGGCGAGTAGCTGTAGTCGACGATCGCGAACTTCTGAGTCGGGTTTGTCGCCGCCTTCGTCTGCGTGATGTCGCCCATCAGGAAGCCGACGGTGACGATCAACCCGCACTTCTGGTTGACAAAGGCGTCGACATTCGGCGAGTAGTCGTTCGCCGATGTCGAGGAGAGATACTTGATCTGCACACCGAGGTCCTTCTTGGCGTTCTGCTCACCTAGGTAGGCGCTGGCGTTGAATGACCGGTCGTCGATGCCGCCGGTGTCGGTGACCATGCACGCCAGGAAGTTGGGGTATTGGGTTCCTGCCGGCGAGGCTGACGAGGTTGGCGATGTCGAACCGCACGCGGCAGCCAGGAGCGCGCCCACGACCGCGACTGCAGACAACCAAGTCTTCGCTCTGAGCATCTTTCTCTCCTCATTCGACGGCCAAGTGCGTCGGAAACGCGCCACGATCCTAGCACCAGACTTTGGGCCGGGCGGGTCCTCCTACGGCGCGGGCCGCCACCGCTCGCAACCGGTCAGTTGATCGACCCCAGGAACTCCCCGATGGCCGCGATGCTCTCGAGCCGGTACCACCCCTCCCTTGGCAGAGACTCCTCCGGCACGTGTTCGTGGTGCCAGGTCACGTGGTAGGGAACGTGCACCGCTCGAGCACCGAGCTCGAGGACCGGGAGGATGTCGGAGCGCAGCGAGTTGCCGACCATCACGAATTCATCGGCCTTGATGCCCCGGCGCGCGAGGATGCCTCGATATGCGCCGGCGTTCTTCTCGCTCACGACCTCGACGCCGAGGAACAGATCGGCCAGCCCCGACCGCGCGAGCTTGCCTTCCTGGTCGAAGAGGTCTCCCTTCGTAATGAGCAGCAGGTCGTACCGCTCGCTCAGCTCTCGCACCGCGGGCTCGACGCCATCGAGGAGCTCGGTCGGTTCCATCAGCATGCGCCTGCCCCAGCCGAGGATCACCTCGAGGTCGGCGGCGGGAATCCGCCCCTCGGTGAGCTGGATTGCGGTTTCGATCATTGAGAGCGTGAAGGCCTTGACCCCGTAGCCGTACACCCCGAGATTCTTCATCTCGACCCGGGCCAGGTGCGCGTCGACGTCGGCCTCGGGGAGGTGGCGGTGCAGCAGCTCTCGAAGCTCTTCCTGGGTGAGGATGAAGCGGGTCTCGTTGTGCCACAGCGTGTCGTCGCCGTCGAGCCCCACGACCGTGATCGGCATGATCCGATTATCTGGGGTGCTAAGTCCCGGGCGTTTTGATGATCAGCCAGTGCATGCCGCCGTCAACGGTTCGCTGGATGCTTCCACGCACGGTGGCGTAACCGACCAGCCCGTCGCCGAAAGAAACCACGGGGGCGATCGGCGCAGCCTGGGAGTAATCGGTTGGGTACTGATGCCACGACTTGCCTGCGTCCAGTGTCTCCAACGACTGGTCAGACGCGATCAGCTGGAGCCACCGCGACTCGGTGGCGAGTGCGATGTTGTCAGCGCCAACGGCTGCCTTCGCGATTGGCGTCCACGTGGCGCCACCGTCAATTGAGCGGAAGACATAGTCGCTGCCCTGGCTATCCGTTGCGATCACCAAAAGAGTACTGCCGAAGCCCTTGACCAGTCCGGCTCGAAGAGTGAATCCGCCGGCCTGAATCTTGAAGCCGGGCGGATCGGGGAGCGTCGATCCGGTCCAGCTTCGCCCACCATCGGACGTTCGGTAGATGGTCGGCTGATGATTGGCGTCCCACGCGGCAAGGAAGCCATGTGTCCGGTCGACGAAGGAGAGGTTCTCCTTGCACTGCGCCAGGCCGATGCCATTGACGCTCGGGCCTGAGCCGTCGACAAGCGCTACTTGCTGCCAGGTGGCCGCTCCATCGTTCGTCTGCCAGATACCGGCCCCCTCTCCATTGCACTCCGACTCTGGCGATCCGCCTGTGGAAAGCCACCCGTGCTGGTCATCGACAAAGGTGACATTGGCGAAGGGCGAGAGATTTTGGGTTGGAAGAGTTCGTTGCTCCCAAGTGTCGCCTCGATCGGTAGAGCGGAAGAGCAAGCCCTGGCCGAAATACGCCCAGAGGATGTCGGTGGAGGGTGCGCTCAGCTGCGCGGTCTGCGGCAAGAAAACTTGGGTCGGCGTCGGCGATGGAAATGGTGTCGCAGTTGGCGATGTGAGCCGCGTCGCGCTCGCCGGGCCGCTACGAACCGGGCCGAGAGCCTGGCGCGCGACGAGCAAGACACCAATCGTTGCTATTGTCAAGACGGCGGCGGCCACCAGGGCGATGGACGAAAGCGTGCGCGACGGCGACCTCTCGTCTTGGCGCAGCGACGAAATTCGCGCGCGGAACTCTGGCGACGGCTCTCCGCTGCGCTCATCGAGCGCCCGGCGAAGCTCCCTCTCGTCTGGCGTCATACGTCCACCTCCATTGCCATCGCGGGTCGAAGCGCCGCGAGCGCTCGATGGACGCGCTGCCGTGCGCCGCCAGGCGAGCAGCCCAGCACCCGCGCTACCTCTTCGATCGGCAGGTCCAGGTGGTAGTAGAGGCTGAGAGCCAGGAGATGATGCTGCGCGAGCCGGTCGAGCGCGGCGTCGAGGTCAGCTCGCTCTGCCCAACCACGATCGGTGACGGCGCCGCGCTGAAGCCTATCCAGGTCGGCGAATCGCAGCACCCCCCACCACCGACCACGCCGCGCCGTCCGGCACTCGTTGGCGACGATCGCCAGGAACCACGGCCGCAGCTCGGCTCCGGACCGGAATCGGTCCAGCTTCCGCCACGCCTTCAGCGCGGCCTCCTGGACGGCATCCTCCGCCGCGGTTCGGTCATTCAACATCGTCATAGCCAACCGGAAGGCCGGATCGAGCACAGGCGCAAGCAGGTCTCCGAAGGCGCGGCCGTCGCCCGCCCTCGCCTGCTGGAGGTGCTCCGCGTGGTCGTCGCTCACCGTCCGTAATGGTTCTACGCACGAAACCGGCCGTCTGTTACGGGGCGGAACAAAACTCCCTTGCTTTTGGGTAGGAATAGGCAGTCATGGCCAAGCTCGACGGAATCCACCACATCAGCGCCATCACGGCCGAGGCGACCAAGAACCTCCTCTTCTACGAGGGGGTCATGGGGCTCCGGCTGGTCAAGAAGACGGTCAACCAGGACAACCCGGCCGTCTACCACCTCTTCTACGCCGACGAGGACGGCAGCCCGGGCGCCGACCTCACCTTCTTCGAGTATCCCGGCCTGGTCCGGGGCCGGGCCGGCGCCGGGATGATCCACCGGATCGCGATGCGGGTGGCTTCGCACGAGGCGCTCGAGTTCTGGGGCCGGAGGCTGGCGGCGGCCGGCATCGAATCCACGCTGGAGGACGATCGGCTTCGATTCGAAGACCCCGAGGGGCTGGGCCTGGAGCTGACCGCGGCGCCGACCTCCGACCACCCGCTTGTGGCAGAGCATCCGGAGATCCCCAGGCAGCTCGCCCTCCAGGGATTTGCGGGGGTGCGCGCCTTTTCGCGCCGGCCCGAAGCGAGCCGCCAGTTCCTCGCGGATGCCGTCGGGTTCAGCAGCTCGGACGCCGGCTCGTACGAGTCGCGCGGCGATTCCCGAGGCTCGTATTACGTTTACGACGATGCTCCCGAGCCGAGGGGGCTCAGCGGATCCGGCACCGTGCACCATGTCGCGTGGGCGTCGACCATGGCTGACCACGAAGGCTGGCGCGATCGCGTGATCGCGGGCGGCGGCGACCCGACCCCTGTGATCGACCGCTTTTACTTCCGGTCCATCTACTTCAGGGAGCCCAGCGGCGTCCTGTTCGAGATCGCCACCAAGGGACCAGGATTCACATCGGACGAACCGAAGGAGCACCTCGGCGAGCGGCTTTCGCTGCCGCCGGCTTTCGAGCACTATCGCGCCCAGGTGGAGGCGAACCTCACACCTCTGCCGAACCTGAGGCTTCAGGCGGCCAGCAAGAGAGCCGGAACGTAGACCGGGACGCGGCGCTTCGACCCCGGCGCCCATGATTGAGGCATATGGGCGTCCAGCAGCTGAAGCTCGAATCGGTCAGGCGCAAGACCGGCGGGCGGATCCACCTGACTCCCCGGGTTCCACGAAGTGGCCCGGTCACGACTCTTTGTGGTCAGACGCTCGCCGCAGGGTCCTTCGCGCCCGTCGAGGCAGAGGCCGACTGCGCGAACTGCATCCGGCGCTCCCAGGACCAGGGCCGGATCTCGGGCGCGTTCTTCGCCCAGGACGAAGGGTCTGAGCTCCTCCGGCTCTCCCTCGAGCAGGCGAAGTTTCGAAAGCCGCAGCGAGCGGGTGACTCGCCACGACCTGGTGCACCGGAGAGGCCGGTTGTCTGGCCCACGGCCAAGCCGCCGGCCGAAGCGATTCCTGATCGTCTGGGCGAGCTCGTCACCAGGGGCTTCCGACCAGCCGGCGACGGCGTATGGCGCAGCCCCGGCGGCGTGGTGGTGAAGATGCGTAAGCAGGGCAAGGAATGGCGTTTCGAGGAGCTTGTCTTCGAGGGCTCAGTCATCGCGACCCGCGTCGATGAGGGCATGCGCATGAGGGCGGGCGATGTCGAGGTCAACCCGATGGACGACGGCTTCGAGGTCCAGCTCAAGAAGGGTTAGCGCTCTCGTTTCGGGAATAGCCGCTCTCCACGCCGGCTTCTCTTGGTTGTGGACACAAAGCAGGCCCGATCGATCTACGAGATCGAGCTGCCAAAACTCGACGGAAAACCCGCCCAGCTCTCCGAATATGCCGGCAAGGTCGTGCTCGCCGTCAACGTGGCGTCGCGCTGCGGGTTCACGCCGCAATACGCAGGCCTTCAGGCGCTGAACGAGCGCTATTCGGATCGTGGCTTCGTCGTGCTCGGCTTTCCCTGCAATCAGTTCTTCAACCAGGAGCCAGGCGATGCCGAGAAGATCCAGGAGTTCTGCAGCGTCAACTATGGAGTCACCTTCCCGCTGTTCTCCAAGCTCGACGTCAAGGGTGGCCATCAGCACCCGCTGTACGAAATCCTGAGCGAAGCCGCTGACGGCTCGGGAAAGGCGGGCAACGTCAAATGGAACTTCGAGAAGTTCCTGGTCGGCCGCGACGGCCACGTGGTGCGCCGGTTCCGGTCGAAGGTCGTCCCGGAAGACCCTCAGCTGATCGAAGCGATCGAATCCCAGCTGTAGTCACCCCACGAACAGCGCCCTAGCCGCACCACCTTAAGGTTGCGACCATGAAGGTGGTCGCCGAATCCTTCTCGTGGCCGTTTCAAGGCGAGTGGAAATCACGGTGGATCCCGGGACTCCTCGCCGTGATGTTGCTGCCGGTCGCTTTCATCCCACTCCTCGGCTACGCCATCCTCGCCACGCGCAACGCGGAGCTCGACACGGCGACCGGTCCGCCGAGGTGGGAGCTGTCAGGGCGGCTCCTGCTGGACGGTCTCTGTACGACAGCCGTCGTGGTGCTCTTGACTGCGCCTTTCGTCCTGCTCGTGAATCCCGTGGCCGGATGGTTGTTTGACGCACACCTGCTGCGCGGGGCCGATGCGCCGGTTTCGCAGCTCTACGCGCACACCGCCGCCGGATTTCTGCTCGCCCTGCCTTGGGGGCTCCTACTGCTGATTCACATGCCACACGCCACCGCCCGCTTCGCCCACTCCGGCAGACCCCTCGACCTGTTCGACCTTCCCGCGTCGATCCGAGCCGTGAGGCGCGACTTCGCGACCTGGAATCTCGCCGCCGCCGCGATCGTCACCGGGTGGGCGATCGGGTTGGCGTGCGTCGGGCTGATCTGCGTCGGTCTCGTGCCCGGTGTGTTCTACGCCATTCTTGTGAGCGCACATGCCAGCGCCGCGCTCCACCACCAAGGTGCGAACTCACCCGCTCGGTGACACCGCGCTCCTCGCGGAGCTGGGAACACGGGTCGACACCGCGCTCAACACGCGGGCGATCGCACTGGCCGCGGCGCTGAAGAAGCGACGCGACGTTCGCCAGGCCATCGCCGGATACGCCAGCGTCACGGTCCACTTCGACCCCGATCAGACGACGCACGCCGCGCTCACCACAGCGATCAGGAGGCTGGCTTCGAAGCGGCCGCCGATGTCCGAACCCGGCCGCCTTCACCGGATTCCGGTCGTTTACGACGGACCCGACATGGAGGCCGTGGCGGCGGTGCTGAGCCTGCCCGCGGCGAAGATCGCCGAGATCCACACGCGGCCGATTTATCGCGTGTTTCTGGTCGGATTCGTACCTGGCTGGGGTTACCTCGGGCCACTGCCGGAGGAGCTCGAGCTCCCTCGACGCGAGGTCCCGAGGACGAAGGTGCCCGCGGGCTCTGTAGCGATCGCCGCGCGCCAGACTGGAATCTACCCGCTGGCCACGCCCGGTGGATGGCACCTCATCGGCCGGACCTCGGTCAAGCTCTTCCTACCCGACTCAGATCCACCGTGCCTTTTCCGGGCGGGCGATCGGGTCAAGTTCTTTGCAGCGCCTGCGTGAGCGAGATGCTGCGCGTCCGCAAGCCTGGTCTCCTCACGACCGTGCAGGACCTGGGACGTCCGAATGCGATGTCTGCCGGCGTCCCTCCCGGCGGCGTGATGGATCGGTTCGCGCACAGGGCCGCGAACCTCCTCGCGGGCAACGAAGAAGGTGCCGCCACGCTCGAATGCACCGTGAGTGGGCCGGCCCTGGTCGCCCTGCAACCCTGTCTGGTCGCGATCACCGGAGCCGACTTCGATCCACTCGTCAACGGCCGGCCGGCGCCGATGTGGACCAGCGTGATCCTGGGCCCAGACGATCAGCTCAGCTTCGCCGGCCGGCGCTCGGGGGCTCGCGCCTACATCGCGGTGGCAGGTGGGATTGCGGGGGACCGGTGGCTTGGCTCTTTCTCGACCAACCTGCTCGCACAGCGCGGCGGCTTCCATGGACGTCCTCTGATCGCGGGGGACGTGATCGCCGTCGCGAGCCCGCCCGCCAGGCGCGCGCAGGGCGCATCACAATCGGCGCGCGCGATCTCGAGGCACCAGCTGAACCGCGACCTCCGGCCCGCCTACGCCGACCACATGCTGCCTGCGATCGCGGGCCCCCACATCACGCGTCTGCCCGCCGAGAGCCGCAAAGCCCTGTTCGGATCGGCGTACACCGTGGGTCGCGACGCCGACCGCATGGGGTACCGGCTCGAAGGGCATTCGCTGGACGCCTCCGGGGACGAGCTGCTCTCGTTCGGTCTGGTTGCCGGCGCGCTGCAGGTGCCCCGAAGCGGCCAGCCGATCCTGCTCATGGCCGATCACCAGACCGCCGGAGGCTATCCCGTCGTCGCCACCCTGGCCGGCGCGGCCATGCCGATCGCCGCGCAGCTGCTTCCTGGCGACGAGTTGAGCTTCGTGGAGGTCAGCATCGAAGCCGCTCTGCGCATGCGCGCGGCTCAGCGAGCGGCGCTCGACTCGCTCAAAAGCTGATTGATCCAGCCGATGTGCTTGGCGTAGTGCTCGTACGTGTTGCCCGCGACCCAGCCGATCGCCGGCCTCTTTTCGTCCGGGTCGCCCGGCTGGAAGTGGCTGTAGGGCTTCTGGAGGTCGGCGTCGCTGAGCTTTCCGAGCGCAGCCACCATTTGCGCGTGTGAATCTCGGAAGTACGCAAGCGCCTCTTCCGCCGTGTCCTTCGCGTGCAGATTCATGATCGCCTCATTGATCGCGTCAGTGTTCTCTTCGACGGGCCCGCGAACGCCCATCGCTTCGAGCATGTCGCGGCCTTCAATCAGCGCCACGAGCGAATGCTCCCAGGCCGAGACATGCGCGAGGTGGTCTTTGACCGACCATCCATCTGTTCTGACTCGGGTCAGGCCGCTCGCGGCCTGGACTTGATTGACAAGTTCGTCCAACTTGTTCCATGAGACCTCGATCCGCCGCATCTCTGCGTTGGAGCCGGTCATCAACCAGCCCCCGCGGCGACGGACGCTTTGCGTGCCTCCTCGATCACCAGGTCGTAGTCGGGCTGCGGCATTTCTCGCGAGGTCACCCAGCTGTACCGAATGACCCCCTCGCCATCGATGACGAGAACAGTTCGCCGCGGAATTCCCGAGTACCCCTCAACGTCATCCCGGCGCACCTCGTAATCCGTGACCATCTTGCGCTCGAAGTCCGCGATCAGCTCGTACGGGAGGCCGCCCAGCTCCTTGGCGAAAGCTGTGTGCGAGAACACGGAGTCGACGCTGATGCCGTAGATGCCGATGCCATCTGCAGCGGCCGCCTCGTGCCTGGACCGAAACTCGGTCAACTCCATCCTTCAACCACCGGTGAAGTCCAGCACGTAGAAGAGAAAGACGAGCGCTTTGTGTTTCTGGAGCGCCTCCGCGAGCGTGAGCTCGGAACCTCCAGTGGTGGGAAGCTTGAACTCGGGCGCCTTGTCACCAATCTTTAGCACCGGAAAAGTCTAGTTAGCTTCGGTTTCCAGCACGTACCAACCCGAACGCGTGGCGCCGCTCACCTCGTAGCCGGCAGCCAATGCATCGGTGAACGTCTTGCGCAACGCCATGCGCCACGAACGTGCGAGTGAAGGATCGGAACGCCTGAGCGCCACGATGTCGTCCGGCACCTCACATAGAAGGACGCGCGCAACGGCGCTGGTCGCC
Organism: Candidatus Dormiibacterota bacterium; assembly: GCA_003151935.1. Taxonomy (GTDB): domain Bacteria; phylum Chloroflexota; class Dormibacteria; order Dormibacterales; family Dormibacteraceae; genus Palsa-870. The sequence goes on along the minus strand of PLYZ01000012.1, from coordinate 51,928 downwards.
ACCGGTTCGCCCGCGTCACCGGCCGAGAGCACCACGAGCGCGCCATCGCGCCGAAGCCCATCGGGCTGTGGCTCGGGACCGCGTCCCACGGCCGCGGCCTCCGCGGATGGTGAGTCGAGCCGCCAGGTGATCAGCAGGCGATCCGACTCCTCGCCCGCATTGATTCCGTCTGTCATCTCGCCATAGACGTTGACCAGGTATTCCCTCGCACGCGCGCCGAGCTTGGTGAGGTTGAAGTAGGCGTTGCGCCGCACGAGCGGGTCGGTCGTCCACTCGATGACCTTGACGTCCCGCGCGAGACACCAGCGGCGCTGGTGTTGCTTCAGCTCAAAACCGATGCCATGCGCGTCGCTGCCGCTGAGCACGCCAAGGATGTGCGAGTGCATGTGCAGCTCGTGTGGAGGCACGCCACCGAACCATCCGACCAGGCCACCGGCGAGCCTCCCGTCGATGTAGGCGCCCGACACGTAGTTGCCGGAGTGTGCGAGCGCCTTCAGGATGTCCGAGCTGACCGGAGGCTCGCCGGGGCGTCCCCAGACCACGGCGAAGAGCTCCGCCAGCTCTCGCAGGTCTTCGATCTCCGCGAGCTCGCGGATGGAGAACGCCACCTACGCGATCCGCGGATGCCCGGCCAGAGAGCCCGTTGCAATCCCGGCGCCATCGAGCGCCTGACGCACGGCCGCCGCGACGAAAGCCGCGCCCGGCGTGTCGCCATGAATGCAGATCGTGTCGTAGCGCCCGCTACGGGCCAAGCGCAACGCCTGGTCGACAGCGCGCCCAGGTTCGAGCACGGATCCAGGCTCATTGCGCGGCGCGAGGGTGCCATCCGGCCGCACCAATCGATCGGCGAATCCTTCCCGATAAGCCGGGATACCAGCCCGCTCCGCGGCGGCCACGATCTCGAAGCCGGGCTGGCCCATCAAGCCTGCGCCATGCTGTTTCGCAACCCGGGCCAGGGCATCGGCCGCGGCGCGGTCGTGCTGGCAGCGGTGGTAAAGGGCTCCGTGCGCCTTGACGAAAGCGAGGGGGCCGATCGCCGCCAGGCTCGCGACCTGGAACGCGAGCAGCGCCTCGATCTCCTCACAGGACAACGGAACCTCGACACGGCCGAAGTTGGGGCGGTCGTCATAACCAGGATGCGCTCCCACCTCGACGCCAAGGGCGCGACACCTTGATACGGTCGCGAGGCTGATGGTCGCCGAGCCGGCGTGGACACCGCACGCGACGCACGCGCTGTCGACATGGGCGAGGATCGCCTCGTCCTCACCCGCTCCTTCCCCGAGGTCCGCGTTGAGGTTCAATCGTGAGTGGTATTGCCGTGCAGAAGGCGGATGGCGTGCTCCAGAACCGGCATCACCGATTCAAGCGATTCGGTCGCGCCCTTGATGCTGCCGGGCACGTTGATGACCAGCGTGTGCCCGCGCACGCCCGCCATCCCGCGCGAGAGCGCAGCCATCGGGGTGCTCCCCGCGCCCGAGCGCCGCATCGCTTCTCCGATCCCTGGCACTTCGAAGTCGATGACCGACGATGTCGCCTGCGGCGTCACGTCGCGAGGACCGAGGCCGGTGCCACCGGTCGTCACCACCACGTCCGCTCCATTGGCGACCGCGGCGACTATGGCCTGGGCAATCCGCTCCCGGCTGTCGGGCACGACCTCCGGTCCTGAAACCTCGAATCGATCGCGTTCCAGGATTCGCACCAGCGCCGGGCCGCTTTCATCGGCCATCTTGTTCGCCGAAACGCGATCGCTGACGGTGACGACATGAACCTTGCTCATCTTTTCGCTCGGTTGGTTTCCACTTAAGTGCGCCCTGCGCGCGCCGGGCGCTTCCAGGTCCCGGAGCGGCCGCCCGATTTCTCAAGCAACCGTACCGTTTCGAGATAGACGCCCTTTTCAATTCCCTTGGTCATGTCGATCAGGGTGAGCCCCGCGACCGCCGCCGCCGTGAGCGCCTCCATCTCGACACCGGTCTGGCCGGTGACGCGTGCCCGCGCCAGCACGCGCACGCCGCCGGTGACGAACTTGAAGTCGACCGCGACGCTGGTCAGTGGAAGTGGGTGACAGAGCGGGATCAGGTCCGGCGTTCGTTTCGCCGCCATGATGCCCGCCACCCGAGCGACCTGGATCGCATCGCCCTTGGCCGTGCCCTGCCTGACCGCACGCAGGGTGGCCGGCGCCATGCGTACCACGCACTCAGCCAGCGCCTCGCGCACGGTCGATGCCTTGTCCGCCACGTCGACCATGCGCGCCGCCCCTTTCTCGTCGAGATGCGTCAGCGCTTCCCGTTTTGGCACGCGATCAGGATATGCGGATGCCACGCACCGTAAGGGGCCCCCGCGAGCTCACGCCAGAGGCTCTGAGTTCATGGGGTTGTCAAGGAGTGCTGTTCGACTACGGCCACACCCTGGTCACCTTCGACTACCCGACCGAAGAGCTGCTCGAGGTGATGCGCGGCTTCCGGCCTCGAATCGAGTCGGCCCTCGGCGCGCTCGCCCCCGATGCAGAGTCGATCGTGGAAGAGGTCCTGCTGCCGCTCGAGAAATTTGTCGGCAGCTCGGATGAAGAGGAGGTGGACTACATGGATGTCTACCGCGAGACCTGGGCCAAAGCGGGATGGAAGCTCCCCGACGGCCTGCTGTACGACGTCCTCGACGCCGAGCAGCTCTGCTGGGATCGCGCCGTCCGGTTGGACCCTGACGCGCTGGAGGTTCTGTCCTGGCTCGGCGCGCACGGCATCAAGCGAGCCATCTGCTCCAACGCTCCGTTCCCGCCTGAGATGATGCGGCGCCAGGTGGACACGAATGGGATTGGAAAGTTGGTTGACGCGGCGGTGTTTTCAAGCGAGGTCGGCCGCCGCAAGCCGGCGCCCGAGCTTTACCGGGCGGCCCTAGACGCGATCGGCGTTGACGCGCGCAACGCTCTGTTCGTGGGCGACCGCGTTCGCGAGGACTACGAAGGTCCGCGCGCGCTGGGCATGCGGGCGGTGATCTTCACGGCGCACGCGGAGGACGCGCCGCCCGACGGGGTACAAACAATCTCATCTCTGAGCGAGGTGCCGCGCCTTCTTTGAACGCGCCCAAAAAACGACCGGGGCCGTTATGGATGCTGTTCTACGGCCGTCAGCGGCGCGGTTTCCCGTGGCTCTTGGTCGGCGTCCTGCTGGCGGTGCTGATCCTTGCGCTGCTTTTCGCGATTCCTGGCGGATCTGTCATGTCGTGGACGGTCGCCGCGGCGCTCTTTGGTTTCCTGGTCGTGGGCGCACTGGCCTTTGCACTGCTGGCGGTGTTGCGTCCGCGCAGGCGGCGCTGAGCGATGAGCACCGCGGCGGCGCCCGCGCCGACCCCGTTGTCGATGTTCACCACCACGAGCCCGGTCGAGCACGACTGGAGCATCGTCGTGAGCGCCGCCTCGCCCGCGCCGCCTCGCCCGTAGCCGGTCGAGACCGGGAGGCCGATCACGGGCACGTCGATGAGTCCGGCGACCAGACCGGGCAGCACGCCATCCATTCCTGCCGCGACGATGATGACGTCGCATCCCCATTCGAGCGTCGACGCCAACGGGCCGACGAAACGATGCAGACCGGCGACGCCCAGGTCGGCGTCGAGCCTCACCTCGAGGCCGCATGCCTCCACGACCATCTGCGCTTCCTCGGCCGCCGGGAGGTCTGACGTCCCGGCAGTCAGGATCCCAACCTTTCCACCGATGTGCTCTGGCACGAATCCAGGACGGAGCACCCGCGCTGAAGCTGCATAGGTGATCACGGGCATGCCCGCGGCGGAGCTCAGCTCGTGAAGCGCGGCCCCGTGCTCCGCAGTCATGCGGCTGATCAGACCCTGGCCCTGCCGCTCGGCCATCGCGACGGCCAGGCGCGCGGCGTCGGCCGGGGTCTTGCCTGTGGCCAGGACGACCTCGGGTACGCCGCGGCGCAGGAAGCGGCCGAGATCGAGACGCGCCCGGCCGCCCAGCTCCTCGAGCTGAACCCGGCGCAGCTCAGAGATCGCCTCCTCTTCGCTGATCTCGCCCGCCACGAGCCTGCGCAGAACGTTCCTCAAAGGCCGGCGAGGACCTCGCGCATCCGCTGCCAGTGGGTGCCGGCCCAGTAGATCCGCCCACACTCTGGGCACTCCGAGTATCTGGACTGGGTGCGGCGCACGTACGGCGGCACCCGCTCCGCCACGGTCGCCGGGACCCGCGACTGCAGCTCGGAGTTGCACACAATGCACCGGGTGAGGGCCTCCTTGAGCTCCAGCTCCAGCTCCCCAAAAACCTGGCGCAGCTGCTTGGTCACGTCGTCGTCGTGGATGAGGATGGCCCGGACGACGCCGGTCTGGATCACGCGACGCCGGGTCAGGTCGCGATCGCGAGTGAGCAGCACCCGGCTCTCCGCGGCCGCTTCGCGGACGAGCTCCGCGTCCCCAATGCGAGCGTGGTAGGACGCGTCGTATCCAAGCGCGCGCAGCCAGCGTGCGAGCCGCCCCACGTTGCAGTCGGCCAGGAACCGGGGCTTCACCCGTCCAATCTTAGAATCGGGTCCATGGGCGAGGACCTTATGACCCGGCTGCGCGGTGAGGCGACCGGCTGCTACTCGTGGTCGAACGGGCCCGGCGATCGCTACGCCGCCCACAGCCACTCGTACGAAAAGGTCCTGTACTGCGTAGAAGGATCGATCACCTTCGCGCTGGAATCTGAAGGAAGGCTCCTCGAGCTGAACGCCGGCGACCGCATGGTGCTGCCCGCCGGCACGGTTCACTCAGCGGCGGTCGGGCCATCCGGCTGCACGTGCATCGAAGGCAAGCGCTAGCCGCACCTCGGGGAATTCGCGGAGCGTAATATGGGCCAGCGATGGGCATCATCGAGTTCATCCGCGATCGAGCCCGGTTCTACAACTGCCCGGTCTGCGGACGCAGCCTCAAAGGCTGCGACGTCCAGGTCCTCAGCCATGAGGAGGAGCGCTTCCACCTTCAGGTCACGTGCGCGCAGTGCCAGGTGACGTTCATCGTCGTGCTGGCGATCGCGGGTGGCGCCGTCGAAGAGATCGAGAAGGTCGCTTCAGAGGCCGCGATGGAGCCGGTGGTGGCGGCCGAGCCGATCACCGTCGACGAGATCATCGATCTCCATCTCTACCTGAAGAGCTTCCAGGGCACACTCACACAGCTCATCCAGCAGCCGGACCACAGCCGCGGCTGACCGCCGGAACCTGTTCGGTGCGGTGAGCCGCATTTTTCTCGACGACGCGGGCTCCGCGCCGGTCCTCCCCGAGGTGCGCGAAGCGCTTCGCAACCTTCCCGAGGGAAATCCATCGAGCCCGCATGCCGATGGACGGGCCGCTAGAGCAGCGCTCGACCGCTCGCGCGACCTCGCCGCTCAAGCCATCGGCGCCGATCGGACCGAGATCACGTTCACCGGATCAGGTACCGAGGCGGTCAACCTCGCCCTGTTCGGCGCCGCGCGCCGCCTGCCGCAACGCGGAGCCGTCGTGACCTGGGCGGCCGAGCATCAATCCGTGCTGGGCGCGGCCCGGCGCCTCCAATCGGAAGGTCACGTGGTCGAGGTGGCCCGAGTCGACGGATCAGGGCGGGCCGACCCAGACGACATCCCTTCCTCCGCCACGCTGGTCTCAATCGGGCTCGCCAACAATGAGGTCGGCACGATCCAGCCGGTGGCCGCGATCATCGCGCGGGCGCACCAGATCGGCGCCATCGTGCATGTCGACGCCTGCGCAGGTCCTCGATGGATCCCCATCCCCGACGGGGCCGACCTCGTTTCGCTCAGCGGCCACAAGCTCGGGGCCGGGCGGGGCGGCATCCTCTTCGTCAAAGACGGGGTGAAGCTCGATCCCCTCATTTATGGAGGCCCGCAGGAATGGGGCCGCCGAGCCGGTCGCGAGGATGTCGCGGCCGCGACCGCGGTTGCGGCGGCGCTCCACGCATGCAGTCGCGACAGGACGTCCCGATCCGGTGTCGCAGTGCGGCAGGCCGCGAGCTTGCGTGCGCTGCTGGCCGAGCTGGGTGGAGTGCCCACCGGCGGGGAGTCTCCGTTGCCCAACTTCGCCACTTGCGCTTTCGGGGACCGCCGAGGCGAGGACCTGCTGCTCGCGCTGGACCTGGCCGGAGTCTCGGCCTCGAGCGGATCAGCGTGCGCGTCCGGCTCGCTCGATCCATCCCACGTCCTGCTCGCGATGGGTTTGAGCCTGGACCAGGCGCTGGGCAGCCTGCGGCTCACCACCGGCTACGCCACGACCGATGATGAGATCACCGGCGCCGAGGCCATCATCCGGTCGGCACTGGCGCGCACTCCCGCCCGTGCCTAGCCAACCGGCCGGGACGCCCGGCCGGGCAACAGTTGAAGAGCAGCTCGCCGGCCGGATTTCGCGCGGCGAGGAGGTCGTTCTCGCGACCGTGGTCAAGGTGGACGGCGAGCCACCATCTCATCCGGGGGCAAAGCTCCTCCTCTCGCGCACAGCCACGCTGGCGGGCACGCTCGGCTGCAGCGAGTTCGATGCCGCGGCGCTGGCCGACGCCGGTGGAATCGCAGACGCTGGGAAGCCCGCCGTGCGCACGTACAGGCACGACCTGGGTTCGATCGAGGTCTACGTGGAGCCTTACCCGGTTGCGCCGGCGCTCGTCGTTTTCGGCGCCACGCCGGTGGCCGCAGCTTTGGTGCGCTGGGCACCCGAGCTTGGTTTTCGAACCATCCTGGTGGAGACGCGTTCCGACCGCCTCAAGGGTGCCAGCTGGCCGGAGGCGATTACCCGGCTGGCCGACCTGCCGGCCGCTCTCGGCACGGAGGTCTACGCGGTTCACACCGACCACGACGCCGAGGATCTCGTGCAGGCGCTCGAGGCGCTTCTCCCCAACGAGCCCCGATTCATCGGGCTCGTCGGAAGCCGGCGGCACACGGGTCACCACCTGGAGGCGCTGCGCGCCAAGGGCGTGCCTGAAAAGGTGATCGCGCGAATCCAGAGTCCGGTCGGCCTCGACCTGGGAGCGGTCACGCCCGGCGAGATCGCACTGTCGATCCTCGCCGGGGTCGTTGCTGTCCGGCGGCAGGGCCGCGGCGGATGGAAGCAAGAGTCAACGATCGGTTAACTCACGATGGGTTCCGGGAACCGAACCTCATAATCTGGGACCGTGCCGATCGCTCCGGGAACCAAGCTCGGTCAGTACGAGGTCCAGGACTTCATAGGCCAGGGCGCGATGGGTCTCGTCTTCCGCGCGTACCACGTTCAGCTGCAGCGCACGGGCGCCGTCAAGGTCCTGCAGGGGATCTCGCCCGACCCTGACTCGACGGCGCGGTTCCGCCACGAGGCGCAGGCGATCGCCCAGATGCGCCACCCCAACATCGTCAACGTCTATGACTTCGGCGAGCACGAGGGCGTGCCTTACATGATCATCGAGTACGTCCCGGGCGGGAGTCTCGCGAACCGGCTGAGCAACGGACAGCTCGACACCGCCACGGCGTTGAAGTATCTCCGCGGCATCGCGGCCGGCCTCGACCATGCGCACGGGCTCGGGATCGTGCACAGGGACGTCAAGCCCGCGAACGTACTCCTGGAGAAAGACGACACTCCCGTCCTCGCCGACTTCGGGCTGGCCAAGCTGCTCCAGGGCTCGTCGCTGAAGTCGATGACAGGAGTCACCACCGGGACGCCCGCCTACATGGCGCCCGAGCAGGTGACCGGTATCAGGGTCGGGCCGGCGGCCGATCGCTACGCGCTTGCGACCATCGCCTACGAGATGTTGACGGGCGTGATTCCGTTCGACGGCGAGGGCTTGATAGAGCTGCTCTACGCGCATGTGCATCGCGAGCCGGTGCCGCCTAGCGCGCGCAACAAATCGCTCGGACCCCGCGTCGACGCCGTGATCATGCGCGGCCTAGCGAAGGATCCCAATGCCCGCTGGGAGAGCTGCGCCGCGATGGTCGACGCTCTCAGCGCCGCTTTGACGCGCAAGCCAGAGCCGGCGGTGGCGCGAACGGTGGTGATGACGCCCGGCGCGTCGGGCCCATCCGCGGTCGCACCGACGGCTGCTCCCATCTACGTCGATGCCGAAACGCCGAGCGACCCAATGATCGTCGCCTACCCGTCGCCCCCGCCACCAGTCCTCAAGCGCAAATCGCGAAAGGGTCTCATCGCGGTGGCGATGACCGTTCTCATCCTGCTGCTCGTGATCGGAGTCGCGGGTTATCTCACCACGCGGCCGATGCCGGCGCTGTCACTGTCGCCGTCGACGGTGATTGCGGGCGACTCGGTTTTGGTGACCGCGAGTCACCTGCCGGCCAACCAGAGTGGCGAGATCCGCGTGCACAGCACGCTACGCACCTTTGTGTTTCGGGCCGATTCGAATGGAAACGTGAGCCGGTCCATCGACGTGCCCAGAGACGAAGGGATCGGCGATCACACGATCCAGATCTGTTGGGCGTCTTCGTGCGGCCTGACTGCAATCCTCCACGTTCTCGAGCCGGTCGCAATCGTGACGCCCACGCCCGCAACGTCGCCATTGCCGTCACCAACTCCTGGTGCGAGCACGAGCCCGACTCAACATCCGGCAACGATCACGCTTTCATCAGCAATCGTCAAAGTCGGTGGTTCGGTCACCGTCTTCGGCTCCTATTTCAACCCCGGTACCACCGGAACGATTTACTTCGTTCAAGCAAGCAGCACGCAACGCGCAACAGTGAGCATTGCTTTCACCGGCTCGTTCTCTAAAACCGTGACAATTCCCCTCACGGCGGTCCCGCGTGTCGCAGCCTCGATCAAGGCATGCGACACGTTTGGCGGTTGCGCAAGCCAGCCAGTAACTGTGACGGCGACCTAACCGCTAAAACACCTCAGCGGCGAGAAGGTCGTCCAGCGTTTCGCGACGCCGCATCACGCGCGCCTTGCCATCGTTGAGCATCAGGACCTCCGGCCGCGGCACGCCGTTGTAATTGCTGGCCATCGCGAGGCAGTACGCGCCGGCCGCCGGCAGCGCAATGACGTCGCCCGGCTTCAGTGGCGGCATCTCGATGTCGGTGATAAGGATGTCGGTCGATTCGCAGTACTTGCCGGCGATGGTGACCTTGCCGTCGGCAGCACGGTCGGGGTCGGAGGCAAGGTACGCCTCGTAGCGCGCGCCGTAGAGCTTCGGCCGGATGTTGTCGCCCATGCCGCCGTCGACCGCGACGTAGCGCCGCACACCTGGGATGTCCTTGATCGAACCGACCGTGTAGAGCGCCATGCCTGCGGGCCCGGCGATCGAGCGCCCGGGCTCGACCACAAGCTGCGGCACCTTCAACCCGCGCTCCACGCAGCCCGCAACCAGGGCGTGACGAACGACCTCGACGAAATGGCGCGGCGTGGGTGGGTCGTCGTTGCGCGTGTACGCGATGCCCAGTCCGCCTCCCGCCCCCAGCTTGCGCGGCTCGAAACCCAGCTTGTCGCGCAGCTGCACGAGGAGGTCCAGCATCATGCTCATCGCGTGCTCGTAAGCGCCGAGGGCGAAAATCTGCGACCCGATGTGCGAGTGCAGGCCGATCAAATCGAGCCGGGGATGCGTCAGCGCTTTTTCGACCGCCCGGCGTGCGGCGCCGGACTCGATCGAGAAGCCGAATTTCGAATCCAGCTGGCCGGTCGAGATGTGATCGTGCGTGTCCGGCTTGACTCCGGGCGACAGGCGCAGCATGACTGGTGTCCGCTTGCCTTCGGGAACGACCTCCCGCAGCAGCTCGAACTCATACTCCCCGTCGATGACGATCGTCGCGCCGGCACGGTACGCGGCCTGCACATCCTCGCGGCTCTTGTTGTTGCCGAGAAAGTGAATGCGGTCCTGCGGAAAACCGGACTTCAGAGCAAGGTGGAGCTCGCCAGCCGACACGACGTCGAGGCCCAGCCCCTCCTCGGCCACGACCTGCAGGAACTGTGGCGAGGCGAAGGCCTTGGCCGAGTACAGGACCTGGCCGGCCGAGCCCATCGCGGCGACGTATTCAGAGGCGCGCTGGCGAACGGTCGCCTCGTCGTAGACGTAGAGAGGAGTGCCGTGCTTGCGAGCCAGTGCGACGAGGTCGCAGCCGCCCACCTCCATGTGGCCGGCGGCGTTCACCCGGTACGTGACCGGGAAGAGCAACTTAGGAGATCAGTTCGGGCTGGTGCCGCAGGAGCCGCAACCGCCGCCGCAGCAGCCGCCGCCACCCTCCGCGCTCCCGAAGTCGAGCGACCCGGATGATTCGCCGCCGGCGACGGCAAAGCTCGAGACAAGCACCCTGGTCCTCGTCGATTCGCAGGCCGGGCAGGCCTGGGATGAGTCCCGCTCGGCGAACCTCGTCAGGAGCTCAAACTTCCCGGAACAACTCTCGCACCGATACTCGTAGATGGGCATTTCAGTGACTGATTCTAAGCTCGTTGAGCTTGCGCGATTGATCTCGGAATGGCCGGGCCTGGTGTCCGGGCCGCCCGAGGAGCTCATCGCCGACTCGCTGGTCCTGCTGGAGCACCTCGGTGAGGCAGACAGGGTGGTGGACGTTGGCTCCGGCGGCGGCCTGCCGGGATTGCCGCTGAAGATCGCCCGGCCCGCTCTTACCGTGACGCTGGTCGAGGCGGACCAGGCGAAGGCGGCGTTCCTGGTCCGGGCCTGCGCCGCGCTCGGACTGCGTGATGTCGAGGTCGTTGCCAGGCGCGCCGAAGACGTGGGGCGCGACCCGCTCTACCGCGAGTCCTTCGATGTCGCCGTCGCGCGCGCCGTCGCGCCCATGCCCGTTCTGGCCGAGCTGTGCCTTCCGCTTGTCCGGGTCGGTGGGCGCCTGCTGGCGCAGAAGACCGAAAGCGAAGACCTGGATGGCGCCAGTCGCGCCATCGACGCGCTCGGGGGCGCAACCAACCGAGTAGTGCCTGCTCCATCGGCGGCCCGCCGCGCCGGCACCGTGGTCGTCATCGACAAGGTGCGGCCGACGCCGCCGGCCTACCCGCGCCGGCCCGGCCTACCCGCGCGCAAACCACTTTAGAAAGAAAGACGGCGCAGGCCCAACCCACGCCGTCTTGGCGGTGAACCGGGGGGATTTCTAGCTGAGGATGGCGGCGCCTCCTGCCTTGACCAGCTTGAGGTTGGTCAGCGCGAGACTCTGGACGGCGGAGGGAAGCGGTGCGTACTGGAGGTCGGAACCCTCCGACTGGCCGCTGGAAACCAGCCACTTGACGAGATAGACGACCGCCTTACCCTTCGTGGCGTCGCTGAACGAGGTGCGCAATATGACCCAGCTGAAGCCGGCGATCGGGTAGGTGGTGTCGCCCGGCTCATTTGTGATTGAGAAGTTGGTCGGGCTGATGCTTGTGTTCTGGGCTGCCGCCGCTGTAGCTCCGGCAACGCTTGCCGCGACGAATTTGCCGTTTGCGTTCTTGATGGCGGCCTGGTGCATGCCTGTCTGGACGACGTATGCAAGTTCGACGTAACCGATCGCGCCGTCGGTCGACGTGATGGCCTGTGCGACGGCCTGGTTGCCACTACCGCCTACGCCTACCGGCCAGGAAACCGACTTGGCGGCGCCCACCTTCGACTTCCACTCGCTGGAGACCTTGGCGAGATAGTCCGTGAAGATGTAAGTGGTTCCACTTCCATCTGACCTGTGAGCGACGGTGATCTTGGTACTAGGCAAAGTGACGCCTGAGTTGAGCGCCGCTATCGCGGGGTCATTCCACTTCGTGATATGGCCCAGAAAAATAGCTGCCAGCGTGCCCGCATCCAGGTTCAGCTGGCTCACGCCCTGTACGTTGAAGGCGATGGAAACCACGCCGAGGGTGACCGGAATCTGCGTGAGCGTATCGGGACCGCCCGCCGAAGTGATGTCGGCCGACGCCATCGGAACGTCGGTCGCGCCGAAGTCGACCGTGTTCTTGATGAACTGCTGGATGCCCGCACCCGACCCGACCGGCTGGTAGTTGATCGTGACCTGCGGGTATTTGGCCGAATAGTCGTAAAAGGCCTTCTGAAAGAGGGGTGCGTCGAAAGTGGATCCAGCGCCTGTGAGTGAACCGCTGCCGACGTCAACCGGAGACGGCGAGGCGCTCGCAGTGCCGCTGCCGCCGCACGCGGTCCCGACGATGGCGGCCGCTACACCCACAAGCAGGATCCGCCAGATGAATGTGACTCGAAGCATCGAACCCCTCCTGAAACGCCATGGACTAACGGCCAACACGTTATGGACGGCGGTTTAAGAGCGGGTTAACCGGACCTTAAGCGTCATCACCCAAATCGCACTCATATACTCCGGCCGTGATCTGGGACCGGCGGCGAGAGATTGGACCGCTCGAACCGAACCTTCCACCCCGAGACCTCTTTGCCGAGCTGCTCGAGCACGCTCCGGTGATGGCGCTGCTGCTCGACGCGGAAAACCGCGTGGTGGGAGCGAACGAATCCGCCCGCGATTTTTTCGAGATCGAGCCGGCGCGGCTTCCCGCGAGCCTGGTCGAGGTGACGCTTGAATCGCGGCTGTTCGATGTGGTGCGTCTGGATCAGCCGCAGGCCGAGGCACAGCTGGTGCACCACCGCGCCACAGTCCTGACCCAATTGGTAGCCGGACGGCGAGAAGGCGAGAAGCTTCTCTTCCTCACGAACATCACCGAGCTGAGACGCCTGGCCACCGTCCGGCAGGAGTTCGTCGCCAACCTGGTGCATGAGCTGAAGACCCCGATCACATCGCTGCGACTCACGGCGGAGAGCCTGCTCGGTGATCCTTTGCCGAAAGACAGGAGGCGCTTCGCGGAGCGGCTGGTCAGAGAGGCCGACCTGATGAGCAAGATCATCGACAACCTTCGCCAGCTGGGTGACATCGAGACCGGGGCGATGGCGGTCGACGTTTCGGAGTTCGACCTGGCCGAGCTCGTGCACGACAGCGTGGCGCGCCTGGGCACGGACCGGACGGTCAACAGCTCGGTTGCGGCGAACCTGGTCATCTCGACGGATCGCCCCAAGCTCGCACAGGCGCTGAGCAACCTGCTGGACAACGCCGCCAAGTTCTCACCGCCCGGCACGGCGATCGACGTCAACACCGAGGTCAAGGGCGAGGAGGTCGTGCTGAGCGTTCGGGATCGAGGACCTGGCATCTCTCCAGAGCACTGGAGCCGGGTCTTCGAGCGGTTCTACAAGGTCGATCGAGCGCGCCCGAGGGAAGCCGGCGGGTTCGGCCTGGGGCTTGCGATTACCAAGCACCTGGTCCAGGTGCTGGGCGGCCGGATCTGGACAGAGACCGCGCGAGATGGAGGCCAGGTCTTCTATATCGCGCTGCCGCACCAAGTCTTAACCGACGGATAAACATCCCTTAATCCGGCCGGGCATATCCTGAACTTGGGGGATGGCCAATATTCGTCCTTTGATGCAGCCGACAGCTCGCTCCGAGAGGCCTGGGCTTCGCGCTGTGCACGGAGCGGGCGAGGTAAAGCTGAAGGTCGAGCAGCTCTCCTTCTATTACGGCAAGAACCAGGCCCTCAAGGACGTCAGCTTCGAGATTCCGGAGAAGAGGATCACAGCGATCATCGGGCCTTCAGGCTGCGGCAAGAGCACCCTGCTCCGGGTTTTCAACCGGATGTACGACCTCATCCCTTCTGCCCGGGCCGGCGGGAAGGTCCTTCTTGACGGAGAAGACGTGATCACGACTCGCAAGCTACTCGAGCTGCGCCAGAAGGTGGGCATGGTGTTCCAGAGGCCCAGCCCGTTCCCGATGTCGATCCGCGACAACGTCGCCTTTGCGCCGCGGCTCCTCGGCTGGAGCTCGTCACGGGTCAAGGATGTCGTCCGCCAGAGTCTCGAGCGTGCTGCGCTGTGGGACGAGGTGAACGACCGGCTCGAGGCACCGGCGACCTCGCTCTCCGGTGGCCAGCAGCAGAGGCTCGCCATCGCCCGGTGTCTTGCCGTGAGCCCCGAGGTGATCCTCATGGACGAGCCGTGCTCGGCCCTCGACCCCGTGGCCACCTTGAAGATCGAGGACCTGATGGCCGAGCTCATGCGGGACTACACCATCGTGATCGTGACCCACAACATGCAGCAGGCGGCCCGCGTCTCCGACTACACGGCGTTCATGCTCATGAACCCCGAGGGTCGCTACGGCGAGCTCATCGAGTTCGCGCCGACGGCCGACCTGTTCAACCAACCGCAGGACCAGCGGACAGAGGCCTACATCACCGGTAGGTTCGGCTAGAGACAGTGCCGCGACTTACATTCGAAAGAGAGCTTGCGAGCCTTCGCGAGTCGCTGCTCCGGATGGGCACGCTGGTCGAGTCGCAGATCGAGGCCGCCCTCGACGCGCTCCGCCGGCGCGACGGCGCCGCCGCAGAGAAGGTGCGCAACCAGGACCAGTACCTCAATGAGCTCTTCCGCCAGATCCGCGAGCAGGTCTTCATGGTCATCTCGACCCAGCAGCCGGTCGCGCGAGACCTTCGATACCTGATGGGCCTTCAGGACATCGCGACCGAGCTGGAGCGGATGGGGGATTACGCCGTGCGAATCGCGCGCATGACGAGCACCCTGGTCGCGCTGCCCGACAAGCCGCTGCGCGCCGAGTTCGGGCTCATGGGCGAGCTCGCGATCGGCCAGGTGCACGACATCCTCGAGGCGATCATCGACCAGGACGTTCCGCGGGCGCGCGAGGTGGCGAGCCGCGACAACGAGGTCGACCGCCTCTGGCACCGCGTGTTCGAGGACCTGGTCAAGGAGATGGGCACCGGCAATACCGACACCGACGGCGCGCTGCGCGCGGTCACCCTTCTGCTCGTCGCCCACAACCTGGAGCGAATCTCCGACCGCGTGACCAACGTGGCGGAGGACATCGTGTTCCTCGAATCCGGCCAGGTGGTCGAGCTGGGATGAGCCGGCCTGCCGGCAATGGCAGTGCCGGCAGGGTCCTGGTCGTCGAGGATGACGAAGGCATCCGCGAGATGCTCAAGTACAACCTGACCTCGGCGGGATTCTCGGTGCAGGAAGCCCGAGACGGAGCCGCCGGCCTCCGCACCGCGCGCACGGCTCGGCCCGACCTGATCCTGCTCGACCTGATGCTGCCGGGCATGAGCGGCTTCGANNCCGAGGTCGACAAGATCGTCGGTCTCGAGCTGGGCGCCGACGACTACATCACAAAACCCTTCTCGATCCGCGAGGTCCTCGCCCGCGTCAACGCCGTGCTCAGGCGGGCCTCCCCGGATGCCAATGAGCCCAAGTCGATCCCAGAGCGTGACTCGATCGGAGACTTCAGCATCGACCGGGCCGCACGCCGGGTCGTCCTCGATGGACGCGATGTCAAGCTGACCGCCAGAGAGTTCGAGCTCCTGTCCTACCTGCTGGCGTTCCCGCGCCGCGTCCACACGCGCGACGTCTTGCTCGAAAACGTGTGGGGACACGAGTTCAACGGCGATCGTAAGACCGTGGATGTTCACATCCGCTGGCTGCGTGAGAAGTTTGCGGGCGTCGCGCCGTTCGAGATCGTGACCGTGCGTGGAATCGGCTACCGCCTGGATCGAACAGGCGAGCCCGCCGACCTCACCGAGTCCGGCTAGGTGGCGGCCGCCGTCGAAAGCGCCTCGACCGCGATGCCGCCGGCGAGGCGAGTTCCGGATCGATTTCGCACGGTGTCGGCGCTGGTCGCGGCGGCAGCCCCGGCGATCCTGGTCGTGATCGTCGTCATCCTCTTCCAGCAAGCGGCTCCGGCGGTGAGGCATTTCGGCCTGGGCTTCCTGACCGGGACCGAGTGGAACCCGGTCACCGACATGTTCGGCGCCCTGCCCGCGATCTTCGGCACGGTATCGACCGCCTTCCTCGCCCTGGTGCTCGCGGTACCCGTCGGAGTCGCGGTCGCGGTCATCCTCGCCGAACAGGGCCAGACCACCCTTCGCGGCATCCTGGGCACCGGCATCGAGCTGCTGGCCGCCATCCCAAGTGTGGTGTATGGCATCTGGGCGCTTTACGTCCTTGCGCCCTGGTCATACCAGCACCTGGAGCTCCCCATCTCGGACCGATTCGGCTCCATCGGATGGCTCTCGCAGCCCGGCGCGCGGAGCCTCTTCAACGCCTCGCTCGTGCTGGCGGTGATGATCCTGCCCACCCTCTCCGCGATCTCTCGGGAGGTGATCCGTGCCGTCCCCCGCGGATTGAAGGAGAACGCAGTCGCGCTGGGCGCGACATGGTGGGAAACCACCTGGCGCGTAATCCTGCCGTCGGCTCGCGCCGGCATCTTCGGCGCGACAATCCTTGCCCTTGGCCGCGCCCTGGGCGAAACGATCGCCGTGACGATGGTGATCGGCAACCGCTACGCGATCCCGCCATCGATCTTCTCGCCGGCGTACACGCTGGCCAGCGTGATCGCGAACGAGTTCAACGAGGCGACCGGAACGCTTTACCCGGCTGCGTTGATCGAGCTTGGGTTGGTGCTGATCCTCGTCACGCTCGTCGTCAACATCGTCGCGCTGCTCTTGGTCCGCTCGACCTCGCGCGAAGCGAGTCGCGCGGCATGAATCGAAACGTCCGACGGCGATTCGCAAGCACGACCTGGCTCGGGGTCATGTATCTGCTCACCGTCCTGGCGCTCATTCCGCTGGGCCTGGTGCTGTGGTTCACGGTCAGCAGGGGCCTGCCTTCGGTGCTCCACCCGGAGTTCTTCACGAACTCGTTTCGTCCGGTTGGCATCCCAGGCGGCGGGATCGCCCACGCCATCGTCGGAACTGGGATCCTGGTCGGCCTGGCTTCGTTGATGGCGATCCCGGTCGGAATCCTCGGCGGCGTGTACGTGGCCGAGTACGCGGTCGACCCCTGGGCGAGCTGGGTCCGGCTCGCGAGCGACGTCCTGGTCGGCACTCCATCAATCGCGATCGGACTCTTCGCCTATGCCCTGGTGGTCGTTCCGGTGCATCACTTCTCCGGAATCGCGGGCTCGGTCGCTCTTGCGATCCTGATGCTGCCCATCGTCATTCGCACGGCGGAAGGCGCGGTCGCGCTCATCCCCCATGGACTGCGCGAATCGGGGCTCGCCCTCGGCCTCCCGCGCTGGCGTGTCTCGCTCCAGCTCATCCTCCCGGCCGCGGCTCCCGGCGTGATCACCGGCGCGCTCCTGGCCGTGGCGCGGGCATCCGGCGAAACCGCGCCGCTCCTGTTCACCTCGTTGGGCAACACGCTCTTCAAGGTGGACCCCACGCAGGCCATGCAGGCCCTGCCGCTTACGGTCTACCAGTACGCGCTCCTGCCCTACAAATCCCTTCAAGACCAGGCGTGGGGCGCCGCGCTCGTGCTGGTCGTGATGGTGCTGGGCATCAACCTGCTGAGCCGGTGGGTGCTGCGGCGCCAGATCCGGCTCGCCGGCCAGCTGTAGTGTCAAGAGTTCTCTTCGTGTGCCTCCACAATGCCGGTCGCTCGCAGATGAGCGAGGCGCTCTTCGAGCGCGCGGCGGGCGGCTTGCACGAAGCGCGCTCAGCCGGCACGACGCCCGCCGATCGCGTGCACGAGAGCGTCGTCACTGTGATGCGCGAGGAAGGGATCGACCTGAGCGATCGCAAACCGCAATTGCTGACCACTGAGCTTGCGCAATGGGCCGATGTCGTCATCACCATGGGCTGCGGCGACGCGTGTCCGGTGATCCCGGGGAAGCGCTATGTCGATTGGGACCTCCTTGATCCCAGCGGCCTTCCCGTCGCACAGGTGCGCGAAATCCGCGACGACATTGCGAGGCGAGTGAATCTACTGGTGGAATCACTCAATCAAAATTCGTCTTGAATCAAATGTTCGCGATGGCGGCCTTCGCAGTTAAACTCATTGCACTCCGCCACAGAGTCGTGAAATAAAAGAAGCGCACCGCGCATACGTTTCAGCAAAGGAAGGAGCAATCGTGGCAACGAAAATCCTGGAAGTGGCCGATGTGAGCGTGATCAGAGCCGCAGGCGGCGTCGTCTGCCGCAGCACGCGATCCGGCGAGACTGAGATCGCTGTCATCCACCGCCCCCAATACGACGATTGGACTCTGCCCAAAGGCAAGATCGAGCCCGACGAGAGTCCCGAGGACTGCGCTCTGCGCGAGGTCAGAGAGGAGACGGGGCTTCGCTGCGAGCTGAGGCGCCCGCTCGGCTGCACGGCCTACGTCGACCGCCGCGGGCGCGACAAGGTGGCGTGCTACTGGGTGATGGAGGTGCGGGGCGGCCGTTTCAGGCCAGGCATCGAGGTCGACCGGCTGCTCTGGCTGACGGTCGAGGACGCGATCAAGCGCCTGACCTACGAACGCGACAAGACGCTGCTCGTACAGCAGGACCTTCCCTGACCTGATCCGGTAGCTGTTTCGAGGCTTCGCTAAGCTGGAGCCATGCAGACGATCGCCGCCGCCGACTCGTTGGTGATCGCTGGCGTCGAGCTGCGTTCGCGGTTGTTTCTCGGCACAGGAAAGTATCCGACCGACGAGTCCATGCTCGCCGCGCTGGAAGCTTCAGGTTGCGAGCTTGTCACTGTGGCGCTGCGCCGGCTGGACCTCGATGACCCGAAGAAGAAAACGATCCTCGACGTGATCGACTGGAAGCGCTACCGCATCCTGCCCAATACGGCGGGCTGCCGCACCGCGGATGAGGCGATCCGCATCGCGCACCTGGCGCGATCGATGGGCTTGTCGGACTGGGTCAAGCTCGAGGTCATCCCCGACCCGCGCTACCTCTTTCCAGATCCCGAGGAGACCCTGAAGGCCGCACGGGTGCTCGTCGGCGAAGGCTTCAAGGTCCTGCCGTACATCAACGCCGACCCCGTGCTCGCGAAGAAGCTCGAGGAGATCGGCACCGTGACCGTCATGCCGCTCGGCTCACCCATCGGTTCCGGCCAGGGGCTCCAGACCCTGGAGCAGATCCGCATCATCATCGAAGAGGCTTCGGTGCCCGTCGTCGTCGATGCGGGAATCGGAGCGCCCTCCGATGCCGCGCTGGCGATGGAGCTCGGCGCCGACGCGGTGCTGGTGAACACGGCGATCGCGCTGGCCAGGGACCCGGCCTTGATGGCCGCCGCGATCAGAGAGGGGGCGCAGGCTGGGCGAAAGGCTTACAACGCCGGGCGCATCCCGAAACGTGGCGAGGCCAGCGCAAGCTCTCCGGCCGAGGGCATCTCGCGACCGAGCTGATCATTCCGGTGGCGATGGCGATCGTGTCCAGCGCATCGGCTGGGCTGCGAGCGGCTGCTCTCTCGCCCCTTCGGGGAGAGGGGCTTAAGCCTGTGAGACCCACCATCGTCCAGCTCCGAGGGCCGCATCTCACGGGGGCACAGCTCGAGCGCGAGGCCCTGCAGCTGGTCGGGGCATGCCCGGTGCCGGTCCTGGTGAGCTCGCGATGCGACGTGGCGCTCGCGACTGGCGCCGCCGGGGTCAACCTTCCGGAAAGCGACATCCGCGTCGCTGAGGCGCGGACCCTTCTCGGCCGGCGCCTCGTAGGTCGGTCGGTGCACTCGATCGCGGCTGCGCAGCAGGCTGAGAGCGAAGGCGCCGACTTCGTCATCTTCGGCCCCGTGTGGCAGAGCGCAAGCCATCCCGGCGCCGAGCCCGCGGGCCTGGCGGCGCTTGAGCGGGTGGTGCGAGCGGTGAAGATCCCTGTGCTTGCGATCGGCGGCGTCACCGAGGCGCGGATCGCGGAGTGCCACGAGGCGGGTGCGGCGGGCTATGCCGCGATTGGAATGTTCAGTTGATCACGCTGCAGGTCAACGGAAAGCAGGTCGAGCTCGAGCGCCCGACTGGGTTGCTCGTCTACCTGGCGCAGCTCGGGGTCAACCCGCGCGCCATCGCAGTCGAGCACAACGGAACCATCCTCGAGCGATCGGCGTACGAAGCCGTGACGCTGCGCGAGGGCGACACCGTCGAGATCGTGCGCATGGTCGGCGGCGGCGCGCCTAGCGAATCGCGAGCCGTTCCCTGATCGCCGCCTCGGCTTCCGCCCGCTCGTCCCACGGCTCAGAGCCGGACGCCATTCGCATCGACCGCTCGTGGCCTTTGCCGGCGAGCAGCACGCAGTCACCGGGCCGGGCCAGCTCGATCGCTCGGCGGATCGCGGCGCGCCGATCGATGACGATCTCGTAGTCGTGTCCAGGCGCCTTGCCCTCCGCGCCCATCTGCACGTCGCGGGCGATCTCGACTGGATCCTGGTCGAGAGGATCGTCGGTGGTGATGATGAAGAAGTCCGCGAAGTCGGCCGCCGCGCGTCCCATGCCGGGACGGTCGTGATCGGAGCGCGCGGTAGAGCCGAACACGACGATCAGGCGCCCGGAAGTGAAGGGACGCAGCTCGGCGAGGGCGCTGGCCAGCGCGCCAGCCGAGTGCGCGAAGTCGATGTAGACGCGAAAGTCCTGGCCCACGTCGACCGGCTCGAGCCTGCCGCGCACGCCTTCGAAACCGGCGAGCCCCGTGCCCACGGACTCGAGGGACACGCCGAGGGCCAGGCAAACGCCGGCTGCGCAGAGCGCGTTGTAGATGTTGAAACGGGCGGGCACGTGGAGCGTCACGTCGGTCTCGCCTAGCGGGGTCCTCATGCGAAAGCGCGAGCCTGTACCGGTGACATTGAGGTCGAGCGGATGGAGGTCGGAGGCCGTCGTCAATCCATAGGTCCAGCGGCGGGCGATCGGGCGGCGCGCAAGGCGCTCGTAGCTCGCGTCGTCGCGGTTCAGGACGGCGGTCTTGTCGATTCCCTTGTCCGCCGAGCTCGCGGTCAGGTCGATCAGGCGAGCCTTCGCTTCGAGGTATTCATCCCAGGTGGCGTGGTAGTCGAGGTGGTCGTGGCCGACATTGGTGAACGCCGCGACATCGAAGTCGCAAGCCCCGACGCGCTCCTGCACGAGCGCGTGCGACGTGGTCTCGATGACCGCGCACGCGACACCCCCTTCGACCATCCGCGCGAGCCAGGCCTGGACCTCAGGCGCCTCCATCGTGGTCTGGCCGCTGAGGTTGTCCACCTCGCCGCCGCTGCCGGTGAAAGACACGGTGCTCATCGCCCCGGCCACCACGCCGCTGGCCTGCAGCACATGCTCGGCCATGTGGGTGGTCGTCGTCTTTCCATCCGTCCCGGTGACGCCGGCCACCCTGAGCTTCCGCGACGGCCGGTCGTAGAACTGCGCCGCCACCTGGGCCAGCCCGACCCGCGTGGAGCCCATTCTCAAGACGGGCGTCCCCTGTGGCAGCGTGACATCGCGATCGACCGCCACGGCGACCGCTCCCCGGGCGACAGCGTCGCCGACGAAAGCATGGCCGTCGGCCTGCAGCCCTTCGACCGCGACGAACAGGTCACCGGGCTTCACACGCCGCGAGTCATAAGCGAGGCCTGTGATCTCGACGTCGCCGTTGCCATCCAGGGTGGAGCCGGGCACTCCGCCGGCCAGTTCGCCCAGTTTCATTGCTGGTGGGCAGCATAATCGGCGGATGATCGCCGACATCGGTGGGCGGAGGTTCGAGTGGGGCTCGCGGACCTACGTGATGGGGATCATCAACGTAACGCCCGACTCTTTCAGCGGTGACGGCCTCGGTTCGGATGAAGAGCGCGCTGTGTCGCAGGGAGTGCGCATGATGCGCGAGGGTGCGGACATGCTCGACGTGGGAGGCGAGTCGACCCGCCCCGGCCACCAGCCGATCAGCACCGGCGAGGAGATCGCGCGCACCGAAGGGGTCATCGCCCGACTCGTGCGTGAGACAGAGGTCCCGATCTCGATCGACACCTACAAGCTCGAGGTGGCGGAAGCGGCGGTTGCGGCCGGCGCCACGATGCTCAACGACATCTGGGGCTTGACGCGCTCGCCGGCTCTGGCCCAGCTCGCGTCAAGCAGGGGCTGCGCGCTGGTCGTGATGCACAACCAGGACGGGACGGACTATTCAGGCGACCTGATGGACGAGATCAAGCGATTCCTCCGCGACTCGATCGATCGTGGACTGGGAGCCGGCGTGCCGCGCGAGCGAGTGCTCATCGATCCCGGGATCGGCTTCGGCAAGACCGCGGAGGACAACTGGGTCGTCATGCGGCGACTCGAAGAGCTGCGCGAGCTGGGTCAACCGATTCTGATCGGAACGTCGCGTAAATCGTTCATCGGCAAGGCCCTGGATCTGCCGGTCGACGAGCGAATCGAGGGCACGGCCGCCACCGTGACCGCCGCGATCCTGCGCGGGACCGACGTCGTCCGCGTTCACGACGTGCGAGAGATGACGCGCGTGGTCCGGATCGCCGACCGCATGCGTTGACGACGGCTTACCTGGGCCTTGGCTCGAACCTCGGAAGGCGTTCCCGCAACCTGAGCGCCGCGCGCAGGCGGCTGCGTCAAAAAGGAGCGCGCATCCTGCGTCAAAGCCGGGTCATCGAGACCGAGCCATGGGGCGTCGTCGACCAGCCGCGCTTCTTGAACCAGGCCGTCGAGGTGGACTGGCTCGGTACGCCCCGCCAATTGTTGAAAGCGGCCAAAGAAGTCGAGGCCGAAGGAGGGCGCAAGGGGGCTCCGCGCTGGGGGCCTCGCGTCATCGACGTCGACATACTGCTGTTCGGGGATCAGCGGCTGAAACAGCGCGACCTCGTGATCCCACACCCGCGCATAGGCGAGCGGGACTTCGTGCGCGAATCGCTTCGGGAGCTTGGGGTAAATACCCCTATCAAGCCGGCCGGGCGTTGGTGAACCGGTAGCCGATGCCCGGGACGGCCAGGATGTAATAAGGATGCGAGGGCTGACTTTCTATCTTCCGTCGCAGGTTGCGAATGTGCACGTCGATCACGCGGGTCTCGATCGGGTACTCATAGCCCCAGATCGAGTTCAGGATCTTTTCGCGGCTCAACACCTTGCCCGCGTTGCTCGCGAGAAACGTCAGCAGGTCGAACTCCGTGTGGGTGAGCTCCACCTCCTTGCCCGACTTGTACGTCCGCCGCTCGTTGACGTCGATCACGAGGTCGCGAAACTCGAGCCGGCTGCGCATGGCCTCGGCCGACTCGAGGCGCGTGCGCCTCAGGTGGGCAGTCATGCGAGCCACCAGCTCGCGCAAACGCAGCGGCTTGCCCACGTAGTCGTCCGCTCCGATCTCCAGGGCGACGACGACGTCGATCTCCTCGGAGCGAGCGCTCATCATGATCACCGGCACGGCAGGATCCACCTTGCGCAGCTCCCTGCATACGTCGAAGCCCGCGCCGTCGGGGAGCGTGACCTCCAGCAGGACGAGGCTGGGATGTGACTGCTCGACCTGGCGCAGCGCGTCACCGGCCCCATCGGCCTCGAGCACCTGGTAACCGTCCTGCTCGCACGCGGCGCGCACCTCCCGGCGCGTCGCGGCGTCCGGGTCGACGATCAGGACTTTCCGAGAAGAATCCGCTACCGCAGCCACTTTTCCAATCCTAACCGATTTGAAGGATTGTTAGGAGATGTTGCGTTTCAGCCCACGAACGTAGGCTCGTGACTTCTTTTCGAGGGCGATGAGCTTCGCCCCAGCTCCCGAAAGCACCAGCTCCCAGGCTCCGGGATAGGTCACCTCCTCGCCTCCGAACTCGGACTTGAAGAAGCCCAGACCGTGCCAGGGATGGTCCGGCCCGGCGCCAGGAGGCGGCACGCCCCAGAGGTCGAAGTCCCGGCAGCCGGCCTCCGCGGCGGAGCTGATCGCAGACCACCAGGCGAGGTCGTTGCCCATCAGCTCAGGATGAGCGCCGCTGCGTCCCGCGAACAGGCTGTAGGCGCGGCCGGCATGGCGAGCGACCAGGACTGTGGCGAGCGCCTCATCGGCGGCCTCCTGGTAGGCGACGTAGGTGCGACACCAGGGCAAGAGCTCGAGCAAAAGCGCGTAGTAGCCGCGGTCCGGCAGATGGATCGACTCGCGCCGCTCGACCGCAGCCGATTGGCGCCCCAGCTCGGCTGCGTCCTTGCCTTCCTTGACGACCACACCGCGACGCAGGCCCGCGCGGATGTTGTACCTACGCCCGTGCCGGAAGCTCTTCAGTAGCTCGCCAGGAGGACGCAGCTCGATGATGCGGGTGTGCTGCGGCTGCGTCGGCGCGGTCGCGGCAAACCGCCGTTCTGACAGCGCTTCCTCGAGAGCCGTCGGCCCTTCTGGTTCCACGAGCAGGCGGGCCATCCTGGCGTCCCGTGCCCATTCCACGAGCGCGTCGACGGCTTCCCCGGTCGCCGGCACGGGACCGCGTGGGATGTACGCCTCACGCGCCGGGCCCACCGAGCGCACCTGGACACTTGCCATAGCGCCGCCTTTGAGGCGGACCCTCTCGACACTCCATCCCGCGCGCGCCTGGACTTCTCCCCAGGCCCACGACTGCAGAAGGGGAGCGGGTGAGCTTCGCTCTTCGAGCTCGCCGTCCCACCGCGAAGCCTCACTCATCATCCCGGGCCTGGTTCGGTGACGAGTGCCGGCTCAAGGTGAGCGATGTCGTTGGAGCCGGCGATGACCATCCGGCCATCGGGATGCTCGATCAGCGAGATGGATGCGTTCTGGATCTTGAAGGGGAAGAGCCCGTGACTCGGGCGGCCGACCGCGCGATGCAGCGCGACCTGGATGACGCCACCGTGGGTGACCACCAGCAGGTCTCCATGCGAATGGCCCTCGAGAATTGCGTCCAGCGCGGCCACGACGCGGGTTTCGAACCGATCGGCTCCTTCCCCGCCAGGCACGACGTCCCAGTCCGGCTCGTCGTTCCATCTCGCCCACGCTTCGGGAAACCTCTGGGCGATCTCCTCGGTGCGCAGACCCTCCCACTCTCCGAGGTAGATCTCGCGGAGGGCGGGGCGGGGCTCAGGGTCAAGGCCGATCGCCGAGCCGATCGCCTCGGCGGTCTCGAAGGCACGCTTCAGGTCACTCGCAAAAAAGCCCGTGAACCGGCGGCCGGCAAGCCGGCGCCCGAGCAGCTCGGCCTGCCGCCGGCCCTCGCCGGAGAGGGGAGGATCGAGCTGGCCCTGGATGCGATGTTCGCGATTCCAGGTGGACTGCCCGTGGCGAACGAGGATCAACCGCGCGGGCGTAGGCTTGGGCGCAAGCGGTAGGTCTGGCGGCTCCGAGCGCGCGGATCTAATCTCGATATCTATACTAACTTTCTCTTAATCCCCCGATCGGGCTGGGCCGATCTCAGGAGAATTGCTCTTGCAATCGCACGGCTCACTGGCCGAAAGTTCCCTTCGATCACTTCTGGAGGCTGCTCAAGGCGAGCGCTCCACAGGTACCCTTACCGTCCGCAATGGGAACGGACAGTCGGCCTCGCTTTATTTTCTGTTCGGCCACCTTTTCCACGCCCAGAGCGATGGAAAGGCAGGCGACGACGCCGTCGTCTCCGCCCTTCACTGGACCAGGGGCGATTTCGAGTTTGACGCCAAAGCCAAGCTGCCGGCCGACGAATCGGTCAAAGCCGGCATCTCGGAGTTGGTCCAGACTGCTGAGTCAGCGCCCAACGTGCCGGGCGCTGCCGAGCCCGCGGCCCAGGTCGAGGCCAAGGCGGAGAGGATCGAGGCACGGGTTGATCGCAGAGATCATGTTGAACCGGAGAGAAAGGTGGAAGCACCCCAGCCGAGACGCGGCGTGAAGCACCGCCCGCAGCCGAAGCACGGTCGCGAACCTATCCCCGTTCCCGCGGGGCAGATCATCTACGACTCCCTCAAAACGTCGTTCGTGGATTTCCCGCGCCTGATCACGACCCTCGAAAAGGAGGGCTACACGGGCTACGTGCGCTTGCTGACCGACGAAGCCTCGGGACTGATCCTGTTCCGCGAGGGGTCGGCGCTCGAGTGCTTGTACGACGGGGCCGCGGACGCCGGCAGTCTCGTGCTCGGCAAGCAGGCGCTGCAGCGGTTCAACGACGACGTGACGAGCGGCCACGGGGTGCTGGACGTGGTGGGACTCTCGCCGGAGCTGATCGACGGCCTTTACGAGCTGACTGTTTCCAGGCCGATGTACACCGAGCTGTACGCGGCCTGGGTGGACATGAAGGCGCTTCTCAAGTTCCTCAGCGACCGCAAGTTGAGCGGCAGCGTGATGATCCGCTCGACGGGTGGCACCGGCGTGATCATCCTTGCCGACGGCGAGCTCGCCGGCGCTTACACCAGCGAATCCCGGGACATTTCCGACAAGCCCGACCGGGCGCTTGCGCTCTGCGACGACCCCGCGGCGATGATCGAGGTCAAATCGGCCGACGCCGTGAAGCATCCACCCCTCGATGTCGACGAGATCGTGGGCGGGCTGCGGGGCTCGCGCGGCTCGCAGGTCGCCGCGCCAATGCCCCCGGCGCCCCCGGTGGCGGCCGCGCCCGAGCCCGTCATTCCGACCAACCCGACGATGCCGGTCATGCCCGCCGAGCCGCCGACCGCGCAGATCCCGACCGGCGGCTATTCCAACTACACGCAACCTACACCGCCCTCGGTGCAGGTCGCGCCGACCACGCCGCCACAGTCATCCGGACCGCAGCTCGATTGGGCGACCATCGTCGCGGAACTGCAGGCGATGGCGGAAGACGCCCTGGGCAACCGGGCGCGCAAGGTGAAAGACATACTCGGCGCGGCCGATCCGTCGCTCGGCGGCGTGGAAACAGCGATCGACCAGATCCCGAGCATCTCGCTGCTCTTCGTGGATTCCTCGCGGCTCGAACAGCTCGCCCAGGAGATGAGGGCCCGGCTCAAGTCGCACCTCTAATGCCCTCCCCCTTCAGGGGGATTTCCGGTGAGGGTGGGACTCAAGTTGTAGGTAGCAGCCGAATGCGCAGGATCGCCTTAGCCATCGGCTCCTTGGCGCTGATGCTCCCGCTCACCGCCTGCGCCGGCAATCCCCCTCAGATCGTCGACTACTCGCCGCAACGCGGCGCGATCGATGTCTCGACCGCCGCTCCGATCAGGATCGCGTTCGACCACGCCGTCGATCAGGCGTCCGTGGAGAGCCGGCTGCACCTCAGCCCCGCGTCCAACGGCAGCGTGCACTGGGAAAGCGCGAGCCAGCTCGTTTACGACCACCCCACACTGCTGGCGAGCACCACGTACGAGGTCGTGCTCGAGGCGGGATATCGAGACCTGGCGGGCAACACCTACTCGCTGCGCCACCACTGGTCCTTCGTGACCGAGGGCCCTCCCAATCTCGCGAACTCGACCCCCTCCGACACCGACACCGGTGTCGACCCCGCCGCATATATCGACCTCGCCTTCACGCGCGAGATGAACGCGACGAGTCTGCGGTCGGCCGTCACCTTCAACCCCAGCATCCCGTTCGACGTGCGGCTGGACCCCGCGGATGGCCGTCGAGCCGTCATCGCCCCCTCTCAGCTCCTGGCCCCTAATACGACGTACGAGGTGTCGGTCAACACAGCGGCTCTCGATATCGACGGCAATCAGCTTGGCCGCGATCAGACGATTCGTTTCACGACAGGTTCTCAGCAGGCGCTGAATGGCTGGCTCGCCTTCGCCACCGACGGTGCGGGCGGCGCCCCGGGTGGATTGTGGATGGTCAATGAGACAGCCTTCCCGCGCCAGCTGTTCAACAACACCCCGGTGCACTCGTTCAGCTGGTCGCCAGGCGGCGAGAGTCTTCTGATCCAGGGCGACGGCGAGTCCTGGTCCCAGTTCGTACCCGGCAGCGGCGCCGTGCAGCTCACCTTCAAAGGCACGTGGGCGGCCATTCTCGCCTCGGGCATGGGATACGCGTACATCGACGACGCCGGGGTCTTGCATCGACAGTCGGCTGACGGGGTGGACGAGGCGATCGCCACCGACGTGGCGCAGGCCACGGTCGCACCCACCGGATTGAGGATCGCTTACGTGCAGGGCGCGCTCGCACCGAACAAGGTCTGGGGCTACGACGTCGGCCTGCGCGCGCGCTACCAGCTTGCGGTCGACACGGGTGCGGTGTCCGACGTCAGCTGGGCGCCGTCAGGAAACCGCATCGCATATCTCCGTGACGAGGGTGGGACGGCGAGCCTTCAGGTCAAGAACCTGACCGGATCAGGCAGCACGACGACGGTGGCCTCCGGAGACCTCGGGCCCCCAGCCTGGCTTCCGGACTCGACCCACCTCGTCTTCGCGGCGGCCACCCAGTCGGCAAGCGGCACCTCCCACAGAGCTTTCGTGGTCAACATCGTCGCTCCCCCCGCCGCTTTGACCTCCGGATCCGCCCTGCCGGCGGACCCGAACGTGGACCTCTCGGCGCCGGTCCCATCACCGGACGGGCATCAGATCGCGTTCGTCAGCGGCAACCAGGTCTGGCTGATGAATGCGGACGGAACAAGGCCCACCGCACTGACGCGATACGACCCGGCGTCGTTTCCCTATTCGTGCCGCGCGCTTGCGTGGACCAGGGCCTGATTTCCGGCGACGACCTGCTCCAAGAGCTGTTCCAGGCGGTCGGCGGTTCGCGTCCATGAGAACCGTTGGGACAGCAGCCTGCCTCGGCGGCCCATCTGCTGCGCGAGCTCGCTGTTCTCGAGTAAGCGTCCGATTCGCTCCGCATACGCCGCTGGATCGTGCCGGTCGATGAGATATCCGCTGACCTCATCGCGCACCACAGAGCGCAGCCCGGAAACGCCCGAGGCGACGACGGGACACCCGCACGCTTGCGCCTCCAGTGCGACCAGGCCAAAGGACTCGCTGTAAGACGGCATCACGCAGACATCGGCTGCCGCGTAGAAGTACGGCAGCTCATGATGGGCGACAGAACCGACGAAGTCGACCCGATCGCGCACACCGACCTCTGCGGCAATCGCCTTCAGTCGCGCCTTTTCGCTCTCGTCGCCCTCGTGGCTGTCCTCGCCGAGGATCAGGAGCCGCACGTCGTCATGGCGCCGGTCGCGCAGCAGCCCGAGGGAGCGAATCGCGACCTCGACACCCTTGAGCCGCTCCAACCTGCCCACGAAGAGGAGTAGCCGCCCGCTGCCGTATCCGATCTTGCGCCGGGCAACGGCCCGGTCCATGGGCTGAAACATCCCGAGGTCGACTCCGGGTGGCACCACGCAGACGCGCTGCGGGTCCGCGCCGTAGCCGGCGATCAGCTCCTGCGCCTCGTCCTCGGTCGAAGCGATTAGAAGGTTTGCCTGTTGGGCGAGCTCAGCCTCGACGCGAATGCGAAGCTCAGGCTCCGGCCGGGCGCCGGCGGCGAGCGTGCGATTCTTCACCAACCCGAGCGTGTGCGCGATGTGCGCCCAGCCGGTAGCCAGCTCAGGCCGGAGAAGGCAAGCGACCTCACCCGACAGCCAGTAGTGCGAGTACAGGAGGTCGTAGCTGATGTCATGTTGGGCGGCGAACTCCTTGATCCGGGCGGCGAACGACGGCACCTCCCGATACAGGGAGTACTTGTCGAGCCCGTTGCCCGCGGGGAGGTAGATGACCCGCGAGAGGGGGGCAAGGGTTTCGATATCCGGGTCGTCGATGGACTGCTTGCGGGTGAAGATGTCGGTGGCGATGCCCCGCTCGCTGAATGCGGTGCAGATCTCTCTTACGTAGACATTGAGGCCGCCGTTTGCGTTCTGGCCCAATGAAGCTGTGGGCGACGTATGCATGGCAACGACCGCGACCCGCCGGCGGGCGGCACGGTTGGCGCTGTTTCTGGTCGCCTCAGCCACGGTAGGCCGATCTCGCGTCAAGCCAGCGCCGTGAGACGCAGCAGAAGCCGGAACGAGAGACCGGCGAGCAGGATGCCATACCAGTAAAACCTACGCGCTCAGCAGCTATTCCCGCCGAGGCCCGGGAATAGAGGCGGTTATGATTTGGCGCGCGATGCGCCTCCCGAAGGGCTTCAAACTTTCCGCGCTGTTCGCACTGGCGGTACCGGTGCTGGTCGGCCTGACGGCGATCACCACCCTGGCCGACAGCTCCCCTTCACCGTCACCCTCAGGCACCGCCGGGGCACTCCCAGGCGACCCGACAAGGGGAGCCACCCTCTACGGCCAGAACTGCGCCACCTGCCACGGCGCCGGCCTCGAGGGAGGGATCGGAGCGGTCCTCAACCCGATCGACAAGCTGCCTGGCGTGCCGAACTCGCTCGACCCGAATTTCCTGATCAGCATCATCACCAACGGCCGTACGCCGCAACCCGGTGACCCCAAACTGATCGCGATGCCGCCCAAGGGCGGAAACCCCGGCCTGACCGACCAGGACGTGAAGGACCTGGCCGCGTACATCATTCAGCAGAACAGCATTCAAGGCGGAGCGCCCCTCGCTCCAGGTGAGCTCGCCAAGCGAACCATCCTGTGGGTCGGGATCGGGATAGTCGCCATGGTATTCATCACCTTCCTGCTCGCGGAGTACAACATGCGGTGGATCGCGCGCCGCGCGGCGGCGCGACGGAAGTAAGCGCCGAACCGGCGGACGCCGACCACCCGAAGGCGCCCCCACTCGTACCGACACCCGCAGGCGGTTCGCCACGAGTCCTGATCCTCTTTAGCGACACCGGTGGCGGCCATCGAGCCGCCGCACGCGCCCTCACCGATGCCCTCAAGCTGCTCGATCCAAGCTGCATCGTGACGGTTGCCGACCCGTTGATCGGGCAAGGCCCGACGGTGGTCAGACGGCTCGCCTCCCTTTACTCACCGGTGATCCGCCGGTCGCGCGCCGCGTGGGGCGCGGTCTATCACACCAGCAATACCAGGCCCGCCTTCGCCGCGATCCGCGCCGTTTTCGGCCCCGGTGTACGCAGCTCCGTAGTCGATCTTTTGAAGACGCACGACCCCGACGTCGTGCTGTCGGTGCACCCGCTGCTCAACCACATCAGTCACCAGGCGATTCGACAGAGCGGCCGGGCGCGCGCGCTCATGACGGTGATCACGGACCTCGTCGATTTTCACCGCGGCTGGACCTTCAGCCAGGCCGACCTCGTGATCGCACCGACCGAGCTCGCGCGCAAGGTGGCGCTCAGACGCCGGGTGCCGTCTGACCGGGTCAAGCTGCTCGGGCTTCCCGTCGACCTTCGGTTCCGGCCACCTGCCCCGGGTGAGAAGCAGGCGCTGCGCCGGCGCTTCGGGCTCGACGAGGGCCGGTTCACCGTGCTGGTGATGGGCGGCGCCGCCGGGGTCGGACATCTCCCTCAGCAGGTGCGCGCCCTCGCCTGGGAGCCCTACCAGTGGCAGCTCGTCGTCGTGGCCGGACGCAACGAGAAGCTGCGGCGGCGCTTGCAGGAGCTCCGCTTTGCGACGCCCACCCTTGTGCTCGGGTTTGTCGAGTACATGCCAGAGCTGATGCGTGCCTGCGACATGGTGGTGACCAAAGCAGGTCCCGGTGCGATTGCCGAGGCGCTCGCCACGGGGCTGCCGCTGATCATCACCGGCTTTCTGCCGGGACAGGAGACGCCAAACGTCGACTACGTCGTCGACTCGGGCTTCGGCGCCTATGCGCCGAAGGACTCCGACCTGCTGGACGAGGTGAGGGTTCTGGCCGAAGGTGGACCGACGTGGCGCGAGATGTCACGCAAGGCGCAGGACCTCGCGCATCCCTACGCCTCGTCGGACATCGCGCGTGAGTGCCTCCTGCTCGCGGCGCGCTACAGAGCGTCGGCGCAGGCGAGCCGGTAAGGGCAGAGCCGGCAGCGCCGCCGCTCCGGTCGCGCTTCGAACATCCCCTCTCTAACTCCCGCTGCCACCTCCGCGGCCTGGCTGGTGGCGTCGGTCACGAGGTCTCCAACCTTCTCGACCTTCACCGTCTCACCCGTCGCCAGGTAGACGACCTCCAGCTCGATGGGGTCCAGTCGCAGCGCATTGCTTGCGCCGAGCGCATACAGCGCGACTTGCAGGTCGCGCCGGCGGCGAGTCAGCGGCCGGCCGCTCTTGTAGTCGACGATCCTCCAGCCTGAGTCCGTGCGATCGATGCGGTCGATGACGCCGCGAAGCGTCCATCCGTCGACCGCGGCGCTGAAGGGATGCTCGAGAAACTCGGGCGGTGCGTCGAATCCTCCCCGGCTGCGATAGGCCTCCAGCTGTGCCGCGCCGATCCGCTTGAACGTGGCAGCGCGCCGCGGATCCGGAAACGCGCTCACGAGCCAGACCCCTTCGTGAATCGACTTCAGCGCCTTGGCGGTAACCTGGCGGCCGCTCCTTCGAGCTTCGCCCGCCTGGCGCAGGACCTCGTGCTGGATCACGCCATGCACGGCCTCCGCGCTCTGCGCTGCCGGGAGCCGCTGCTCCTGTCGGAACCAGTACTGGCGAGGGCACTCCCGGTAGGCGGCGATCGCGCTGTACGACAGCACGACCTGGCCGGGTTTCCTCGTCGCCATTCGGCGCGCGGGAGGCTGCGTTACGGCTTCGAACGTACGCTCGCAAACCGTTCGCGCGCCCGCGGCGCGCACCTCCTCGAGAAACCGCGAATCTCTCCATCGCCGGCCGCCTTCGTAGTGCGAGGCGCGGGTCAGGTACAGCTGGTTCCTGGCTCGAGTCATGGCGACGTAGAGCAGCCGCCGTTCCTCCGCGACCACGTCCTCACGGCCGCGCACAAGCGGTTCGAGGACGGAAGGGGGCAGCTCGAAACGAGGCGACCTACCCGACTGCGGCAGACGTCCTTCGACCAGCCCGGGCACGAAGACGGCGTCGAACTCGAGCCCTTTGGCCTGGTGGATGGTCATGACGTGGATCGCGTCGTCCGCCGCCTCGACCGGAGCCGGCTCCTCGTCCTCTCCGGACAGGAGGACGAGGTCCAGGTGCTGCATGTAAGCCGTGAGCGACCGATCGACCTCGGTTTCACAGAACTCGGCGATCATCTCGGCAAAGCGACTCACGTTGGCGGTGACACGCGCTGCCTCGCCTGCCTCCAGCGTGTCGCCGACTGCTTCGAGGTAGCGGGTGCGGTTCATCAGCTCGAAGAACAGGTCACGCACGTCGAGCCGGGTCGCGGCCGAGGCAAGCTCCTCCAGGAGGCTCGCGAACAGCGCCGCGGGCTTCGAGGCCTTGATGGCGTCGAGGGGCAGCTTTTCCCCGCGATCCCTGAGCACGGCCAGCGCTCTCGAAGGATCAAGGCTCAAAGGCGGGCGGGTGATCGCTCGGGCGATTGCCACCACGTCGCAGGGGTCACGCAGCACCCGCAGCAGCGCGATGACGTCTCTGATCTCCGCGCGGTCGTGAAAGCCGCGGCCTCCGATCACCACGTGGGGCAGTCCCCGCGCCGCCAGAGCCGACGCGATCGGCCGCGCGATCGCATTGGTCCTGCAGAGCACCGCGATCTCGCGCAGCGCTGTTCCACGTTCAACAAGATCCGCCGCCTGGGTGGCGATGGACGCCGCTTCGGTCATTCCGTCGGGGCAGCTCCACAGCTCGACCTTGGGTCCTGGCTTGGCGGAAGCCAGTTGTTTGGGAAGCCTGCCGGCGTTATTCCCGATCAGCGTGGCTGCGGCAGCCACGATCTGGTGCGAGCTTCGCCGGTTCCGGCCCATGGTCATGGTGCTGGTGTTTGGAAGGCTGGCGACGAACCTTTCCAGGCTGGCCCGGGAAGCCCCTCGAAAGCGGTAGATCGATTGATCGTCGTCGCCGACGACAAACGGCTGGGTCCTCGAGGCGACGAGCTCGACCAGGCGTTCCTGCGCCAGGTTGAGGTCCTGGTACTCGTCGACCAGCACGCTCATGTAGCGAGCGGTGTATGTGTCCAGGAGCTTCGGGTTTTCCTCCAGCATCCGGACCGTGAGCAGGAGGAGGTCCTCGAAGTCGAGAAGACGGCGCTTCCTGCATTCTCTTTCGTACGCGCGAAACAACCGGACGCAAGCGCGCATCAGCTCGCCACGCTCCGCGTCGTCGGTCGAGGTCGCCCAGGCAGCGAGTCTTCCGATGGGTACGAGCTCCTGCTTCATCCGCTCGAGCATTTGCAGTGCGGGCGCAACCAGGTCGTCCGGGCGCTCGTCGCCCGTCAGGGCGTTGTCGCCCAGCTGCCACATGAGCTCGCGGGCCACAATCCAGCGGTCGGCGCCGGTGAGAATTCGAAAGCCGGCCGGGACCCCCACTGTGCGGCCGTCCGCACGCAGCCACCCGAGGGCGATCGAGTGAAACGTCCCCACGGCGGGAGCAGCGGCGCCGATCCGCTCTTCGATCCGCTGGCGCATCTCCGCCGCGGCGCGTTCGGTGAAGGTCATGACGAGGATCGAAGCCGGAGACAATCCGCCGGCGACCAGCCGGCTGAAGCGCTCTGCGATGACCGCCGTCTTACCGGTGCCGGCCCCGGCGACCACGCGGATCGGACCGCCCCCGATGGCGGCGGCCGCGCGCTGTTCGGGTCCCAGGCGGGTGCTCATTGCGCCGGTGTGGAGTGGCCGATTCGGACCCGAAGCGCCCGAACCTTGCGCCCCAGCTCGAGACCGTTCAGCCGGCCGAGAATGGCCTCGGAATCCAGCCGCAGCTGATGGGCCAGCGCCGGGCTGGAGGTGGTGACCACGAGCGTGCCGGAATGGAGCTCGATCTCGTCGCACAGACCGGCCGGCTCCGCCCCGATCACAGCTCGAAATGCCGAGGCGACCTGGGTGCCCATCAGCCTTGCGCCGCCGGGCTGGCGGCGCAGCACTCTCGGCAGGATATTGCCCAATTTATCCACAGGCTTCGATCCTGCCTTCGATGACGGTCCAGACCATCGCATTGGCGATGAGCTCGGGAGGGAAAGGGCCAGCCTCGACCGACGTGATGATGACCTGGCCTTCGCCGCCGACCTGCCTCAGGAGGGCGGCCCTGCGTTCGGCGTCGAGCTCGGACAGAACATCGTCCAGCAGGAGTACGGGGCGCTCGCCCGTGCGCCTGGCCACCAGAGCCGCCTCAGCCAGCTTCAGGCTCACCACCGCCGTGCGCTGTTGCCCCTGCGAGCTGTAGGCGCGTGCGTCTTGACCCTCGAGCAGAACGCGCAGGTCGTCGTGATGCGGCCCGACGCTCGTGGACCCCCGCCGGAGGTCTTCCGCCAGCGAGTTATGCACAGCCTCGGCCAGATCCTTGGGAGGCCCCTCGTAGCGGATATCCAGGCGCTCGCCACCGGCGATTTCGGCATGGTAACGGGCTGCCTCCGGCTGCAGCTCCAGGACCGCCGCCGATCGGGCCGCCGCCACCTCGCCTCCGAGCCGGATCAGCTCCTGATTCCACACGTCCAGGACGTCTCCGCCCTCCTCGCCCGCGGCGATCCGCTTGAGGAGGCTGTTGCGCTGCTCGAGGACCCGTTTCAGCCCGGCCAGGGCGCGGGCGTAGCCCGGCTCGATTTGGACCAGCATCTGGTTGAGGAACCGGCGTCGCAGCTCGGGTCCGGCCTTGATGAGGCCAAGGTCGTCCGGCCAGAACAGGGTGACCCGGAAGCGGCCGGGTAGATCGAAGGCCCTGCGCCGGACACCGTCGACCTCGATCACTCGCCGCGCCCGGTCGCCTTCCACGGTCAGGGTGATGGCGAGCTCGGCTGTGATCCCTCCGCTTTCGACCTCAGCCTCGATTCTCGCCATTGGCGCGACGGGGCCTACGAGCTCGAGCTCGCGCCGCGCCCGGGGAGAGGACGAGAGGGCAAGCATCGCGACCGCCTCGAGCAAGTTGGTTTTGCCCTGCCCGTTGGCGCCGATGAAGACATTCACCCCTGGCCCAGGGGTGAGGTCCAGCTGGGCGTAGTTACGGTGATTTCTGAGTCGCACCCTGCGGAGTCGCACTCCGCCTTAGGACATCCTCAGGACATCGCGACCCGCACGGGCATGATCACGTACAGGTAGTGCTCCTTGCCCGGCGGTCGGAGGAGCCCGGGGCTCAGGGGGCCGTCGAACAGCAGCTCGACCTCGTCCTCCCCGATCACTCCCAGGGCATCCAGGACGTAGCGGGCGTTGAACGCGATCTGGATGTCGGAGCCATCGACGTCGGCGGCCATCTCCGCCTTGCTGTCCCCAACCTCGTTGGTGGTCGCTGAAAGGATCAGCGCACCGGCCTGCGCCTTGACCCGTATGACGTTCGCGCTGTCACGGGCGAAGAGCGACACGGCGCGGACCGTCTGCGTGAGCTCGCTCGTGGACACCCGCACCTTGGTTGAGCTTTTGGTGGGGATAACCTGTGCGTAGTTGGGATACTTTCCGTCGATCAGCCTCGAGGTAAGCTCGGAGGTGCCCGCCCGGAAGAAGATCTGGTTGCGGGCCTTCGAGATGATCACCTCGACCTTCCCAGGCTCGCCTTTCAACACCCTCGAAAGCTCGGCGAGGGCCCGGGCCGGGACAATCAGGCTGGCTTCCAGGTCGGCGGGGCCGTTGGCGGCAAGCTTGCGCACCGCAAGCCGGTGACCATCGGTCGCGGCCAGGGTCAGGCTGCCTCCCTGGATCAGGACCAGCACCCCGGTCAGGACGGGCCGGGCTTCGTCTGTCGAGGCCGCCATCTGCGTCTGCTCGACCGCACTGACCAGCTCGTCCAGGGCAACCTCGAGACGGTCGCCCTCGTCGGGCCGCGGGCCTGGGGGGAACTCCTCGGCCTCGATGCACTTGATGTGCGTGTCGAAACGCGCGCAACGCAGGCTGAGCGACTGGCTCGCACCGTCTAGCGCCAGCTCGAGGTCCTGGTCTGGCAGGGTCCCGACGAAATCGGTCAGCAGCCTGGCCGGCGCGGTGGTCGCGCCTTCCATCGCCACCTCTGCCGGTACCAGCTTGCGAATGCCGATCTCCAGGTTGGTGGCGGTGAGCGCGAGCCCCTCCGAAGTCGTCTCGATGAGGATGTTGTTCAGGATGGGCAGGGTGGTCCGGCTGGAGATCGCTCGCGAAACCACTTGCAATGCCTGACCCAACACCGACGGCCTGCAGGTGACCCTCATCTGGGCAGCTAATACTTTCGAATTCAAGTCAGTTGTCCCCCGTTGATAGAGATTCTCTTAATTGAACTTATCCGTAGTCGATAACAGTAAGCGCTGTGCGGACTGTGGATGTCGAGATCATTTACAGATCGTCCGGTTTGGTGCAAAAGGTCTGGGTAAAGGTCCTCCGATGAGCTGAGCCCTGTTGAGGGCCTGGGGACGATTTGGCCGCCGGCGGTAATCGGGTGGTACGTCCCCAGGCGGTTTGAACAAACTGTGGAAAGCATCATCACTGCACGTAAAGGCGCTCGCGGATCGCCTGCACCTCGTATCTCAACCGCTCGTCCTCCTTCAGCTCGTTGGCGATCTTTTCAATCGAGTGCAGCGCTGTCGTGTGGTCTCGGCCGCCGAACGCCTTGCCGATCGCCGGCAGGGATGAAGGCGTCTCCTCTCGCACGAGGAACATGGCGACCTGGCGTGGAAAAACGATGTGCTTGTCGCGGCGCTTGCTCTTCATGTCTTCGAGCGTGACGTTGTAGTAGTCGGCGACGAGCGCCTGAATGCGCTCGACGTTGATGGGCTTTCGAGTCCCCGCGGGGATGATGTCTGCCAGCAGTCTGGCCGCCTCCTCTTCATCGACCTGGCGCTGGTGAACCGCGGCGAAGGCCTGAACCCGCGTCAGCGCTCCCTCCAGCTCGCGGATGTTCCGCTGCACCTTGTGCGCGATGAAGTTGAGGACTTCTTCCGGGATCAAGCTGGTGTTCTCGCCGAGCTTGGAGTGGAGGATGGCGAGGCGGGTTTCAAAGTCCGGAGACTGGATGTCGGCGATCAGTCCCCATTCGAACCTCGAACGAAGCCTGTCCTCCAGCGTCGGGATTTCCTTGGGCGGCCGGTCGGACGAGATGACAATCTGCTTGTTGATCTCGTGCAGCGCATTGAATGTATGGAAGAACTCTTCTTTCGTGCGGTCCTTGCCCGCGAGGAACTGAACGTCGTCGATCAGGAGGACGTCCACCGTCCGGTACTTGTGGCGGAACTCGCCCATGCGTGCGGTCGCGATCGAGCTGATCACCTCGTTGGTGAACTGTTCAGATGTCAGGTAGACGACGCGCTTGCGAGGAAAGCGATCGTGGACCTCATGACCGATCGCATGCATGAGGTGAGTCTTGCCAAGTCCGACGCCTCCGTAGAGGAACAGCGGGTTGTAGCTGTCACCTGGTGCCTCGGCAACCGCTTTGGCTGCGGCGTGAGCAAATTGCGAGTTGTGCCCGACGACGAAAGATGAGAATCGGAAGCGGGCATTGAGCTCCGACGGGGGGATGGCCGGCGCGTCCGGTACCGCCTCGACTTGATTGTCGTGCCCATTCTCGGACACGCGGCCGAAGTCGCCGTCGACACTCGAAAGCGCGGGCCGATGACCCGTCGGCGAAATTACGAAATCGATGTCGACCTCTGATCCGGTGACCGCTTGAAGGGTTTCCTGGATCAGGCCGGAGAACCGGTCTTCGAGCCAGTCTTTGGCAAGCTTGCTTGGTACTCCGATCCGAAATGTACCGCCGTCGGCTGAAACCACCGATGTGTTTTTCAGCCACATGTCATAGGTCCGCTTGGCAAGCTGAAAGCGGAGCTCCTCCTGAACCTGTGACCAGATCTGGTCTTGATTCACCTCATATCTCCTTGTCCGGAGGCGCTGCTCTGGGCGTGGAAGGCGATGCTGGCCCCTGGGGACGACCGGTCATCCTGCTCTGCAAATGCTGTGGAAAACCTGGGCCCAACTCCTCTTTCGACCTTTCCGCGTCTTCGCTCACGCGAGGACCTTGCAAATCGCACTCTGCGCGACAGCAGGTTCAACCCGAAGCTCCCTGACCATGAGCTCCGCCTCCTTGGTGCCTGTGGAAAAGAGCGGATGGGATTTCCACAGGGTGGCGCTGCCCAGCCGGTTGAAATCCACTATCCGATCGATCCCGAAATCAGGAAGCGATGCTATACGCTTATTGCGTTCTCAAGTACAACGATTAGTGGGACCGATTGGTGCAATCTGTACTGGGTCGATACCCGAACCCTTAACCTGGCTGCTTCCGGGCGGGGAGTGTAGCAAAGCCCTGTGGACATCGCAAGGCACGGAACCCACGGATAAAGTGATATAAGCGCTGTCAAGATCGCCCAGGCTCCCCTCCGGTACACTACCGCGGTTCTCGCCCGTTCTTGACTCCTGCAGGGGGCCACCATCAAGCGAACCTTCCAACCCAAGAAGCGTTATCGCCGTCGCGTGCACGGCTTCCTGCGCCGGATGAGCGCCAGGGGCGGGGTGCGTGTCGTGCAGAACCGCCGACGCAAGGGTCGCCAGCGGCTTTCCGCCTAGGCGGCGGTGAAGCGGCGCATCCGGCTGCGCCGGCACGGCGATTTCCAGGCCGCGATCAGCGGCAAGCGGTTTTACAGCGGTCGCGCACTCGTCGCGTTTGCCGTGCCGAGCCGGCAGGACCAGAGCCGGGTCGGCGTCACGGTCAGCCGGACGGTGAAGCGAGCGGTCGATCGCAACCGGGCTCGCCGCCGTCTGCGCGAGCTGGCTCGCGTGAGTTTGCTGGGCGCTGATTCGCCGCTAACCGGCCTGGGAATACGATATGACGTGGTTCTGATCGCCCGTCCCGCGGCCCTGGAACTTGCTTTTGCCGAGCTCGTGGCTGAGGCTGAGGAGGCCGCGCTCAGGCTGTCGAAGCTCAACTCATGACCAGGCTTTTTCTGTCCCTGATTCGTGGTTACCAGATGTCGTTTTCCAAGCTCCTTCCGCCTTCCTGCCGCTACTACCCGTCCTGCTCCCACTACACGTACGAGGCGATTGAGAGGTATGGCTGGCTGCGCGGCGGCTGGATGGGGGCGGCGCGGATTGCCCGATGCCATCCATTCGCCAAGGGCGGCTACGATCCTGTCCCCTGATCCGACCGTCCACCTGTCACCGGAGAAATCAACCTGAGCAATCTCATCAAAAGCATCGGCGGCTTTCTGTCGCCGATCCACGACCTGTGGCTGGCCGTCGTCGAACAGCCTCTTTCGCACTTTTTGAACTATCTGTACGCGCACCTGCAGGGGGTTCCGATCGTCGAGTCGATCGGCGCATATGGCGTGGCCATCATCGTCCTCACGATCGTGATCCGGCTGATCCTGTCACCCCTTCAGCAGTTCCAGCTCGTGACCCAGCGCAAGACGATGGTCGAGCAGAGAAAGCTCGCCCCGCAGGTTGCCGAGCTTCGAAAGAAGTACAAGAAAGACCCCACGAAACTCAACGCCGAGATGATGAAGCTCTACCAGGAGCACGGGGTCAACCCGCTCGGCGGTCTCGTCGGCTGCCTCCCGTTGGTGATCCAGCTGCCGATCCTGACGGCGTTGTATTACGTCTTCCAGGGTTTCGCCAAGGCCGGCCATCCGCCGCAGCCGTTCCTGTTCGTCTCGAACCTGAACGACAACCCCAACCACCATCTTCTGTTGGCGGGCCTGCCCATCCCGCTGCTCGCCTACCTGATCTTTCCGCTGCTCGCGGCGCTCACAACTCTGATTCAGTCGCGGATGCTGCAGATGCCGCCGGCTCCCAACCCGACGGACCAGGAGCAGCAGACCCAGCAGATGCAGCGAACGATGGTGTGGCTCTCGCCGCTGATGATCGGGTACTTCGCCCTGAACGTCCCGGCGGGCCTGGGACTCTACTGGTTTGTGGGCAACTGCGTCAGTATCATTCAGCAGAGCTTCGTGGTCGGCTGGGGAAACGTGCTGCCGGCGCGGTTCAGGCGGACCGTGTCCGGGGGATCTGATGCGAAGGGCGGGAAGCCGCCGCCGCTGAAGAAGGGCCCTGACAGCGGTCCGAAGAATGGGCCGAGGAATGGTTCCAGACCCAAAAGACCCAAAAGGTAGCTGGCAGAAATGAGGGCAAGAGGTGAGTTGCGATGAGCTCCGCTGAAGGGCGCGGCCGCACCGTCGATGAAGCGGTCGACGCGGCACTGATCGAGCTGAAAGAGAGCCGCCGGAATGTCGACATCAAGGTCATCAGCGAGACCCAGGAGGAAGCTGTGGTCGAGGTGACCGTGATCGACGACGCAGCCGAGACGGTAACCGGGTCTGCGCCGGCGCCTGCCAACGGAAAGGCAGAGGTTGCGCGCGGCCTCGTCGAAGGCCTCTTGAAGCACATGGGCGTGCGCGCCCAGGTGACCGTGCGGCCGAGCAGCGAGCCGATCACCCTCGACATAAGCGGGCGCGACCTGGGTGCGTTGATCGGGTGGCGAGGCGAGACGCTGCGGGCATTGCAGTCGGTGACGAACGTGATGGTCGGCCGGCATCTTGCGGAAGGCGAGCGGATCATCGTCGACGTTGAGCGCTACCGGCAGCGCCGGGAGCACACGGTGCGCGAGATCGCGATGCGTGCGGCACGTCAGGTGAAAATGACGGGCGACGCCATCACGCTCGACGCGATGCAGCCGTTCGAACGCCGTGCGATCCACCTTGCGCTCGAAGGCGACCCCGACGTGACGAGTGGGAGTATCGGCGAAGAGCCGGAGCGGCGTGTGGTCGTCGGTCCGCGCAAGCCTGCGGCTGAGTAACGAGGTCGATGGCGGGCCGGGCCGCGGCCGAGCGGATCCGGAAAGCGATCGCGCTGGTCAACTCGGTTGCGGATGGCGCCGGCGACGAGGACATCACACCGACCGAGATCGCGGAAGCGATTCGCGACTGCCTCGAGCTGGGCGAGGTCGACCAGGTGGCCAACGTCCGGCGCTACCTCGGCGAAGCCCTTGACGCGGTGTCGGATGGGATGCCCGCCGACTTCGTTGCGATGACTCTCTACGCGGCGCTCGGGGCGCTTCGAGAAGGAGGCCCCGCCGCCTAGCGCTCGACGGAAGGACCCCTCGTGCCCGGTCCTATACTGGCGCTCCCATGGCCTCCCCTCATCAAGTCCACGTGCTTTCAGGAGGGGCGAAGCTCGTCACGGCCGCGATGCCTGAGCGCCTCTCGTCGAGCGTCGTGATCATGGTCGGCGGAGGGTCTCGACTGGAGGGCGACCGCCTCGCCGGGGCTTCCCATTTCATCGAACATCTTTATTTCAAGGGCACCCAGAGGCGGCCATCGTCGAAGGAGATCGCCGACGCGATCGAGGGCATTGGCGGTTTCATCAATGCATCGACCGATAAGGAGCTGACGGCCTACTGGACGCGCGTACCCTCGGAATACACGGACCTCGGACTCGACGTTCTGTTCGACATCGTGTCCAACTCGAAGCTCGATCCGGGAGACATTGAACGCGAACGTGCCGTGATCCTGGAAGAGTTGAAGATGTACCAGGACCAACCGCAGGACCACGTTCAGAACCTGTTCGAGGAGCTCATGTGGCCAGGCCATCCGTTGGGTCGCGACATCGCGGGGACGCTGGAGTCGGTGAGCCGTCTCACACGCGACGACATCCTCGAGTATGCCGATGCGCACTACCGGCTTCCGAATGTCGTGATCGGAGCGGCTGGCGCGCTGGATGAGGCCGCGGTCCTTGACTTCGTGCGGCCGCGGTTGACCCTACCTCGCGACCTGAATGGCGTTGCACCAGCCGTTGCACCTGGTCCGCTCGCCACACCGCAGGTCATCGTTCGGCGGCAGCGCACCGAGCAAGCGCACATCTGCCTTGGAGTGCGGGCTTACAGCTATCTGCATACCGACCGCTACACGATCGACCTGTTCAACACCGTGCTGGGGGAGGGCATGAGCTCTCGGCTCTTTTTGAACATTCGCGAGCGGCTTGGCATCGCTTACGACGTTCACAGCTTCATGCAAAAGCACCGCGACACCGGCTACGTGGCGGTGTATCTCGGCGTCGATCCGAAGAAGGCCGTGGAAGCGGTCAACGCCGTGATGGGTGAGCTGAGGCGGTTCTCAGACGAGGAGGTCCTACCGGACGAGCTCGAGCGAGCGAAGGAGTTCACCAAGGGACGCCTGCGCCTCGAGCTCGAAACGACCAACGGGGTCGCATTCTGGCTCACGTACCAGGAGCTCTTGCTTGGCGAGATCAAGACGCTCGAGGAAGAGCTCGCGCTCGTGGACGCGGTGACCGCCGCGGACATCAAGCGAGTTGCCGGCGAGATCCTGCGTGGACCTCTTCAGATGGCAGTCATCGGACCGTTTCCGAGCGACGCCGCCTTCAGGTCGGCAATGCAGGCCTAGCCACGGCGCTTGGCGTCAACCGGCGAATGCGGTCGACGTTTCGAGAAAGGGTTCCTGCGCGTAGATGTTGCCGAAATGATCCAGCGGCCAGATGCGAAACCATGCGCGGCCGTCGATTCGATCGCGAGTGATCGGGCCGAAGATGCGTGAATCCTGCGA
Source organism: Candidatus Dormiibacterota bacterium (assembly GCA_003151935.1). Taxonomy (GTDB): domain Bacteria; phylum Chloroflexota; class Dormibacteria; order Dormibacterales; family Dormibacteraceae; genus Palsa-870. The sequence goes on along the minus strand of PLYZ01000012.1, from coordinate 8,947 downwards.
GCGGTTGCGGTTGTCGCCCATGACGAAGTATTCGTTCGCGGGAATGACCGCGCCGTCCCCAACACTCCAGGGGGCGGGGTTGTTGAGCGTTGTCCACGCCTCCGGCAGGTACGGCTCGTCCAGCTTGTGCCCGTTGATGTAGACGATTCCGTCGCGGATGAGAAGCCGCTCTCCTGGAAGCGCGATCACCCGCTTGATGAAGTCCGTGGAGTTGCTTGTGGGCGGGCGCAGGATGATGATGTCGCCCCGCTGCGGCGGGTGCAGCCGGTAGTCGATCTTGTTCGCGATCAGGTAGTCGTTGTCGTCCAGCGTCGCGTACATGGAGAGTCCCTCCACGTGCACCGCCTGGACTGCGAAGCTGATGGCGAAGTACAGGATGATCGCCAGCACGACGACCTCGGCGACTTCGCGCAGCAGCGACGAAGCGCCGGAACTCGCGGCTGGCGCGGGTTGGGCCGCGCGCGGTTGTGAAACGGCCATCAGTTTTAGGAGAGGAGCTTAGCGCAGACCCGTTCAAGCTCTTCGCGGCTCGAGTAGCGGAGCTCGATCTTTCCACGATTGAGGCTGCCGGTCAGCTTCATCGGCAAGCCGAGCTTCGACTCGACATCGGCCGCGATTGCACGCAGCTCCGCGGTGGAGTCGCTGCGCACCTTCCGGCGCGGACGGTAGGTCCTGACCCAGTTCTCGGCCTGGCGGACCGAAAGGTGACGCGCGATGACGACCTTCAGGCCGTGCTCCTGCGCCGTCTGGGCCTCCAGCGCGACCAGGGCGCGAGCGTGTCCGGCGCTGATGACGCCTGCCGCGACGGCGGATTGGACGGCTGCGCAGCCGGCGAGGAGCCGCAGCGATTGCGTCACCGACACGCGATGCTTCCCGATCCGCTGCGCGACCTCCTCATGCGTAAGGCCGAACTCTTCGGTCAGGCGGCGCAGGCCCCGCGCCTCCTCGATGGGATCGAGGTCCGCCCGCTGCAGGTTCTCGATGAGCCCTAGCACAAGCTGTTGGTCATTGCCGGCGTCGCTGCGCACGACCGCGGGCAGCGCGGTCAGGCCTGCGAGCCTTGCCGCTCGCCATCTGCGCTCGCCGGCGATCAGCTCATAGCCGTCGGTGAGCTTTCGCACGAGTACCGGCTGGAGCACGCCGTGCAGCCGGATCGATTCGGCCAGCTCGCCAAGTGGCTCCGCGTCGAAGCGCGTGCGCACCTGCTGGTGCGACGGTCGAATCTGGTCGACGGCGATCATCTGCGGCACGAGGGCTTCGCCCTCGCGCGACATCGGGATCAAGGCCTCGAGTCCGCGACCGAGACCGCGCAGGCGTGGTTGGCTCATCGTTCCAGCAGCTCCTTCGCGAGGGCGCGGTATGCGATCGCGCCTCGACATGTGGGGTCGTATTCGATCACCGATTTGCCATGGCTTGGCGCCTCGCTGATACGTACGTTGCGGGGGATCAGCGTTTGGAGAACCTCGTGCGGATACGAACGCCGCACCGATTCGAGGACATCCCACGACAGTGTTGTGCGCGCGTCAAATTGCGTCATGACGATGCCCGCGATCACCAGTTTGGGGTTGAGGCGCGAGCGCACCAGCTGATGTGTGTACATGAGGTGTCGCAGGCCCTCCAGCGCGAAGTATTCGCACTGCGTCGGGATCAGCATGCTCGTGGCCGCGGTGAGTGCGTTGAGGGTGAGCAGGCCGAGGGACGGCGGGCAGTCGATGATCACGCACTCGACACCGGGTTGCGGAGTAGAGAGCGCTTTACGGAGCAGCATCTCGCGGGCGTTGAGCGAGGCGAGCTCGATTTCAGCCCCGGCCAGGTCGATGTGCGAGGGAACCAGCTCCAGCCCGCTCGCGCCGGTCGGCAGCGCCACCTGCTGCACGTCGGCTTCGCCGGTCAAGAGGTGATAGATGTTGAGCCGGGCGCGCGTGGGGTCCAGGCCGAGTCCGGAGGTCGAGTTCGCCTGCGGATCGAGATCGACCAACAGCGTTCGGTGGCCGAGCTCTGCCAGCGCCGCCCCCAGGTTGATGGCCGTGGTCGTCTTGCCGACGCCGCCTTTCTGGTTGACCACTGCGATGATGGGTGGGGTGGTGGTCGCCAACATCTTGGGGTTGATGCGCTCCATAGATCCAATATCTGGTGGCATACTCGGGATTCTAGTTCAGATTACTGCGGGCGGCTGGCCAGGTTGTCAAGGTCGCCCTCCACGGCCTCCGCCTGCCGGCGCCGAGCCGCCCAGATACCGTACGCCGAGGCCGCAATCAAGATCAGTTCGACTCCAGCCGCGAGGTAGAGGCTCGAATCCGCGATTCCGACGGCTACCAGCAGGTTGTAGGCGGCATGGCTCATCGCGGAGGTCGTGGTATTCGTGAACTTGCGAATCGAGCCCAGGCCGAGCGCGATCACGAATACACCCAACGTGTCGAACGACAAACCGTACTGAGCATGGAACGACGCGAACAGAAGGGCCGTTGCGATCAGTCCGATCCGTGGCTGCAGCGCGCCTCTGAAGAGAATTTCCTCGCCAATCGCCGGCGCCAGGGCGATGGCCGCAATGCCCACCGGCCCGCTGACGAGCCCTCCGAAAAGCTGATTGGTGTTCGAGCTCACCTGGCGGTAGATGTCCGGCGTCAGGGTCCGGCTCAGGTCGTCCATGGCCAGGCCGAAAGCAAAGAAAACCCCGGCTGCCCCAAGGGCCAGGGCCACGTGCCACCAAGCGGGCCGGACAAGGCCCAGTCTCGCCGCGGTCTGGGATGCGTTGCGGCGCATGAAGATGCCTACCCCAGCGGCCGCAAGGATGAGCAGCCCCGCCTCCTGCGCGATCAGGTCGCCGACGCCGACTGCCGACTGAGACGAGATCGCCAGGCTCGTGAACAGGATCGTCGAGACCTGAGTGCCAAAAAAGATGACGGCCAGCACGAGCGCGAAGGCGTGGACCGGGTTGTCGGGGTCGAGCGGCACGAATCGCGCGACGCGTTCGCGGACAGGTTTGGAAGCCAGAGCGGCCGCGATCGACGCTGTAGCCATGAAACCCACGTCGAGCGGGAGGCGGCTCTGACCGCCCTGACCGGCGGTGAGCGTGCCGGCGCCGGCCACGTCCAGGGCGCCGATGAGAAACGTGATCCCGGCGCTGAACCCAGCGAGGATCGCGATCACGTGATGCGCCCAACTGCGGCCGACGGCAGCGTTGGCCGTAACGATGAGTGGCAGCGGCAGCAGAACCGTCGCGGCAGTCGTTGCCGCGTCCAGGACGATGTGGCCGCTCAGCCCGACTTGGAACCTTGCGTAGGCACAGGCATGGAAGGTGGTGGCGGCGGCGCTCCATCCTCGGGTGCCGGCGCAATGTCGATCAGCGGCCGGATCAGCTCGATCGGGAACGGAAGCAGGATCGTGGTGTTCTTCTCGGATCCGATCTCCACCATGGTTTGAAGGAAACGCAGCTGGAGGGCGCCCTTTTGTGAAGAGATCACTCGTGCAGCGTTGGCCAGCGTCTGCGAAGCCTGGAACTCACCGTCGGCGTTGATGATCTTGGCGCGCTTCTCGCGCTCCGCCTCGGCCTGCTTCGCCATCGCGCGCTGCATCGTGCTCGGCAGCTCGACGTCCTTGATCTCGACCACGGCGACCTTGATGCCCCATGGCTCGGTCTGCTCGTCGATGATCTTCTGAAGATTCTGGTTGATCTTTTCCCGATTGGCCAGCAGCTCATCGAGGGTCGCCTGCCCAAGCGCCGCTCTCAAGGTGGTCTGCGCGATCTGAGAGGTGGCGTTGATGTAGTTGAGGACCTGGGTCACGGCTTTGCGCGCGTCGATGACCTGGAAGTAGATGACCGCGTTGACCTTGGCGGTGACGTTGTCGTTCGTGATGACTTCTTGGGGAGGCACCTCGAGTGTGATGACGCGAAGGTCGATCTTGACCAGGCGATCGACGCCGAACGGGATGATGAAGAACAGCCCGGGGCCTCTGAGCGCGATGAGCCGGCCCAGCCGGAACACCACGCCGCGCTCATATTCATTTGCGATCCGAAGGCTGGAGAAGGCGACGATCACGGCCAGCACGAGGATCACCGCGATGACGGTGAGAACTCCGATATCCACTAGCTCTTCTCCTTAATCGCCACGTTCATCCCGACACTCGCGCCGGGGACCACTTTCAACTGAAAACCATCGCGACCGACCACGCGCACGGGCGCTCCCACGTGGATCGGTTCAGGCGTTGCGACGGCTTTCCACAATGCGCCTGAGACAAACACTAGACCTTCCGGAGCGAGCTCTTCGCGCGCTTCCCCGAGGGCCCCGACCATCCTTTCCACCCCGACGAACGGAGGCGCGCGCCGCGCGTTCCAGATCTTGCGCACGAACACGATGAAGAATCCGAGGGTCACCACGGCGGTGCCCACCGCGACGACCGGGTTGACGCCGAGCCCGATGGGCCCGGTGTTGACGAGGAAAGCCATGCCGAGCACGAGCGCGAACGCGCCGCCGGTGCTCAGGATGCCGTGCGTGTTGGCCTTGAGGTCCGCAATGAACAGGAGCAGCGCGAGCAGCATCATCAAAGCGCCGGCGATATTGACGGGCAGGTTGGCGAGCGAGACGATGGCGAGGATCGCCGCCACCCCGCCCACGACCCCGGGAAGGATCGCTCCGGGATTGGACAGCTCGGTGATGATCCCGTATCCCGCGACGATGATCAGGAGTGCGGCGATGGTCGGATCGATCAAAGCGTTGAGGAAGACCTGCCAGAACGGCATGGGCATGTCGTCGATGCTCGCGCCGGCCGTATGCAAGACGAGAGTCCCGCTGGCCCTGGAGACCGAACGCCCGTCGATCATGTTCATCAGAGCCACCGGATCGGAGACCTCGAGGTCTGCGACGTGGAGCTTGACGGCGTCTTCCGCATTGATGTTGACGCTGTTGCGCACCGCCTGCTCGGCCCAGTCGGCGTTACGTCCGTGCATCGTCGCGAGATTGCGAACTCGCGTGACAGCGTCATTCAGGACTTTGGCGCCGAGATCACCTGTGAGGTTTGCTCCTGAGGCATCGATCGGATGCGCCGACCCGATATTCGTCCCGGGCGCCATCGCCAGGACGTCGGCCGCCTGCGAAACGAACAGCCCGGCGGACGCGGCCCGAGCTCCGCTTGGGTAGACGTAGGCGACGACCGGCACCTTTGAGTTGAGAAGGCTGGTGACGATGTCGTCCATCGAGGTGGAGATTCCGCCCGGCGTGTTGATCACCACCAGCAAGGCGTCGGCGTGATCCGCCTCGGCGCGGCTGACAGCACCCTCCATGTAGGCGGCCATGATCGTGTTGATGTCGCCGACGAGGTCGGCGCGCTCGACGTGGGGGGTGGCCGCAGCCGCGTTCGCGGGTAGCAGGACGACCAGGGCGAACAGCACAAACGCGAACGTCAGCGCCGACCGCATCCGCATGCCTCCGAGTATGGCGATCCTCTCGGCGGGATGCCTATGTAAAACGTGGAACATTGCCTAGGCGCCGGGACCGGGGCGAGTTCCGGCACGTCGTAAAATCCGAGTCATGGGGGTAAGCCCGAATCAGCACGACAAGGCTCCACGCCGCAGGATCGTCGACAGCGATGCCGAGACCATGCGCGACCTCCTGCGGCTGGTCGAGGCGACCCCGCCGCTCAGCGACGGTGAGCAGGAACGACTTCTCGAGCGCTCCGCGCTTGGTGACAAAGCCAGTCAGGAACGGCTCGTGGCCGTGAATCTCGACCTGGTGATCCGGCTGGCGGCCGACCACGACGCGCAAGGCCTGTCGATGCCCGACCTGGTCCAGGAGGGATCGATCGGACTGGTCGAGGCCGTCCGCACTTTCACCGGCCGTGGGCAGGGCGACTTTGCAGCTTTTGCGGAGCGGTGCATCGGCGCGCAGATGGACCAGGCCATCGCAGTCGGGGCGGTCGGCGTGCGCGATGCCGAGCTGCTCATTGCGGCGGCCACCGATTACGAGCACACCCAGATGGTCATGCGCCGGGAGCTCCACCGGGCGCCGACCGACGGCGAGCTGGCCGAAAAGCTCGAATGGACGGTCGAGCGGACCCGCTACATGGCCGGCGTGGTAGCCGACGCGAGGAGGCGCCACGACGAAGAGATGCTCGAGTTCATCGATCCCGCCGCGATCGACTTCGATAACGACGAGCGCGTTGAATTTGGCAACTAGCGCGCCACACCGAACGCCTCTCTACGATCGCCATGTAGCGCTCGGAGGCCGCATGGTCGACTTCGGAGGCTGGGAGCTTCCACAGCAGTACACGTCGATTCGCGACGAGCACCTCGCCGTCCGCAAGGCCGCGGGCCTGTTCGACATCTCGCATATGGGCCGGCTGGTGGTCGAGGGCGCCGGCGCCGAGTCGTACCTGCAGGGCCTCCTCACCAACGACCTCGCTTCGCTCGCTCCGGGTCACGCGATCTACACGCTCATGTGTAAGGAAGACGGCGGCGCGATCGATGACCTGGTCGTCTATCGCGAGGCGGCCGACCGGTTCCTCGTCGTGGTCAACGCGGCCAATCGCGAGAAAGACACGGCCTGGATGCGAAGGCACATTCCGGCTGGCGTGTCGATGAACGACCACACCGAGGACATGAGCCTCATCGCTTTCCAGGGCCCTCGGGCTCATGCACTCCTGCCGCGCGGCTCGTCAACCACCGATGACATCGCGTATTTCGCGTTTCGCCCCGGCAAAATCGCGGGCGTTGCCGCGCTCATTTCGCGAACCGGCTACACGGGAGAGGACGGCTTCGAACTCTTCATCGAGTCAGGACGTGTGGGCGAGGTGTGGGACGCCATCCTCTCGCGCGGGAAAGCGGAGGGCGTCCTTCCGGCGGGCCTCGGCGCGCGGGATGCGACTCGCCTCGAAGCCGCTCTGCGGCTTTACGGAAACGACATGGACGAGACGGTCAATCCATATGAAGCGGGCCTCGGCTGGACCGTGAAGCTCGGCAAAGGTGACTTCATCGGCCGCGACGCGCTCGCCAAGGTGAAAGAGAGCGGGCCTCGGCGCAACCTCATCGGCCTCCAGACCGCGCCCGGGGACATTCCGCGCCACGGTGCAGCTGTGAGCAACGCCGGCCGCCGCGCCGGCGTGGTCACGAGCGGCACGCACTCCTTCTTCCTCGGTCACCCCATCGCGCTCGCTTTGATGGAAGGCCCATCATTGCGGGTCGGAGAGAAGGTCACAGTCGAAGTTCGAGGCCGCGAAGCCCGGGCTGAGGTGGTGAAGCTTCCTTTCTATCGGGGTTCGGCGCGATCCGCGGTCGCTCCGGCCAAGTCCTGACCGGCCGCCGCAAACAGCGAGGAGAAGGAGTGTCCGATGGCTGAGCGCCGCTACACCAAGACACATGAATGGGTCATCGTCGACGGCAAGACCGTCACGGTGGGGATCACCGACTTCGCGCAGTCCCAGCTGGGCGACGTCGTTTTTCTCGAGCTGCCGAGCCCCGGCCGGAAGCTCGCGGTGCGCGAAAGCTTCGGAGTGGTGGAATCGGTGAAGGCCGCCAGTGACCTCTACTCGCCGGTCGCCGGACGAGTGACCGCGGTCAACGAGAAGCTGACCGCAAAACCGGAGCTCATCAACTCGGATCCCTACGGCGACGGATGGATCATGAAGGTGGAGCTCACGGGCGACCTGCCCGCCGATCTGCTGGGCGAGGCGGAGTACAAGAAGGTGGCGGAGGCCGGGGCGTCCTAGGTGCCCTACCTGGTCCATTCCGATGAGGACCGTGCGTCGATGCTGGCGGCAATCGGCGTTCAATCGATGGACGATCTGCTGGTCGACATCCCGGAATCGCTGCGGATCGCAGCCCTCGAGCTTCCCGCCGGGCTCTCGGAGCACGAGACGATGTCCCAGATCACGTCGCTCGCGGCTCGCAATCGGGTTTTCCCCGACCGTTTGACCTTTCGCGGCGGCGGCGTTTACCGGCGCTTCATCCCCGCAGCCGTTGCCGCGGTGACCTCGAAGCCCGAGTTCTACACGGCGTACACCCCGTACCAGCCCGAGGCGAGCCAGGGCACCCTGCAGGCGATCTTCGAATTTCAAACGTTGATCGCGGAGCTGACCGCGCTCGACGTGGCCAACTCATCGCTTTACGACGGCGCGACCGCGGTCGCGGAAGCCGCGATGATGGCGCACGTCCACACGGGCCGCAACGAGATCGTGGTTTCGGGTTACCTGCACCCTGAGTACGTGGAGGTGCTTCGTGCCTTCAGCGACGGCCGTGGCATCAAGGTGCGCAAGGGAACCGAGCCCGGACCGAAGACCGCGGCGGTGATCTTCCAGCAGCCGGACTTCCTGGGCCTCCTGGTCGACGCCAGGACGCTCACCGAGGGCGCCCACGCTGCAGGCGCCCTGGCGATTGCGTGCGTGGACCCGATCAGCCTCGCCATCCTGGCGCCGCCGGGCCAGTACGGAGCGGACATTGCCGTAGGGGAGGGCCAGCAGCTGGGATTGAGCCCGAGCTATGGCGGACCCCATGTCGGTTTCATCGCCTGCCGGCGCGAGCTCGTGAGGCGCCTCCCCGGACGGTTGATCGGCAGCGCCTATGACGCCCAGGGTCGCCGGGGATTTGTGCTGGCGCTCGCCGCGCGGGAGCAGCACATCCGCCGCGAGAAGGCGACNNCCTCCAACATCTGCACCAACCACTCGCTCTGCGCGCTGGCGGCGAGCGTTTACCTGACCTACATGGGGCCCGACGGCCTGCACCAGGTGGCCGAGGTCGGCTTCAAGCGTGCCCATGCCCTGGCGGAAAGGCTCGGTGCGCTGCCGGGCTGGGAGCCGGCATTCCCGGAGCGGCAGTTTCTGAACGAGTTCCCAATGCGCGTCCCGAAAGGGCCGGCGGTGCTCCGCAAGCTCGCCCGCAAGGGAATCCTGGGGCCGCTCGACGTGCACCGGTGGTTCCGCGAGCTGAAAGGAGTTCTCACGTTCACCTGCACCGAGG
>PLYZ01000081.1 GCA_003151935.1 Candidatus Dormiibacterota bacterium | reverse complement strand
CGCTTCGCGAGCGAAGGCAACTTCCCGCAGATCGATCACCCGACGGCGCTGAATCAGTCGCTCACGGAGCACGTCATTGGAGCTGGGTGAGTAGGCGTCTTGCGTCGCGAGCATAGGAACAGACTACCAAACAAACGTTCGGCTGTCAAGACTTTTGACTCAAAACGTGCGCAGAAATGCGCCCTCTCCCATGCCCGCCATCCAACCACCCAGACCCCGCCCCGACACCCCCTTCCCAGTCCATCTAGGGCTCGTTAAAGAAGCACGACTCGGCCCCGGTGTGGCAGGCCGGCCCGGCGGGCCTCACCCGCAGCAGCACCGCGTCAAGGTCGCAGTCGAGGCGCACCTCGAGTACCTCCATCGTGTTGCCCGACGTCTCGCCCTTCCGCCACAACCCCCGCTCGCGCGAGTGAAACCACGCCTGGCCACTCTCGCGCGTCCGCGTCCACGACTCCTCGTCCATGTACGCGAGCATCAGCACCTTGCCGGAATCCGCGTCCTGGACAACGGCCGGCACGAGGCCCTTCGAAAAGTCCGGTTTCTTATCGAGTTGCTTATCCCGTTTCACGGCCTGATCTCCAAACCCCTGGTGGCCAGCTCTTGTTTCACGGTGGCGATCGAAAGCTCTCCGAAGTGGAAGACGGACGCTGCGAGCATCGCCTCAGCGCCCCCATCGGTGAGGGCCTGGTACATGTGGTCGACGGTGCCTGCGCCGCCCGACGCGATGACCGGCAGACGCACGGCCGAGGAAATCGCCTTGAGCAGCTCGAGGTCATACCCCTCGTGCGTCCCGTCCTTGTCCATCGACGTGAGCAGGATCTCCCCCGCTCCCAGCTGCTCGCCCAGCACCGCCCATTCCACGGCGTCCCGTCCGCTCGTGCGCCGGCCGCCATGGCTGAACACCTCCCAACCGGGATGTTCCGCCCGACGGCGTGCGTCGATGGCGAGCACCACGCATTGCGAGCCGAAGACCTCCGCGCATTCGCCGATCAGGTCGGGATTCTCGAGCGCCGCCGTGTTGACGGAGACCTTATCAGCGCCATGAGTCAACAGCTCCGCCATGTCCTCGACTGTCCGCACCCCGCCCCCGACCGTCAATGGGATGAAGACCTGGTCCGCGGTTCGGGCGACCACGTCGAGCAGGATCTTTCGCCCATCGGACGATGCCGTGATGTCGAGAAACACGATCTCGTCAGCGCCCTCGCGGTCGTACGTGGCGGCGAGCTCCGCCGGGTCACCCGCATCCCGCAGGTCTTTGAACTTGACACCTTTCACGACGCGCCCGTCAGTGACGTCGAGACACGGGATGATGCGTTTGGCCGGCATCAGCCACACAGGGCGACGAAGTTCTGATAGATGCGCAGGCCGTCCGGTCCGCTCTTCTCCGGGTGGAACTGCGTCCCCATGACGTTGCCCCGAGCCCCGGCTGCGGCCGGCGAGTGCTCGGTCGATCCGATCGCGTCGTCCGACGGCGACGGCGTGTATGAGTGCACGAAGTAGAAATAGGAACCGTCCTCGATCCCTTGCCACAACGCCGACCCGTGGCTCTGCTGCACGCGACACCAGCCGATCACCGGAAGCCGCGGGCTGTTCCTGACCTCGACCACCTTTCCCGGCAGGAGCCCGAGGCCGTGGTGGCGTCCGTGCTCCATCGACTCGTCGAAGAGCAGCTGGTACCCCAGACACACGCCGAGCAGCGGCTTTCCCTTGGTGGCGAGCTCGACGATCCGGCGCCCCAACCCGTGCTCGGACAGCTTCTGGAGCGCAGGAGCGAAGGCCCCCACTCCGGGCAGGACAACGCCATCGGCGCGCTCGAGGTCCTCAGGGTCTGACGTGAGCTTCGGCTCGGCTCCCACATGCGTGAGCGCCCGCTCGACCGACCGCACGTTGCCGACCCCGTAGTCGACGATGGCTATCACCCGAGCAAACCCTTCGACGAAGGCACGCCGGCAGGGCCGCCCGGCGCCATCGCCTCGCGCAGGGCCAGGCCGAGCGCCTTGAAGGTCGCCTCGGCGATGTGATGGCGGTTACGCCCGCGGATCACATCGACGTGGATGGTGGCACCCAGGTGCAGGGAGAGCGCTCGCCAGAACTCTTCGATCACCTCTGACTCGAGCGTTCCGATCCGGCCGCGCAGCGACACGTTGTAGGAGAGGAAAGGGCGCTTGCCGAGGTCGATCACCACGCGGGCAAGCGATTCGTCGAGCGGTGCGTAGGCCGACGCGAAACGCGTGATCCCGGCCCGCTCACCAAGGGCGAGCGACAGCGCCTGGCCGACCACGATGCCTGCATCCTCCACCAGGTGATGCGTGTCGACGTGCAGGTCGCCGGAGCCGCGCAGCGTGAGATCGAAGCCCCCGTAGCGCGCGACCTGCTCGATCATGTGATCGAGGAACGGGAGCCCGGTCGCGACCTTGATCCGCCCACGACCGTGAAGATCCACTTTCGCCGTCAGGCGCGTCTCCTTGCTCTTGCGTGCGATCTCGCCACGTCTGTTGACTCTGTTACTCAAGCCTCACCTCTACAGCGTGTGCGTGCGCGCCGAGTCCTTCCAGCTCCGCGAGGCGCACGCATGCGTCGCGCAGCATCTCGAGGTCGTCACGGTCCAGGCTCAGGACGCTGGTGCGCTTGAGGAACGTGTGGACGCCGAGCGGCGACGCGAACCTCGCGGCGCCGGCGGTCGGCAGAGTGTGGTTGGGCCCCGCCACGTAGTCGCCGAGCGGCACGGTCGAGTACGGCCCGACGAAAACAGCACCCGCGTTCTCTACCTGCGTCGCGCGGCGATCAGCATCGCTGGTGACGATGAGCAGGTGCTCGGGCGCGAAGTCGTTGGCGAGGTGCATCGCCTCGTCGAGGTCGCCGGCGACGACGATGCAGCAGTTGGCCTTGCGAATGATCTCCTTGCGCTCCAGGCCGCCAACCAGGCTCGCAAGCTCATCCTCGACGCGATCCGCGAGGTGCGACGAATCGGTGATGAGCACCGCCCAGGCGAGCGGGTCGTGCTCCAGCTGCGCGGCAAGGTCCGCAGCGACGAAATCCGGCCTCGCCCCGTCGTCTGCGATAACCAGCACCTCGGTGGGGCCTGCGATGCCGTCCACTCCGACCGCACCGAAGACCTCCCGTTTCGCAAGGGTGACGTAGATGTTTCCCGGTCCGGCCACCACATCGACACGGGGGATCGTGGTCGTGCCGTAGGCCAGCGCGGCGATCGCCTGCGCTCCCCCTATCCGGTAGACGGTGTCGACGCCGGCGATGTGCGCCGCCGCGAGGATGGCCTTCGGGACGCTCCCATCTGGTCGCGGCGGCGTGGCCAGGACCACCTCGGGCACCTTCGCGATCCGGGCGGGTATCACGGTCATCAGCACCGTCGACGGATAGGCGGCGCGCCCCCCCGGCGCGTAGAGACCGGCGCGCCGGACCGGGCGCGTGACGAGCTCGAGGCCGGGCAGCCCGCCCGAGGCCGGCTGCAGCTGGCGTTCATGAAAGGCCCGGATGCGCTTGGCGGCGAACTCCAGGGCATCTCGATCTGCCGGCGGCAGGCTGTCCGCGGCGGCGGCCAGTTCCCTTCCGGGAACCTCAAACGTCTCGCGGGGGCCCGGCGCCCACCCGTCGAACTTCTTACCCAGCTCCCGCAGGGCGTCGTCGCCCTCGGCCGCGACGCGCGCGCACATGTCCGCGACCACCGCTCGTTCACTGCCGAATTGCGAGAGGTCGAGCCTGCGCCGCGACATCGGGGAGCCGAGCCACGAGGCGGAGTCGAAGCGCTTGACGCTCATAGGCCGACCGCCTCGCGCAACCGTCCGACCGCCGCTTGCACCGCGTCAGTGCGCGTCTTGAGGCTGGCCTGGTTTGCGATCAGCCGAGCAGTGGAGGCACCCAGCGTCGCGGTCACCCGCAGGCCGTTCTCCCTGAGCGTGCGGCCGGTGGCGGTGAGGTCGACGATGGCGTCGACCAAACCGACCTGGGGCGCGAGCTCGACCGACCCGTGAAGCTGCACCACCTCGACCGCCTGGCCCCGAGACTCAAACCAGGCGGTCGCGGTCCGCGGGTATTTCGTGGCCACCCTCAGCTGCGGCGGCCACGTTTCAGCGCCGTTGAGCTTTGACGCCAGCGGAACCGCGAGCACGAGCTGGCAGCCGCCGAACCTCAGGTCGACGAGCTCGTAGTGCGCTCCTGGCGTCTCCCAGAGAATGTCCTTGCCCACGATCCCGAGGTCGGCCGCTCCATGGTCGACGTACGCGGGGACGTCCGCCGGCCTGACAAGGATGACCCGGACGCCCGCGCGATCCACGAGCAGCTGGCGGCCGAGCTCTTCGCCGCTCAAGCGGGCGACACCCGCGCGGGCAAGCAAGCGCAGCGCGCCCGGCATCAGGGCCCCGGTCGGCACCGCGATCGACACCTTCCCCCGCGCCGAAGCCTTACGCGCTGTCACGCGAGCCCACCGGCGAGACGCCCCGCCACCTGCTCCGGCGGCAACCGGCGCGTACGGTGGCCGCGGACCGTCCAGGCGACGGTCGACTCATTCCGGCAGTGGATGAGGTTGACCGCTCCAACTGTGCGCCACCAGGTTTTCGACTCCGCCTGTTCTCGCGCCTGAGTGTCGACCACCGCACGCATCCCGAACAGGCGCAGGGTCGAGCCCAGCCTCAGCGCGGTCTTCAGTCCTGAGCCGCTCCAGGCCACCGCCGCGTCGATCCGCGGCAGAGCCGGCGGCCGAGCCGCGCGTATGAGCATCTCCCACACGAGGTCGAGCTGCACGACGAAACCGGTCGCAGGCGCCGGCCGTCCGAAGCGGGCGAGCAGGCCGTCATACCGCCCGCCCTGGGCGACCGGCCGTCCGACGTCGGGACCGTAGCCCTCGAAGATGATCCCGGTGTAGTAATCGAAGTCGCGGATGGCCCCGAGGTCCAGGCTCACGACCTCGCCGAGGCCATGCGCGACCAGGAGCTCCTGTACCTCGGCCAGCTCCGCGAGCGCGCGTTCGGATCGACGGTTGCGCACGAGACCCCCGGCGGCCTGGAGAATCTCGGACCCTCCGCGTAGGGCGGGGAATCGCAGCAGCAGCTCATGTTCGGCCGAGCGCAGAGGGGTCTTCTCGAGCAGCGTTTCGAGGGCGACAAAGTCCCGCGCGGCCAGGGCGACCCGGACGGCGGCCTTGACCTCTTCCGGCAGCTTGACCGCGTCCATGATCCCGTGGAAGAACTCGGCGTGGCCGACGTCGACCTGGTAGCGCTGCACTCCGCTCGCCTGCAGGCAGCGAGCGGCAAGCGCGATCACCTCGGCATCCGCCACCGTGCCCGGAGCGCCGACCAGCTCCGCTCCGACCTGGTAGGTCTCCCGGCGCTGTTGGAACCGGCCGTCATCGGTCGAGAGCACGGGCCCCGCGTAGCACAGGCGCAGTGGCAGCGGCGATCCCCTGAGCTTGCCGGCGACAAGCCTGGCCACCGGCACGGTGCGCTCGCCGACCACGGCGACGACCTCTCCGCGTGCGTCCGCGAACTTGAAAAGGCGCCGGCGCTGATCGGCACCGATTCCGCGTTCGAGCACCTCGGTGCTCTCGACCATCGGCGTGATCACATGGCGGTAACCCCACCGGCGCATCTCTGCGAGGACCGACTCCTGCGCTTCTCGCAGCACCTCTGCTTCGTCAGGAAGACGGTCGCGAAACCCTGGGACTCCGCCCAGGTGAGTGACTACGTTTGTTGACTCACGACTACCGGCGGTGAAGAGACCTCCGGGCCGCGGCCGCTAGATTGTCTTCAGCTTTCATCTTCGTCATCGTCATCGCCGTCGGCATCCGCTTCTTCGCTGAAGTCCACCGGCTCCGCATCGTCCTCCACGGCGTGCATGCCCTCTTCCAGGTCGTCGCTCACCGGAGTTTCGACCCGCGGCTCCTCTTCGTCGTCCTCGCCGGCAAAGACCTCGACGTCCCTCGAGAGGAGGCTTTCCTTTGTGTAAGGCCGGAACTCGACCTCGCGCTTTCGCCGCATCGGGAAGCTCGGCTTGCCCAAAAACTTCGGGTCCTGGTACGTCTCGCGAACGATCAGCTTCACGGTGCTGCCATCGCACGCGGTGACCCCGCCCTGGTAGCGGTTGCCGCCGCGCATGAACTTGATCAGGCGCCGGGCAAGCTTCGCCTCGAGTACGCCCAGCCGGACGCCTCGTGACGTCTCGGCAACGATGCCGTCGTCATCGATCTTCAGCTCGGCGACGTCACCGGCTGCCACCTTGGAGCAGATGTCAGGCGACGCGCCTTCGAGCGCGGTGATGATCGTCTTGCCCATCTCCTCGACAAATAGGTTGAGGTCGACCCGCGTTCCTCCGACCTTCAGGCCCTCCTTCTGGTGGAGCAGCGTGTTGATGCGCGCGGCATTCTTTCTCGCGATCGAGTTCATCGGGTTGAGCTTGAGGGCGGCTTCGTAGGCCGCTTTCGCGTCCTTCAACTTGCCGAGCTCGGAGAGCGCCTTGCCCAGGCGGTTCTGCGTCTCCTCGTCGGCACCAAGGCTTTCGACGATGAAGCGGTTCAGCTTGACCGCCTCATCCCACTTGCCGGCGATGGCAAGCTGGACGGCCTCGTCCGCGTATTGCGACCGCGGCTTTAGGTGCTCACCGGTTTCGATCTTCAAATTGGGCGCGCTCCTAGTGACCTGCGCCGGGGCGGCATGGTGCATTGCCCGGCTGGGAATGAAACACGAGTATAAGTTCTGCCGTGGGCAATCACCCGGTGCGGTCCGTTCTGAGGGGCCCCGCGGCCGCGTGCATCACGCTCCTGCTCGCCCTGCCGGCCTGCTCTGGCGGGGACACGGGCGCGTCATCGGCCCGCACGATCACAATCGGCGCGGACCTGCCGCTGACCGGTGGCGAAGGCCGCGCCGGCGCGTCCACGCTCAACGGCGTTCGCTTTTTCGTTCACGGCCACCCGACGCTCGACGGGTTCAACATCACCGTCGACGCGAGGGATGACCCGTTCAGCCCGACGCGGGACACGTCACGCGGCGTCCAGAACCTCCAGACCCTGATTGCGGAGCCCGAGGTCATGGCCGTCATCGGGCCCTTCGACTCTAATGTCGCGCGCGCCCAGATCCCGATCGCGAATCGCGCGCACCTGGCGATGGTCAGTCCCGGCACCAGCAGCCGCTGCCTGACCAAGGAACCGCTCCTGCCCGCAGCCTTGAATCCCGCGCGGACCGAAATCACGTGCAGTGCCGCGAGCCTCCCCTCGCCCGCCTCCCTTCGGCCGACAGGCGTCAACAACTTCTTCCGGCTCTCGACCACCGACGAGCTCCAGGGCCCAGCCGCCGCCGATTACGCGTCGAAGCAGCTGCACCTGCTCAGGGTGGCGGTGATCACCGATGGCGAGGCCTACGGACAGGGGCTCGGTGACAGCTTCAGCGCCAGGTTCATCCGGCTCGGAGGAACCGTGGTCGCCCACGAGGACCTCGATCCGTCGAAGGCAATCGACGTCTCGGCTTTCCTTCAAGCGGCCAAGAAGGGCGGCACGGCGGGCGTGTACTTCGGAGGCACGTCTTCGAACCACGCGTGTGCTATTCGGAGTCAGATGGCGAGCGTTTTCGGTCAGGACTCGGCGGTGCCGCTGCTGGGTGGTGATGGCATCGCGCTCGATCCGACCTGTGTCGGCGACGCCGGCGCGACCGCTGCAGACATCTTCGCGACAGTCCCCGCCGCGGACGCGGAGCATATCGACAGCGCGCGATCGATCATCGCGGCCTTCAAGACCCAATATGGGCGTCCCGAGGACTTCGGCCCGTACACGATCGCGGCTTACGACGCAACGGCGGTCGTGTACGACGCGCTCGACCGGGCGATCAAGGCATCAGCAGGGAACATGCCGGCCCGCGACAGCGTCGTTGCGGTGCTGGCCGCGACCACCGCGTTCAGCGGCGCTACGGGCGTTTTCGGTTTCGATTCCGCCGGCGACACCACCCTGCGGCTGTTGTCGATCTACCGTCCATCGGGCCCAGACCCGGAGGCCGCCTGGACCTGGGTCAGCGTCGTAGATTATAGCGCCGCACTCCCATATTAACTCCATAACACACTCACTTATCGCTGAATCTGGCCCAGTTCGACAATCCGATGCTTGACTTGTAGGCTCTGTCGAGTCCAAAGTTCTGACCGGAGTAGTCGTTCGGCCACCCCATGTGGCCGCATTCGTCGCCGGCGCACTCTCGCCCCGACCAGGTCTTGAGTTGGGAAGAGGGCGGCGAATGAGGGGAGGCTGTGGTCCTGGACGTTTCGGGCCTCCCCACAAAAACAAAGGGGAAACATATGGTTCGAGCTCGAGGACTCGCGGTCCTCATCATCGCGACCTTCGTCGCATTCGCCTGCGGCGGCAGTAGCGGCAATAGTGGCTCCAAAGGAGAGATCGATATAGCGAGCGATCTCCCGACCTCAGGCGCCGACGCATCCAGCGGTCTGCCGACCCAGGAGGGTGCCAATTTCGCAGTCACGCGCGCAGCCACCGTCCGTGGCTTCACGCTGAAGTTCGTGCCCTTCGACGACGCCGTCAACGGAGTGCACGACCCGGCGCATGGCGTGCAAAACGTCCAGGCGATGATTTCCAACAAGCTGATCCTCGGCATGGTCGGCCCGTTCAACTCCAACGTGGCCAAGGCTGAGATCCCGGTTGCCAACGCGGCGCCGCTCGCGATGATGAGCCCGTCGAACACCAACGAGTGTCTGACCGTGACCTACTCCTACTGCCAGGCGGCAGACGGGTTCACGGCGGAAAGCCTCCGCCCGAGCACCAACAACAACTACTTCCGCGTCGCCGCGCCTGATACCTTCCAGGGCCCGGCCATGGCCGACTTCGCCCTCAAAGCTGCACCCGCGGGTCTCGGCATCACCAAGATCGCCGTTTGGGACGATGAAGAGACATTCGGTCAGGGCGTAGCCAACAACTTCGCCAAGGAGTTTGCCGCGAAGGGCGGCACCGTGGTCGACCGCAAGAGCTACGACCCGAAGGCCAAGAGCGACTTCCACGACTTCCTGGCCTCCGCCCACGACAAGGGCGCCCAGGGAATCTACGTCGGCGGCACCTCAGCCACCGGCGCCTGCAAGGCCCGCGGCCAGATGGCAGGGATCTTCAACCCCGACATCTACTACCTCGGACCGGACGGGATCGGTGACGCGCAGTGCCTGACCGACTCCGGCGCAATGGCCACCAGCAACATGTACGCGACCCAGGGCGTCGCGGACGCCACCCAGAACCCGAGCGCCGCAACCATCGTCGCGGCCTACAAGGTTGCCTACCCCGGGGCAAGCAACATCGGCGCCTACACCTTCGCCGGGTACGACTGCGCGGCGATTCTCATTGACGCAATTGGACGCGCGATCGACGCCAACGGCGGCAACCTTCCGTCCCGTGCCCAGGTCATCGCACAGATGCCTCTGACCAAGAACTTCCAGGGCCTGACGGGCGTCATCACGCTCAACGCGGCCGGCGACCAGACCACGCCGACCCTGCAGTTTCAGCAGGTTCAGTCCGGAGCGTGGACCTTCAAGAGCCAGTTCGCAGTCGGGGGTACTTCTTAGCCCCAATCGTCTCGTAGCGGTTTAAGAGGAGGGGGCGGCGACGCCCCCTCCTCCTTATCATTGGGTGACCTTGGGAGGGGGAAGGCCTTGATTGGAGCCCTGGCCCGTATGCCGTCAACTTTACGGACGTACGGCAGTTCTCAGGTTTCCAACGTAATCGGGCTGCTGATCGTCGCGGGCGCGCTCGGACTGACCCTCCAGCATGTGCTCCAGCACGACGCCTCGTTCTTCTTTCAGATCCTCACGATCGGCCTCGCGGACGGCTCCATCTATGCGCTGATCGCGCTTGGATACACCATGGTCTACGGCATCATCGAGCTGATCAACTTCGCGCATGGCGACGTCTTCACCCTCGGCGCGTTCATCTCGCTGGCCCTCTTTCCCGCATTCGGCATCGCCGAAGGCAAGAGCGGCTTTGGTTATGTGCTTCCGCTGCTTGCGGTCGGGGTCATCACGATGCTCATAACCGGCGTGATCAACGTCGCCATCGAGCGCGTCGCCTACCGTCCCCTCCGCCATGCCCCGAGACTTGCCCCTTTGATCACAGCGATCGGCATGTCGTCCATCCTCGAGGGTGCGATGTACGTTTGGCGAGGTCCGTTCAACCTGCACTACCCAGACCTCCTGCCGGCCACGAGGCTGAACATCGGCGGCGTGTCGATCGGAGTGAAGGACCTGATAGTGATGACCCTGGCGATCGTCCTCGTGGTCGCGTTCACGCTCTTCATCAACCTCAGCA
>PLYZ01000043.1 GCA_003151935.1 Candidatus Dormiibacterota bacterium | reverse complement strand
TCGAGCTCGAACTCGCGCTCGAGGCGCTCCTGGACGATCTCGAGGTGGAGCAGCCCGAGGAACCCGCAGCGAAAGCCGAAGCCGAGAGCCGCGGAGTTCTCCGGCTCGAACGAGAGCGCGCCATCGTTCAGCTGGAGCTTCTCGAGCGCCTCCTTGAGGTCCCCGAACTGGTCTGAGTCGGTCGGAAAGAGCCCGGCGAAGACCATAGGCTTCACCTGCCGGTAGCCCGGCAGCGGTTTCGCGGCGCCGTTCTCGGCCGTCGTGATCGTGTCCCCGACTCGGGCATCGACGACGTTCTTGATCGCCGCCGTCACGTAGCCCACCTCGCCGGCGGTCAGCTTCTCAGCGGGGCGGGGGCGCGGCGCGAACCAACCGACCTCGTCGACCTCGTGGACCTTCCCGGTGTTCATCATCCGGACCTTCGTCCCGGGGATGATCTCGCCGTCGACGACGCGCACGTACGTGATAACGCCGCGATAGGTGTCGTAGTGCGAGTCGAAGATCAGGGCTCGGAGCGGCTTGGTCGGATCGCCGTGCGGAGGCGGCACCCGTGCGACCACCGCTTCGAGGATCTGCTCGGTTCCGATGCCCTCCTTGGCGGAGGCGAAGACGACCTGGTCGCGAGGTATGCCGGTGACGTCGGAGATCTCCTCAGCGACCATCTCGGGCTGGGCGGCGTCGAGGTCGATCTTGTTGACCACCGGGATGAGCGTCAGGCCCGCCTCGACTGCCTGGTACAGGTTGGCGAGGGTCTGGGCCTCGATGCCCTGCGCCGCGTCGACCACCAGGAGGGCTCCCTCGCACGCGGCCAGCGACCTCGAAACCTCGTAGGCGAAGTCCACGTGGCCCGGCGTGTCGATCAGGTTGAGCTCGTAGATCTTGCCGTCTTTGGCCGGGTAGGTCATGCGGACCGCCTGCAACTTGATCGTGATGCCGCGCTCTCGCTCCAGGTNNTCGATGTGGGCGATGATGCAGAAGTTCCGGACCCGGTCCTGTGTCGTCAGGGGTCCCCGCGAAGTCACGGCGCAGCCTCGGACTTCGCGGGGCTTTGTGTGGTAGGCACGCACAAATCCTAGGGGCGGCGAAAATACGGGACGTGGGGATCGTCCTGGCGATCGGCGTGCTGCTCTGCCTGGCAGGGCTCATCCTGCTGCTCAACCTCTTCGGCGCCGCCGACCTCGTCATGCGCCGCGTGACGTCGCAACCTCTCGGGGAGCTGGCTCCGGGATTTGCCGCCAACCGCCGCGGTTTCAGGGTCTATGCCGTGCTGATCCTGGCAGTGGGCATCCTTTGTCTCGGCCTGGCCGCGACAGCGTGGTCCATCCCACTGGGCGCGGGCCTGCTGGTCCTTGGAGCGCTGACGTTCGGCATCGCATCCGTGATCGCGATCGCCGGCGAAGTCGAAACCTACCGCGCCCTGAAGCGCTAGAGCTTATGAGGGAAAACCCCGGATGGTTTTCCCTGCGCGCAAGCGGCGACCGGCCGAAGACCGGTCGCCCCGGCCACGGTGGCAGGGAGCTAGACCGCGATGCGGTCCGCTTCGTCCCGCCGCTGATGCGCGCCGATGCTGGCCGGGCGGGCGAGTGCCGCGGCGCAGATCATGGAGGCCATGTCGGCGGCGTCCGCGGCCACTGAGGACACGGCGCCTGAGCGAAGCTCGGCCAGCGCGCCTTTCAACTCGGTTCCAGCTCTGAGGACTCCGGCCGCGGAGTCGAGCACGTCCCCAACCTGTGCCACCGTGAGGCTGCCGCGTCGCCACGGTCTTCGCCTGACCTGGCTGGCGTCCTCCACTTTCGGCGCGCCTGCCGCGGCCGCGCCGGCTCGCCGCCCGAACGCCGCGGCTTCGAGGAGAGAGTTGCTGGCGAGACGGTTGGCGCCGTGGACGCCGGTGCGCGCGCACTCGCCGGCGGCGTAAAGCCCGTCGACCGATGACCGTCCGTCGAGGTCGGTCACGACCCCACCCATCGTGTAGTGGGCGGCCGGGGCGATCGGAACCGGATGCCGGAGAGGATCGATGCCCGCCAGCCGGCAGTTGCGGACGAAGTTCGGGAAGCTGTGGCGAAGCAGGTCCGGGTCCAGGTGGACCGCCGAGATGAAGGCGCGACCGCGATGCGCCGCGACCGCTCGCGCCACCTGGTCGCGAGGCAGCAGCTCGTCGACGAACCGCTCGCCGTGCTCGTCGATCAGGATCGCGCCCGCGCCCCTGAGCGCCTCGGTGATCAGGAAGGTATGGATTCCGTCGAACACGGTCGGGTGGAACTGGACGAACTCGAGGTCCGCGATGCGCGCGCCCGCGCGAGCCGCTTCGAGAATCCCCTTCCCGTTGCTGATCCGGCTGTTGGTCGTGCGCCCGTACAGGCCCGCGTAGCCGCCGGTGGCGAGCACGGTGGCGCCCGCACGCATGGTAAGTCCGCCCGAAAAGCTCGCTCCGCCGCAAGACTCGTCGACGATGAGTGACTGGAGACGGGCGCGATAGCGTGTGATGGTAGGCTCGCGCTCGATCGCCCTGCGCATGAAGGTCATCAGCGTGCTGCCGCTCTGGTCCCCGCCGAGATGCAGCACGCGAGGAAGCGAGTGTGCCGCCTCGCGGGCTGAGCCGCCGTCGAAATGGACCCCCAGCGACTCCAGCCAGCGCACGGTTTCGGGTCCGGCCGAGGTCAGCATCGCGACCGCGCTCGGGTCGCACAGCGCGCCTCCCGCGGCGAGCGTGTCGAGGGCGTGAAGGCGCGGCGAGTCCTCGGGCAGCGTCGCGGCCGCGATCCCGCCCTGCGCGCGATCGGACGAGCCGTGAGCCGCCGAGACCAGGGCGACCGAGGCGCCCATCCGGGCCGCTTCGATCGCAGCCGCCGACCCGGCGAGCCCGTCGCCGACGATGAGCAAATCGACAGCCAAGGGAGAGTGACGACCGGGGTCCCCACGAAATCGAAGATTTCGCGAGGTGGTCATATTTCGACCATTCTCTGGATCGCCAGCCGGGCTTGGTCCGCCACCTCTTGCGGGACTGTGACCTCGAACACGTCCTCGCGCAGCGAGGTCAGCAGCTTGTCGAGCGTGATCTTCTTCATGTAGCGGCAGATCGCACGCTCGCTCGCGGCGTAGAAGCGACCCTGCGGCGCCTCCTTAGACAGCCTGTGCATGATGCCGAGCTCGGTCGCTACGACAAAACTGCGATTGGGATATTTCTGCGCGTGCTGGACCATGCCCTCGGTGCTGAGGATGTGAGTGCGGTCCGCGTCGATGTCGCCGTTCGCCTTGAAGTACATGCACTGGCTGGCACAGCCGCATTCCGGGTGGACGAGCAGGTCGGCGTCGCCGTGCTCGCGGCGGGCGCGGTCGATGTCGGCGGGCCGGATGCCGGCGTGAACGTGACACTCCCCCGGCCAGACGTGCATCGTGCGGCCCGTCACCTTCTCGAGATAGGTGCCCAGGAACATGTCGGGCAGAAACAGGATCTCCTTGTCTTCGGGGATCGCCCGGATCACGCGCTCCGCGTTGCCCGACGTGCAACAGTAGTCACTGAGCGCCTTCACCTCGGCGGTGGTGTTGACATAGGACACCACGACCGCGCCAGGGTGCTCGGCCTTCCACGCCGTCAGCTGCGCCGCGTTGATCGTGGCGGCGAGCGAGCATCCGGCCTCGAGGTCCGGGATCAGCACGCGCTTGGTCGGGCTCAGAATCACCGCGGTCTCGGCCATGAAGTGGACCCCGCAGAAAATGATGACGTCGGCGTCTGTCGCGGCCGCCTGCCGCGAAAGGCCGAGTGAGTCGCCAACGTAATCCGCAACGTCCTGGACCTCGGGCACCTGGTAGTTGTGCGCGAGGATGACCGCGTTGCGACTGCGCGCAAGCTCGCGGATCTCCCGGCTCATGCCCTCGATGTCGCACGGGACCGTGCGGTGCGTGTACTCGGCCGCGTCAGATTCGAGATTGAGAACTTCTACCGCCATGTCCTCGTGACCTCCAGGCTCAGGTCCAGGGCCGGCGCGGAATGCGTGAGCGCCCCGACCGAGATGCGATCCACGCCCGTTTTGGCCGCAGCCACCGCGCCCTCCACAGTCATTCCTCCTGACGCTTCCAACCGTGCCCGGCCCGCGGTCATTTCAACGGCGCGGCACATGAGATCGGGCGACATGTTGTCCAGCAGGATCATCTCCGCGCCTGCCGCGAGCGCCTCGTCGAGCTGCTCCAGTGTGTCGACCTCGACCTCGACCGGCGTACGCGCCCGCCGGGCCCGATTGATCGCCTCGGTCACACCGCCCGCCGCGGCCACGTGGTTGTCCTTGATGAGGATCGCGTCCCACAGGCCGTCGCGATGGTTGTGCCCGCCGCCGGCTCGCACCGCTGCGCGCTCCAGGAAACGCAATCCCGGTGTCGTTTTGCGCGTGTCGAGCAGCGTCACGCCGGGATACCCGCCGAGCGCGTCTGCGTAGCGGCGCGTGACGGTCGCGATGCCGGAGAGCTGCTGAAGGAAATTCAGCGCGGTTCGTTCGGCCGTCAGGATCGAGGCGAGAGACCCCACCACGCGGGCGGCCTCGTCGCCAGGCTCAAGCCGCGCGCCGTCAGGCTTGACGGCGAGATATTCACAAGGCGGATTGACCTTTTCGAACACCCGCGCCGCGACATCGCCACCACTCAAGACTCCACCACTCTTGGCGATGACGCGCGCCTCACCCATCAGGTCCGCATCGACGACGAAATGAGTGGTGATGTCCATGTCGCCCGATTCGCCGCCGAGATCCTCGAGGAGCGCGGCCGCGACCAGGTCGTCGAGCTGCCGACCGGCGGCCAGCACGGAACGCGGCTCAGGCTTCGATGAAACCATCGGGCTCCTCGCGCAGGCCAAACGCCTGCTGGGTGAAGCGAAACAGGATGGCCCGCTTACCGCGCACCCTGCGCTCCTTGCCGGTTGGCTCGATGACGCCGCGATCGACGACCCTGCGCCAGAAGTTGCCGCGGTTGATCGAGAGCCCGAGCACCGCCTCATAGACCTGCTGGAGCTCGGTGATCGTGAACTCAGACGGCAGCAGCTGGAAGCCGATCGATGAGTACCCGACCTTGCTCCGCAGGCGTCGCACCGCGTAATCGACTATTTCGCGGTGGTCGAAAGCCATCTCCACCGGCAGCCGGCGCACCGGGTGCCACTGCTGCTCGCCTTCGCCGGTGCGCTCGGAGCATGACTCGGCGAGTGCGGTCGGCACGATGGCGATGTAGGCGACTGAGAGCACGTCTCCGCGAGGATCGCGGCCGGGGACGACGACGTGACCGCCGCCATCGACCTGCTGAGGCCGGTGAAACGTCTTGAGCTGCTCGATCCAGCCGCCTTCGATGCCGGTCACCGCGGTCTGCTGAGCGCGCGCCTGGGCATCGAGCGAGATCCCCGGCCGGCGCAGCCTCCCCGGCAGCGCCCAGAAGCCGGGGTACGGTGGTTCGGTTCGTTCGGTCAGCAGCACGCTCAGCTCGCGGCCCACGAGCGTGAAAACCGCGAGGTCCACGGAGATCGGGCCGCTCGACTCCGCAAGCCGGTCTGGCGAGAAAGCTCGCTCCACGATCCGCTCCGCCATCCCATGCTCCATCTTATCTCAATCCGAAGCGACAGTGGAAGCGAGTTATTGCCCTGTTCCTATGGCGAGCGCGGGCGAGCGCTATTCACGCATCGCGAGCGCGACCGATAGGCCCACCAGGGCGGCGGTGTCGGCGCGGAGGTTGCGGGGGCCGAGGTCAGCCTTGAGCGCGACGGCGCCAAGCTCGCGGTCGGACCATCCGCCTTCAGGGCCGACCACCAGTGTCAGGTCGCGAGGTTTGGCGAGCCCGGCAAGCGGTTGTGGAGCGCCGCGCACGAGCATCACCGCGGCGTCGCTTCGCTTCAGCACCTCCTCGAGCGAGGGGAGAGCATCGACTTCCGGGACGCGCAGCCGGCCGGCCAGCATGGCCGCCTCGCGGCAGATGGTCAGCCAGCGTGCGGCCTTGTCACCGCGCGCGACGCTGCGGTCCGCCTGAAAAACGTGGAATGCGTAGGCGCCGGCCTCGGTGCAGCGCGACAGCACGAGCTCGAGCGCGGGCGCCGGCAGGTTGGCGATCGCGATGGTGATC
This sequence comes from Candidatus Dormiibacterota bacterium, assembly GCA_003151935.1. Taxonomy (GTDB): domain Bacteria; phylum Chloroflexota; class Dormibacteria; order Dormibacterales; family Dormibacteraceae; genus Palsa-870. Next base: position 38,442 of record PLYZ01000043.1, on the reverse strand, counting down.
CTCGCCGCGGGCTCCGGCCGGTGAGGTCGCTCCGCGACGACCTCGCCTTCGACCCTATCCGGGGATACGGAGTCGAGGCGCACCGTCAGCATGAAGCCGGACGGGTCGATCACCTCGATCTCCTCCCCCACGCGCGCACGCAGCGAGCGCGCCAGATGGCGCGCGTCGCCACCTTCGATTACGGCACGAGCTCCATCACGTCGCGCAAAAAACGCAGGCAACCGTTATTCGGTAGGGGTCACATCGCGTTGAACGTTTCGTAGACGGCGATCTGTCCTCCGCCCTTGATGATTGGACAGCCCTTTGCCATCTTCGAGGCTTTATCCAATGACGCGGCCTCCAGGATGCTGTAGCCCGACGCGCGTTTGCCGATCGGGCCTTTCGCAATCGTGCCGTCCTCCTTGACTTTGTTGACTGCGCCGGAAAATGGATTGCCGCCGTCGACCACCGCGGGTCCCAGCTTCGTGAACCACTTCTCCCATTGCTTCAATACGCGAGCCTGAGCCGCGGGCGTCTCCGGCATTCCCCCGCCGTAATAAACCAGCAGATACTTCACACCTTTCTCCTCATCGCCACCGATTTCGCCCGCTTCAACGCGGGGCGGTTGCCGTACCGCCGTCGCTATTGGACCGCCTTCTCTGCGCCAGCGCAAGGCCTGAGCGAAGTTGGCCCACCAGCGTCAGCGCCACCGACAGGCGCGCTCGATTGGCCGGGTCGTTGAGCCACCGGCTCTGGCCGGAGGGATGAGGCAGAGGAACCATCACCGGGCGCTCGCCGAAACGGTGCCCGACGCGATCCTCCAGGCGGCCAGGGCCCAGGAAGCGCGCGATCGCGAGCTGGCCGACGAGGATCAGCACCTTGGGCTTCAGCAGGCGAAGCTCGAGCTCGAGCCAGTGGGTGCAGTTGGCGACCGCCGCCGGCGGCGGCTTGAGATCACCATTCCCGGCTTGGTTGCGGCCCGGAAAGCAGCGCATGAGCGCGGCGATGTACGTGAGGCGCCGGAAGTCCTCGGGGCTTTCGAAGCCGGCTTGCACCATCCACCGGTCGAGCTCCTTGCCGGCGCGCCCCGAGAACGGCCGGCGCGACTCGCGTTCGACCGGGCCAGGCGCCTGCCCGACGAGGAAGAAGGGTGCGCCCCACCGGCCCTCGAAGGTGGGGGTCGCCTCCGGGATGATGCCTTCGTCCACGCACACGTGGCACGCGCGGCACTCGGATTGGTGGAGGAGCAGCGCGGCGCGGCCATTCATGGTCACGCGAAATTAACAGGCAGGGTTGCCAGGGCACCGAATCGCCGGTAGCTTCAGCGGCGGTTCGGTGCGTCGGCTTGGGGGGAGGAAGCCAAACAGTAGGGAGGGCCCGCCAGGGGTGCGCTCCCGTTCGGGACGCGCCTGGCGCGGGCTCGGGGCGAGGTTCTAGTCCCGGTAACATGCCTTGGCGATGGCCCTCCCCTCTTCGCAGCAGATCCTCGCGGTGCTGTCCCACATCCAGGACCCGGACCTCGGCCGCGACGTGGTGAGCCTCGGCATGATCAAAGAGCTCGAGGTCAACCATGAGGGCAAGGTCAGCTTCACGTTCGAGCTCACGACTCCCGCGTGCCCGGTTCGTGACCGCTTCAAGTCGCAAGCGCAGGACCTCGTCGGCGAGATCCCGGGCGTGACCGGCGTCGACGTGCGGATGACGGCCAACGTGCGGCCCGCGTTCATGCGGCCCAGGCCGTCGGAGATCCTGCCCGGCGTGAAGCAGACCATCGCCGTCGCCTCCGGCAAGGGTGGCGTGGGCAAGTCCACCGTCGCCGTCAACCTTGCGGCCGCGTTGCGCAACAGCGGCGCCGAGGTCGGCCTGCTCGACGCGGACATCTACGGGCCGTCGATTCCCGCCATGACCGGCTCCAGGCAGGTCCCGGAGCAGGTCAACGGCCGGCTCCGTCCAATCGAGGCGCATGGTCTGAAGCTCATGTCCTTCGGCCACATCAATCCCGGCGATCAACCGACGATCTATCGCGGCCCGATGGTCGGCAAGGCGATCGAGGCGATGATGATCCAGGTCGATTGGGGCCAGCTCGACTACCTCGTGATCGACCTGCCCCCTGGTACAGGCGATGCCTCGCTGACACTGGCGCAGGCAGTTCCCCTGACCGGTGTCGCCATCGTCTGCACTCCGCAAGACGTGGCCACTGACATCGCGGTGAAGGCACTGCAGATGTTCAGGAAGCTGAACGTTACGCCGCTTGGACTGATCGAAAACATGAGCTGGTACATCTGCCCGAGCTGCGGTCACCGGCACGAGATCTTCAGCCACGGCGGCGCCGAATCCGCCGCCAAGCGCCTGGGCGTTCCGTTCCTCGGTGCGGTTCCTCTCGAAGAGGGCATCCGCGAGGACGCCGACAATGGGACCCCGGTCGTGATCTCTCGGCCTGACTCGGCCGGCGCTAAGGCGTTCGTGCACATCGCTTCGCAGGTCGCCGCGCGAACGTCGATCCAGTCGTTTCGCCAGCTGCCGGTCATCAACGTCCACTAGGCGCCCGACCGCTGCAAGATCCCGATCCGTTTCCGGTCAATGTCGATGTCGATCGAGCACGGCAGACGATGGAGATCACGTGGGAAGACGGCAACCGCATTACTTACTCCGCCGAGCAGCTTCGATGGGCGTGTCCGTGCGCCGAGTGCCGCGGTGAGATGGGCGCACCTGGCCGCCTCTCCAGGGTCAAGACGCTGAGCCCCGAGGAGCTGAGCATCAAAGACGTAACACTCGTCGGGCAGTACGCGCTGCAGATCGCCTTCGAAAGCGGCCATGCGACGGGCATTTACACTTTCCCGTACCTCCGCGCGCTGCGTTCCTAAGCCGGGCAAAGTCTGAGATAATCCCGGCGGCCCGTTGTCCATATCCACGTCGCTCCCAGAGATCGAGCCGTCGTTTCCACCGGCCCAGCCCAACAGGCGGACCGCGCGTCGCCGGCCACGCTTTCCACGTCGCGGCCTGGTGGCGGTGGGTCTCGTCATCGTCGTCCTGCTCACGAGCATCGGTGCCTTCCTCTTCTACGAAAACACGCTGCCCACGACACTCGCAACGAACATCAAAAACGGTCAGAAAGAGGTGCCGACCGACAGTCGAATTCTCCTTGCCTTCAGCCGCCCGGTCACGCTCGCCGCTGTTCAGGCCGCCTTCTCAATCAGCCCGGCAACCGCCGGGACCATCGGCGCGGTCGACGGCCAGACGCAGTACGCATGGTCGCCGGCCAAGGGGCTGAGCGAGCTGACCACCTACACGGTGTCGATGAAACCGATCATTGACGTCGGCCATCACCATGTCCAGGGCAGCACGTGGAGCTTCACGACGCTGATCGTGCCGCACGTAACGTCGATCTCCGGAGCCGCGGGTACCCCTCTCACCGACGGGACCGAGATCGATCCTGGAACCACGTTGAAGCTCAACTTCAACGATGCGATGGAGCCGCAGACGATGAAGGTTACGGTCGGGGCGCAGGTCGCCAATGTGACTTGGGCAGCCGACGACAAGAGCGCGACCCTTTCGACGGCGGGCTTCGCCTCCGGACCTCTGCAGGTGCAGGTCGTCGCCGGCGGTCGTGACCAGACGGGCCACCTGGTGCCCGGCACGTTCACCTTCAACACGGGGATCTACTACCACGACCGCGAACACACGACCGCGCTCAGGTATCCGGCCCTCATTCAGATACCCAACGATGAAGCCGCACTCGACCAGAACGGGCTGCAGGCCGCAGACATGGTGTTCGAGTATCTGGCCGAAGGCGGCATCACGCGCCTGACGGCGGTCTATGACAATGCGCCCGACCTGATCGGCCCGATGCGCTCGGCGCGATTCATCTCGCTGAAGCTCGGTCGCCATTACAAGGGACTTCTGTTCCAGTCAGGAGAGTCGCAGGCGACGCAAGCGGCTGCGGCCGCGGACCCGACGCCCCAGTTCTTCGACACGATCGGGTATCAGTTCCGCGCCGCGCCACCCCGCTACGCACCGGACAACCTGATGATCAAGGGCCCTCTGGTCAAGGCCGCGGAGGACAACTACTTTTCATCGATTCCAGCATTCACGATCCCAAAGGTCAGGCCAGTGCTACCGCCCAGCTCATCGGCTGCGACGGTCAATGTCGACGAGCACTACTCGGTCTACAAGTACGACCCGGGCACCGGGACCTATCTGAAGACCGAGCAGGGACACACCTACTCAGACGCGAGCCTGGGACAGCCTCTGCGGATCGAGATGCTGATCACCCTCCACACCACGGAAACTCTCCTCAACGTCGGTGACGGCCACGGCTCGTACATCCACGACTTCGATCTCGACAGCAGCGGGCGCTTCAACGTCTTCTATAAAGGTATGGGGTACTCGGGCACGTGGAGCTCGACGGACAGCCACGGGCCTCTGACCTTCACGCTCGACGGCGGTCAGGTGTTGACCCTGCCCCCCGGCCTGGTCTGGATCGACGTAACGGCCTAGCCCGCGGGCTAGGCCCGCGCGGCATCCTTGAGCGACGTCACGTACATCGACGCGGCCACCGCGGCGGTGGTCCCGTCGCCGACCGCCGTCGCGATCTGCTTGGTCAGTTGCGAGCGAACATCCCCGACCGCCCAGATGCCGTCCACGGATGTCTGCATATTGCGATCGGTGAGGATGTAACCCGCCTCATCGTGGTCGACGTGCACCTTGAAGAGCCCTGAGTTCGGTACGAAACCGACGAAGATGAACACTCCGCCGACGGCAAGCTCCTTCGCCTTGCCGTGCTGGTCATAGCGCACGACCTGCACCTTGCTGTCGCCCGCGATCTCCTTCACCTGCGCGTCGAAGATGAACTCGATCTTGGGGTTGGCCTTCGCGCGGTCGACCAGGATCGGCTGCGCCCGCAGCTCGCTGCGGCGGTGGATGATGTACACCTTCGAGGCGTAGCGAGTGAGGAAATCGCCCTCTTCGACCGCGGCGTCGCCTCCGCCCACGACGGCCAGCTCCTGGCCCTTGAAAAACGCCCCGTCGCAGACGGCGCAGTAGCTGACTCCTCGACCCCAGAACTCCTTCTCGCCGGGCACCTGCAGGTATCGAGGGAGGCCTCCGGCGGCCATGATCAGCGCGGGTGTCCGCAGCTCCTCGCCTGACTCCAGACGGATCACCTTGGCCTTGCCCTCGACGTCGATCTCCTTCACCGGCTCGAAATCGCGCACCTCGACGCCGAACTTGCGAGCGTGCTCGCCCATCTTGGTGGCCAGCTCCGATCCCAGGATGGATTCGAAACCCGGGTAATCCTCGATCAGCTCTGTGTTGAGAAGCTGTCCGCCGAGCGGCCCACGGTCGATCACCACGGTTTTCAGAGCCATCCGGGCCGTGTAGAGGGCGGCCGCCAGCCCGGCGGGGCCCCCACCGATGATGACAACGTCGTAATCGCTCATTGCACTAAATGGAATTGCTCCGGTGGCAGGTCGTATTCCGGCCCGTCAGCCGTGCTTGAACTGGGCCCCGTAGCCGCCTCTGGGGCTGTGGCAGAGGATGTTGTCGAATGGGCAGCCAATGGAGCAGGCCCCGCACTCGATGCAGTTGCCGAAGCTGACCAGGTTCTTCTGCTGCTCCTCGTTCCATTCATAGACCCCCGCCGGGCAGAAATGGTTGCAGTACTTGCCCTTGCACTTAACGGCGCAAACGTTCTGGTCGACGACCTCGATGTGCGGGCGCCCGGTGTCCTCGTTGAACTTCACGGTGAAGAGCTTGTCGGTCAGCTTTTCCACTAGCCGGCTCCGAAGCGTTCCCAGACGCGGCACATAAGCCGCACGGCGTTGACGTAGTCGGCGGCACGGATATTCTCGTTGGGCGCGTGGATCCGGTTGTCCGGACGGCCCACGCCCACCGGGAGCACCGTGGGGATGCCAAGGTCTGCGACGACCGGGTGCATCGGGCCGGTGGCGGGCATGAACGGCCAGAGTATGGGCTCGCCGTGCAACTCCCGAACGCAGTCGATCATGGTCTTGCCGACGGCCGAATCCGGGTCTGAGCGGGCCGGCTTCTCGCCGTCGCTCCACAGGATCTCGACCTTTTCGAAACCGTTGGAGTCGAGGTGCTTGCGCAGCTGCGAAAGGACATCGGCCGGGTCCTGGTTGGGGATGAGGCGGAAGTCCAGCTTGGCCGTTGCTTCGGCGGGCAGCACGGTCTTGGACCCTGGTCCCTGGTACCCGGTCGTGACGCCGGCGACGTTGCAGGTCGGCGTGAAGAGCATCTGCTCGATGACCTGCTCGGGCCTGGGGTCACGAACCAGCCTGTCGAAACCGATGAGCTTCCGGCGCTTATCGACCTCGGGGTCGATCTTCGCCATCATCCGGCGATCGGCCTCGGTCGGCTTGATGACCTTTTCGTAAAAACCGTCGATCCGGATGTTCATCTCCTGGTCTCGCAGGCTCGCCAACGCGCCGATCATGTACATCGCAGCCGACGGATAGATCGACGCGAAGCCCGAATGCTGGTCGAAATCGAGCATCTTCACGCGCAGCTGAACGTAGAGCAGGCCCCGGCATCCGAACTGGATCGTCGGCCTGCCGGCGTCATCGAAGGAGGCGCCGGACTCCCAAAGGCATCCGTCGGCGGCCAGCTTGCCGGCATGGTCGTGCGCGATCTTCTCGAAGGTCTTGGATCCGATCTCCTCTTCGCCCTCGACGAGAAAGCGCAGCGTGACCGGTACGTCTCCTAACGACTTCAACGTCTCGAGTGCGTGGATCCGGGCCATCACATCCGCCTTGTCGTCGGCCACCCCACGAGCGATGATCCGCCCGTCTTTCTCCACCGGTTCAAAGGGCGGCGAGTCCCACAGGTCGATCGGGTCGACCGGCTGGACGTCGTAGTGCTGGTACAGGAGCAGCTTGCGGCGCCCGCCGCCCGGCACCTCTGCGTAAAGCGCAGGCATGCCTCCGGCGTCCAGCGTCTCGACACGGTCGGTGAATCGCGAAAGGCGATCCGCGATCCAGTCGCGCGCGGGCTCGACCGCATCCTTTCCGTGGTTGGAAATGCTCGGGAAAGAGCACAGCTCCTTCAGCTCATCGACAAAGCGCCGCGAGTTCTTCTCGATGTACGCATCGACCGCGCTGGTCGAGATCACAGTGCCATTGTTTCACCCGCGTAACCTTGACGTGTGCGGCAGGAGGCAGGCGAGTTCCATTTTTCACCACGCCCGAACCGCGCAGCCGAGATCAACTGGCGGCCGTGGTCGGCCGGCGCTTTCGAGGAAGCCAAGCTCACCGCCCGGCCGATCCTGCTCTCCATCTCGGCCGTCTGGTGCCACTGGTGCCACGTCATGGACGAGACCACCTACTCACATGCCGGGATCATCGACCTCATCAACCGCGAGTACGTGCCCATCCGGGTCGATAACGACGTCCGGCCGGACATCAACCAGCGCTACAACATGGGCGGCTGGCCATCCACCGCATTCCTGACGTCCTCGGGTGACATCCTGACCGGCGCGACGTACATGCCGCCGGACCAGATGGCGGATGCCCTCAGCAAGGTCGCCGGCTACTACCGGACCAACCAGCCGGAGATCGCGACCCGCGTGCTTGAGGCACGCAAGCGATCCGGCTCGGCCGTAGCACGCAGCGCCGGATCGCTCGACGAAGGGCTGGTCGACTCGATCCTCGAAGCGGCGACCACTGCCTACGACCCGCAGTACGGCGGGTTCGGCAACGCGCCCAAGTTTCCTCAAACCGACGCGATCCTCCTCCTTCTGGAGCAGTCGCAGCTACGTTCTGACCCGGAGCTGCGTCAGATGGCGGTTCACACCCTGGAGCAGATGGCCGGGGGCGGCACTTACGACCACGTCGGAGGCGGGTTCTTCCGCTATTCGACTACTCAGGATTGGAGCGTCCCGCACTTCGAGAAGATGCTGGAGGACCATACGGGCCTGGTCAGCTCGCTCGCGCTCGCGGGCATGGAGACGGTGCTCGATTCCACGGCCGGCTACCTCGACCGCGTCCTCCGCGACCCGAAGACGGGGATGTACGCCGGCAGCCAGGACGCCGACGAGCACTACTACTCCATGGACGCTGAGGAGCGCGCACAGAGGCCCGCGCCCTACGTCGACCGGCGCGTCTACACCTCGTGGAATGCGGCACTCGCCATCGGATATCTCGACGCCGCCGTGCGCCTGGACCGGCCCGCTCTGCGCAAACATGCGGGCAAGCTGCTCGAGAGCCTCTTCCGGAACGCGTACAGGCGTGACGAGGGAATGGCCCACGCCGAGGGGGTCGGCGGCCAGCTGAGCGACCAGGTCTGGAGCCTGTGGGCGACGCTGCGCGCACACGAGGCGGGACTCGGAGGCCAGTGGATGGAGGCGGCGCTCGACCTGGCGGCGCACATCGAGGAACGATATGCCGATCCCCAGGCCGGAGGGTATTTCGACCATGCGGGCGGCGACGACCTCGGACGCCTTGCCGATCGAATCAAGCCGCTGGTCGAGAACTCGATCGCGGCGATGGCGCTCGTCGAGCTGGACATCCTCGCCGGCGATCCCACCGCGCCCCACCTCGCACGCGCGCGCGTCGCCCTCGAATCGGTCGCGGGCCTACCGCGGCAGTACGGCCTGATGGCGGCGGTCTTCGCTCGCGCCCTCGACCGCACCCATCACGCGATCAAGGTGACGACGGCCAACCCGGAGCTCGCGCGGGCCGCCGTGCTGGCGCATCCGTACGTGGTGATCGATCCGGCCGGCGACCGGCGAGCCCTCGTTTGCGTCGGAACCATATGCTTGGCGCCGGTGTCGACACCAGTCGCGGTTGTAGAAGCGTTGAAAGAAGCATCTGCTACGCGTGCCTGAATCCCGCAGGCACTTCTCGCATCGCGTGGACAAGGCGCTCAACGATCCCGACCTGCAGCGAGCCCTGACCCAGGCGATGACGGGCCTGCGTTCCCGGCGCGATAAGGCTTTCGAGAGCTTCGACTTCGAGCAAGGGCGCGCGGATCTGAAGCGGCGGCGAAAGGCCAACCTCGAACGACTACCTGAGCTCGTCGAGCAGTTCAAGCAGCGCCTCGAATCGGTGGGCGGCGAGGTCCACTTCGCCAAGGACGCGGCCGAGGCGCGCGACATCATCGGCCAGATCTGCTGGAACGCCGGCAGCGGGCGAACCGGTCGCGGTCGAATGGTCGTGACCAAGGTCAAGTCGATGGCCACCGAGGAGATCGAGCTCAACCCATACCTGGAGGCGCTGGGCATGGAGGTGGTCGAGACCGACCTGGGCGAGCGAATGGTGCAGCTCACGCATACGCGCCCGTCGCACCTGATCGCGCCCGCGATTCACCTGACCAAGGAGGATGCCGCAAACGTCTTCGGCACAGAGGCGACGGTCGAGGCCATCCAGCACCACGCGCGCGATTCGCTGCGCCAGAAGTTCATCGATGCCACGGTGGGCATCAGCGGCGCCAATATGGCCATCGCCGAGACGGGGACCATCGTTCTGGTCACCAACGAAGGCAACGCGGACCTGACGACGACCCTTCCACCGGTACACATCGCGCTTTTCGGTCTCGACAAGGTCGTGGCCACGCTCGACGACGCGGTCGCGGTGCTGCGCATGCTGCCGCGCAGCGGCACCGGCCAGCTGATGAGCAGCTATGTGAACTGGATCACCGGGCCCTCGCGGTCGGCGGACATCGAGCAGTCGCTTACGATCGGAGTCCACGGACCGCGCGAGATGCACTGCGTGATCGTGGACAACGGACGCGAGGCGATGCGCGCCGACCCCATCTTTCGCGACGCGCTGACCTGCATCCGTTGCGGCGCGTGCTCGAACGCATGCCCGCCCTTCATGGCAGTGGGCGGTCACCAGTTCGGCCACATCTACAACGGCCCCATCGGCCTGGTCCTGACGCCCTTCCATCACGGCCTCGACGAAGCCGACCTGCCGAACACCCTCTGCACCCAGTGCAATGCCTGCCAGGAGATCTGTCCCGTCGACATCCCGCTGCCACGCCAGATCCTCGAGCACCGCAAGAAGGGCCGCAAGTCGCTGCGCAAGAAAGCGGTCCTCGGCCTGTGGAAGCGACCCGAGCTGGCCGACCGCGTCCTGCGCGCCGGCGCGCCTCTCAGCGGCCTGATGCCGGGCGCACCGAGGCTGGCTCGCGTCCCGTATCGCGACCGTGTCACTCCGAGCGACGTGGATGGCGAGCCGCTCACGATCTTCGCCTCGTGCATGGTCGACCGGGTTCAGCCCCAGGCCGCGGTGGCGCTGGAACGGATCGCGACCGCCGCCGGCTTCAGGGTTGGTTTTCCCAAGGGTCAGTGGTGCTGCGGCCTCATCGCGGCCAATGCCGGGGACTTCTCCGGAGGAGCCGGCCTCTGCAGCAGCCTGGTCCAGACGCTTGGAGATTCCAAGGGTTTGATCGTCACGCCGTCGGCCTCCTGCTTCGGTGCGGTCACGATCGACGCCGCCGACTGGGGCACCGCCGTGCCCGATGGCGTGAGTTCGCGCATGCGCGACTCGACGCGGTTTGCGCTCGAGATCCTGACCCGCCGCCCCGAGCTCGTCGACCCCAACCGCATGAGCTTGAAGATCGCCTACCACGACTCGTGCCAGAGCCTGCGCCAGCTCGGTCTCAAGAGCGAGCCGCGCCGCCTTCTAGAGCTGGCGGGCTACGACGTGGTCGACATCCCGGACATCGCGAACTGCTGCGGCTTCGGAGGCACGTTCAGCGTCGAATGGCCGCATGTCGCGGGGCGCCTTGCGCAGTGGAAGCTGGACGCCATCGCGAAGACCGGATGCACGGTGGTCGCCTCAGACAACCCGGGCTGCCTGATGCACATCGAAGCCGCCGCCCGGAGCCGGCATATCGACCTTCGGGTTGCCCATGTGCTGGAGCTGGTCGCGGAACACCTGGCCTGATGCGTAGTCTTAACCGTCCGTGAAGATCAGCCTCGTCGCGACGCCAGCCGCGGAGCTCCCGGTCGATGCGCTGGCGGTGGCCGTCGCCACCGGTCAGCGGCTGTCGGGCGCGGCGCTCGAGCTCGACAAGGCGCTTGGCGGCGTGCTGTCCGACATGATCGCCAGCGCCGAGTTCCGCGGCCGCATCCACGAGGTGCTTCCCGTCCCCACGCACGGCCGGTCCGGACCTCGCCGCGTGATCCTTTACGGGGTCGGGGCGAGCCACGACCTGGACGGCCAGCGGCTGCGGTCCGCCCACCACGAGCTCATCCGCGCGTCGCGCACGTACGGGTACCGGCACATCGGCCTGCTGCGTGCCGAGCCGCCGCTGGGCATGGACTCCTTGAAGGCGGTGGTCGAAGGCTGCGTGATGGGCACGTTCGAACGGCGTTCGAGGCAAACAGGCGCGCAGCCAGAGCGCCGGGAGATCGAAGAGCTCGTGCTCACCGGCTTTGGGATCGGCCGGGAGCACGAGGTCGTCGCCGCGCAGGAGAACGGGGAGGCGACCAACCGCGCGCGTGAATGGCAGAACGCGCCGCCCAACGAGCTGACGCCGGAAGCCCTGGCCCAGGAGGCGCTTCGGATCGCACAGCGACACGGCCTCGAGGTCGAGGTGCTCGGGCCGGCCGAGCTGCGGGCCGGCGGCTACAACCTGCTCCTGGGCGTTGCCTCGGGTTCGGCCCTGCCGCCACGCCTCATCCGGCTGCGACACCGCGGCGGCCAGCAACCGGGGCTCCCGACCCAGGCCGGTGCCACCGTGCTGGCTCTGGTGGGCAAGGGCATCACATTCGACTCCGGAGGCATCTCGATCAAACCGGCCGAAAACATGAGCAGGATGAAGTCGGACATGGCAGGCGCGGCGGCGGTGCTGTCGGCCATCGACGTCATCGCCGCCCGTAAGCTGCCGCTCGACGTCATGGCGGTCATCGCGGCGACCGAGAACATGCCGGGGCCGTCCGCGCAGCGCCCCGGAGACGTCTTGGTGAGCGCTGACGGTAAGACGGTCGAGATCGTCAACACCGATGCCGAGGGCCGCCTGGTCCTCGCCGACGCCCTCACCCACGCCCTGCGCAACGGCGCCACGCACATCCTCGACCTCGCGACCCTCACCGGCGCAGCGAAGATCGCGATCGGCCACGCCGCAAGCGCAGGGGTCAGCAACGACGACCGTTTCTGGGCGCTTGTCGAACGGGCCGCCAAAGACGCTGGAGATCGAGTCTGGCGGCTGCCGACGTTTGCCGACTACCGGATCCTGCTGCGGAGCCAGATCGCGGATCTTCGCAACGCCGAGTACGGTGAGGCCGGGACGATACTGGGAGGCATGTTCATCGGCGAGTTCGCCGGCGGCAAGCCGTGGGCGCACCTGGACATCGCCGCCTCGAGCTGGAACACCAACGCCGAGCTGACGACGGTGCTCCGCGGTCCCAGCGGTGCAGGGACCAGGCTGTGCATCGCGCTCGCGGAACTGATGTCAGGCGCGGAGCGTTAGAGTAGCGGTGGCAATCCTCGAGACGATCAACTCACCCGCGGATCTTCGTGCCCTGGACCAGCCCCATCTCGCCCGGCTGGCCGAGGAGGTTCGCGCCTTCCTGATCGAGCAGACATCGAAGACCGGCGGGCATCTTTCCCCGAACCTGGGGGTAGTCGAGCTCACGTTCGCACTGCATCGGGTTTTCGACAGCCCGAGGGACGCGATCGTGTGGGACACCGGCCATCAGGCGTATGTCCACAAGATGGTGACGGGCAGGTCGAAGGACTTCGCGCGGCTGCGACAGGCCGGTGGGCTGTCCGGGTATCCCTCCCGCCAGGAGTCTGAGCACGACCTGGTCGAGAACAGTCATGCCTCGACCTCGCTCAGCTATGCGCTGGGCATCGCGGAGGCCCGGCTGCGCAAAAAGATCGGCGGCCACGTCGTCGCCGTCATCGGCGACGGCGCGCTCACCGGCGGCATGGCATACGAGGCGCTCAACCAGATCGCTCACCTGCAGCCGCCGAACCTCGTGATCGTGATCAACGACAACGGACGGTCATACGCGCCGACCGTCGGCGGCCTCGCTCGCCACCTCTCGCAGCTGCGAGTCGATCCCCGCTACGAGCGAATCAAGGACGACATCTCGCGACTGCTGCGCGACCTTCCGCTCGTCGGCCCGACGGCCGACCAGGCCGCATACCGGGTGAAGGAGGGCCTGAAGCAGCTGCTCCAGCCGTCCACCATCTTCGAGAGCCTCGGCATCAAGTACGCGGGGCTGGTCGACGGGCATGACGAGCCCGCGCTCGAAGAGGTACTGTCGCGCTCCAAGAAGCTTCGCGAACCGGTAGTCGTTCACGTGGTCACCGAGAAGGGACGTGGCTATAGCCCGGCGGTCGATGACGACGTCGACAAGCTGCACGGCGTGCCTGCGTTCGACCCGCTGACCGGGCGTCCTCGCTCCACCGAGCTTAAGTACACGGACGTCTTCGGCGAGGCGCTGATGACTGCCGCGACAGGAAGGCCGGAGATCTGCGCCATCACCGCAGCCATGGCATCGTCAACCGGCCTTCTGAACTTCGCCAAGGAATTTCCGGACCGGTTCTTCGACGTCGGAATCTGCGAGCAGCACGCTGTGACATTTGCCGCGGGGCTCGCCATGGCCGGCATGCACCCGGTGGTCTGCATCTATTCGACCTTTCTCGCGCGCGCCTTCGACCAGACGCTCATGGATGTCGCGCTGCATAAGCTGCCCGTAACTTTTGTGATCGACCGCGCCGGTGTCACGGGTCCCGACGGCGCATCCCACCACGGGATCTTCGATCTGTCCTACCTGCGGCTCATCCCCAACTTGAAGATCGCCGCGCCCGCCGACGCGACCGAGCTGTGCGCGCTCCTGGAAACGGCGCTCGCAACCGACGGCCCCGTTGCGATCCGGTTTCCCAGCGGTCCGGTGCCGGCAACCCCAGACCTGCCGGTGGAGCCTCTGCCGGTCGGCCGCTGGGAGGAGCTTCGCAAGGGCTCGGACGCCGTCATCTTCGCGGTCGGTCGCATGGTGGGGGTGTCGATGGAGGCCGCTGAGAGGCTGGACATGCAGGGCATCTCATGCGCGGTGGTGAACGCACGCTGGGTCAAGCCGGTCGATCCGCGCATCACCGAGTGGGCACGCACCCATCCGGTGGTGGTAACGGTCGAGGACAACGTAGGCGCGGGAGGTTTTGGCGGCGCCGTGCTCGAAACGCTGTCGCCGCATGGGCTGGCCGGACGGGTCAGGACCGTCGCCCTGCCGGATCGCTTCCTGCCGCAGGGCAAGGCGTCGGACATCCTCCGAGAGAATGGGCTCGACGCAGCGGGGGTAGCGAAGGCTGTCTTCGAAGCGGTGAAAGGGACCGTACCGACGAAACCGAAAGAGTCTTAGAGCTTCTTCCTTCCGGAGAAGCCTTCGCCGACCTTGTGCCAGTACTCAACCCGCTCCTCGCCGAGCTTCCAGCACAGCTCGATGAGCTCGCCATCGCGGTACGAGGGAAAGTCGATGAGGCCCTCGAGCGGACCTTTGAGCTGGATGCCTACGCTGTTCAGGCTGGCCACGGCCTTGAGCAGCTCGAGCTCCGCGCCGCTCACGGCGTCACGGGCCTGCTGATGGCGGTCGCGATCCTCGGCGCCGGCGGCCGGGCGCTTGGACTCATACTCGGCGATTCGCGCCTCGTCCTCGAGCTCGGGCAGCAGCGCCGACAACTCCGCGATCTGGCCGACGATAGTGCGCACGCGTGGCAGCTCGTTGTTCGCCTCGTCCACCGTGTAGGTACGGAGCCTCTGCACGGCTCAAAGATAATCCCAATGCGGTCCACACTTCACCGCATGGAAGCCGCCGAGGCCAGGCGCCGCATTGCCGACTCCAGGGTCGCACGCCTTGCGACCGTAGGCGACGATGGGCGACCTCACATCGTGCCGATCGTCTTCGCGCTCGATGGCGACAAGCTGTACTTCGCGGTCGACGCCAAACCCAAGCGCACCGCGAATCTCAAGCGCTTGAAGAACATCGCCGCGAATGCCTCCGTCTCTGTGCTCGTCGATCATTACGAGAAGGACTGGACCAGGCTCTGGTGGGTGCGCGCCGACGGCACGGCTCGCATCGTCACCGACGACACCGAGACCCATCGCGCAATCGAGCTTCTCACGCGGAGGTATCCGCGATATCGAGAAGCCCGGCCCCCCGGTCCGGTGGTCGCGATTCACATCCATCGGCTGAGCGGCTGGTCGGCAGAGCCCTGATCATGTTGCAATGAGCTCGGGCTGGGCCTGCTCGACCGGGTAGACAAGCGGATGAGCGGGGAGCTCCACCGAGCCAAGCGGGTAGGGGCCGAAAGAGCGACCTCCGACCAGCGCCGTCCAGCTCACGTCGTAGCGGATCGCCGCGCGCGCTCCATAACCCACCTGGCTGTGAGCTTCGTAGGTGTGCACGACGGACGATGGTTGCGGGTAGGCCCATCCGAAACCTGAGCCGTCGTTGAATCGTGCGGAACTTCCATCCCCAAAATCCCAGCCGGCCGCGACGGGAGTCGCTGTCACCGAGTAATCGATTCCTTGATACGTCTCCGCGGCCGTGATGGCGGCCGGCGCCGGCGCCAGCCAGAACCAGGTGTCCAGTCCCACGAGGCCCATGCCGGTTGGGTTGGCCGCGACGGCGGTTTCGGGCGCACTCCAGGTCGGCATCGGCGGCGGTGCCAGCGGCGCCCCGCAGGACGACTGTTCCGCGGTCGAGTTCTGCACCCGGTCGAACGCCTGCACGTGAAGGCATGCGGTCTCATGCGGCTGTATGCCAACCAGCGACACCGTGCGCGGCCCGGCGGTAGATGCCAGCTGCACCCGCTCGGGCCGATCACCGACGGTCAACCACGAGAGGTAGTGGTCCAGGCCCGACACGAAATAATCCGGGCCGGCGCCGTCGCCGCGGTCGGCCACCGGGTCCCAGGTGAACGTGACCGAGCTCGGCGTGACGGCCGTCACGTAGGGCTGGGGATTGAACGGCGGCACCGAATCGACATAGATGTCGACGACCGGGTACCCGTACTGGTCGGCCATGTACGGCGGTGCAGCGTTGTTGCCGTACGCGCCAAGTCCGCACTGGCCACCAAAGGTCCAGTTGTAGTAGGCGATGTACTGCTTGACGTGCCCATGTACCGCCCAACCATTCGTGGCGAAGTTCCATTGGTAGTGATTCGGGTAGGTCTCGTGGAGCAGCCGCACCCAGCCGGACGAATCCCCCGGGGTTCCGCGGAAGTCGCCGTAGAAGTAGCCGTACCAATCGTCGTACCCGGGGTTCGGATGGAAGCCATAGAAGGTGTCCTGCTCGGGATTCGTGCCGACGAACGGATCATTGGTCACCACGGTGGCCGTCCACATGTCGGAGAACTTCGTGCACCACGCGGGCGGATCGCCGTACTGCGAGCTTCCCCACGCCGAGCCGGCGGCTGCGGTTACGGGCTGCAGGGCGAGGGTGGCGGCGATCGTCAGGGCGGCAAAACATCGCATGCCGGCAAACTACCCGCGTTGGCGGCCATCGAGAACCCAGGCTGTTAACGCCACTGGTACTTGACAAGACAAGACGTCCAATCTAGTCTCGTCACACGAAATGGCGCCGACCAGGGAACGTGTGCTCGGCATGGCTCGAGGACTGCTGGCCAGAGGCGGCAGCCCGACCGTGGCCGAGCTCGCCGCAGCGGCCGGCGTCTCAAGGGCGACCTTCTATCGGGCCTTCGAATCCCGCGAGGCGCTGCTCGAGGCGCTCGACCTTCAGCCTGAGCCCGGCACCCCCGAGCGCATCCTCGACGCTGCCCTCAAGCTCATCGGCGCGCACGGCTTGAACGCCCTCTCGATGGACGATCTGGCGACCCAGGCCGAGGTGTCCCGAGCAACCCTCTATCGCCTCTTCCCCGGCAAGGCCGCGCTTTTCACCAGCCTTGTGCACCGGTACTCGCCGCTCGATCCCGTGACCGAGCTGATGGCCACCCGTCAAGGCGAACCGCCCGAGGTCCTGATGCCCGAGATCGCGAGGACCGTTTATCGCACTTTTTACGGCGAGGGCGAGAGCCGCGTGGGCGTGCTCCGCGCACTTTTCTTCGAGATCAGCTCACTTTCGCCTGATACCGCGGAGGGCGCTCAGGATGCAATCCGCGGCCTCGTCGGATCGCTTGTCTTTTATGTGATGGGCCACATGCGGGACGGCCGTCTTCGCCGCATGCCGCCGCTACTGGCCCTTCAGTCGTTCGTCGGTCCGGTTCTCTTCCACATCATCACGAGGCCGCTGGCCGAGCAAATGCTGGGCCTCGACATAGACGGCGAGCAGGCGGTGACCCTGCTGGCGGAACACTGGTTGCGGGCGATGACGCCAGAGGAGGCGACCTCATGAGTGACTCATGGGCGGTTGACGTCGAGGACGTCTCGAAGAATTTCGGAGACGTCAAGGCGCTCGACGGAGTGACGCTTCGGGTGAGGCAGGGTGAGATCTATGGACTGCTGGGTCCGAACGGCTCGGGCAAGACAACGCTCATCCGCATGTTCGTCGGCCTCGTGGCACCCAATGCCGGGACGGTCACCGTGCTGGGGCAGCGCATGCCAAACGTGGCGATGCTGAGCCACGTCGGATACATGACCCAGGCGGCCGCGCTGTACCCCGGGTTGTCCGTGGAGGAGAACGTGCGGTTCTTCGCGGCGATCAACGGCACCGAAGGAGGGGTCAAGGCGGCGCTGGAGTTCGTCAAGCTTTACGACCGGCGCGCCTCCGTCGTCTCCACCCTCAGCGGTGGGATGCGTCAGCGCCTCTCCCTGGCGTGCGCGCTAGTGCATAAACCGCAGCTGCTGCTGCTCGATGAACCCACGGTTGGCGTGGACCCCCAGCTCCGCGTCGAGCTCTGGGACGGGTTCAAGGAGATGGCGGACGCCGGTACCACGATCATCGTGTCCAGCCACGTCATGGACGAGGCCGAACGCTGCCAGCGGCTCGGGCTCATCCTGTTCGGAAAGCTGCTCACCGAGGGCACTCCCGGCGAGATTCGCTCCCGGGCGGGAAGGCCGACCCTCGAGGAAGCCTTCCTCAGCCTGTCGCAGAGCCGAGCATGAGCGGCAAACGGGTCGCCGCCATCACCAAGCGTCTGCTGCAGCAGTTTCGCCGCGACCGCCGCACCCTCGCTCTCCTGTTTGTCGCGCCGATAGTGATCCTGGGACTCCTCGGCTATCTGATCCGCGGTTCGGCTTCGGCCCCGGCGGTCGGCATCGCCAACGAGGATCAGGGCCCGCTCGGCGCCACCGTGGCCGCCGCGCTGGCCCATTCGAGCGGGATCAGCACGACCACCATCCAGTCCTCGGACGGAGATGCGAAGCTCAAGGACGGATCGCTTGCCGCCTACATCGTTTTCCCGCCCGATTTCAGCAGCCAGGCGCAGGCGGGAACGATCGCCCCGGACGTCCACCTCGAAGGCTCGCAGCCCGGCACGATCGCACCTGTGCTCCAGGCCCTGCAGGAGGCATTGATCTCGGCTGTCTCCTCACAGGCGCCCGGCCAGGGACTGCACGTCCAGCCCCGCATCAGCTACCTGTACGGCGGTCCCGGCTTCGACACCCTCGACTATTTCGGGGCGGCCTTCATCGGGCTGGTCGTTTTCTTCCTGGTGTTCGTGGTCACCATCGTCTCGTTCCTCAACGAGAGGTCGCAAGGCACGCTGGAGCGGTTGATGGCGAGCCCGCTGCGGCGGGGCGAGATCGTGCTCGGCTACATGCTCGGGTTCACGGTGCTGGCGCTGATCCAAGCCGTGGAGGTGCTCGTCTTCGCCCTGGCGGTGCTCAAGGTGCACAACAGCGGCAACGTCGCGCTCATCTTTGGAATCGAAGCGCTGATGGCGATCGCGGCAGTCAACCTCGGCATCTTCCTCAGCATGTTCGCGCGAACCGAGTTCCAGGCCGTCCAGTTCATACCGCTCGTGATCGTGCCGCAGTTCCTGCTTTCGGGAATCCTCTTCTCGGTCAGCTCCGAGCCCAAGCCGCTGCAGCTCCTGTCCGGCGTGCTGCCGCTCACCTATGCGGTCAACGGCTTGCGGGATGTGATGGTCAGGGGCGCCGACCTGAGCTGGGGCTCGCTGCAGCTCGACGTGGGAGTAGTGGCGGGCTTCATCGTCGTGCTCGTGATCGCGGCGGCGACGACCTTGCGGAGGCGCATCGCCTAGGCGCGGCCGAAATCCTCGACGAGAGATTCGGCGATCCAGGTGACCAAGATGCTAGGCGCGGTCGAGCACCGGAGCGAGCGCATCGTTAATGCGTGAGTGAGGAGCGCAGAGCGCAACGACCAGATGGGCCGCATGGGCGCCGAAGATCCGTCGACGGCTTTTCGGCCGCGCCTCCTTGACCTCGTAACCTTTCAGCTGATGCTGCTCATGTGCTCCGCCAGCTGCGGCGGCCGCCTGTTCCGCGCGCTGTTTGCCGAGGTCGAGCTCGACTCGGGCGGCGCTTACATGGACTTTCGGGTGTCCCAGCCGGGCTACGTCTGCCTCAACTGCGGGGCGCCTGCATTCGACCTCGGTGAGGTGCCGGGCGAGATGGCCGCCGAAGCCGAGGCGGACGAGGTTCCCGCCGCGACCGACATCCTCTGCCCAGTGTGCGAAACGCTCGTTCGCGTCGAGGCGGACATGGAGTGCCCCAACTGCGGCGCGCCCCTGGAGGTCGGCTAGGTCAGGGAGGCTGTACCGACCAGGATGCCCAGCATCCAGCGCACGGCGGCGGCGTCACGGTGGCGGATGGCCAGTCGAAGCGCCCTTACCGCGCGTGGGGTGTCGAGATCGTCGGACAGGGCGGCGTTGAACTCCTTGATCAGCGCCGGCGATGCCTGACCTTCCGGTTGCTTGAGCACCGCGCGGGCGCGCTCGATCAAGCGTGCCGACCTCGCCATCGCCGCCCAGTCGAATTCCCAATCTCGGCTGTAGCGATGCGTGACGAGGTAGAGGCGCACCGCCGCGGCCGGCGCCCTCATAAGCGCCTGGCTCACCTTCACCAGGTTGCCGAGCGATTTGCTCATCTTGCGGCCTTCGTAGCGAACCATTCCTGTGTGCATCCACGCCCTCGCGAACGGGGCTTTCCGCGTCAAAGACTCGGACTGCGCCCTTTCCGACTCATGGTGGCTGAACATGAGGTCCCGCCCGCCTCCGTGAACGTCGATCTGCTCGCCGAGGTAGCGCACCGCCATCGCCGAACATTCGATATGCCACCCGGGCCGGCCAGGCCCGAACCTCGACGGCCATGACGGCTCATCGGGCGCGGAGGCTCGCCAGAGTGCGAAGTCGAGTAGGTCACGCTTCGAGCCTGGGCCGACCGTCCCGAGAAGGCCTTCGTCGCGGAGCTTGCTCAGCATGGATCGCCGCGTGCGGTGCGACAGGCGGCCGTAGCCGCGATAGCGGCTCACGTCGAAGTAGAGCGCATCCGTGCGGTAGGCGTAACCGGATGCGTGCAGCTTCGTGGCCGCCGCCTTGATGCGGCCGATCTCCTCCGAGACCCGAGGCATGACGTCCGGCGGCCGCCACCCGAGCGCCGTCATGTCCCGGATGTGAACGGCGGTCTCGCGCTCGGCCAGGAGCTTCCAGTCGACCCCGTCACGCCGGGCCCTCTCGAACAACGGGTCGTCGATGTCGGTGACGTTCTGGACGTACCGGACCTTCACCCCGCTGGACTCGACGAACCGGACGAGCACGTCAAACATCGAGAACGTGAAAGCATGACCCATGTGCCCCGAGTCGTACGGGGTGACGCCGCAGACGTAAAGGGTGAGCGCCTGCCGACCCTTCTTTGCCCGCGGCGCGAGCATGACCTTCCGTTCCGTCAGCGTGTCGCGGACGCGCAGGCGCAGGGTCAGGGTGGGCTCAGCCACGACAGACGGGCGTGCTAGTAGCCTGTTCGCGCTACGGCCGAAGCGTCGGCCCGCAGGCCCTCGACCCGGTCGGTCAGCTCCCAGGGGACGCCGAGGTCTTCGCGGCCGAAATGCCCGTAAGCGGCCGTGGGCCGGTAGATCGGCCGCAGGAGCTTCATGTTCGCGATGATGGCACCCGGTCGCAGGTCGAAATGGCGCCGGACCAGCTCGAGCAGCTCGGCCTCCGGCACCGAACCGGTGCCGAAAGTCTCGACTGAGATCGAGGTCGGGTGCGCCCTGCCGATCGCGTACGAGACCTGCACCTCGCAGCGGTCGGCAAGTCCGGCCGCGACCAGGTTCTTGGCGACGTGCCGTGCCGCGTAAGCCGCCGATCGGTCGACCTTGCTCGGATCCTTTCCGCTGAACGCCCCGCCGCCATGCCGTGCGATGCCGCCGTACGTGTCGACGATGATNNCGATGATCTTGCGGCCGGTCAGCCCCGCGTCCGCGGCCGGACCGCCGAGGAGGAAATGGCCGCTCGGGTTGACCATGATCTTGGTCTTGCTGTCGACGACCATTCCCTCGAGCACCGGGTCGATGACCAGGGCGCGCACGCCTTCGGCAAGCTCCTTCTGGGTCACTGACGCCGAGTGGTGTGTCGAGACGACGATGGCTTCGATTCGCTTGGGCCGGCCTCTTTCGTACTCCACCGTCACCTGGGTTTTGCCGTCAGGGCGTAGGAAGGCGAGCGAACCGTCCTTGCGTGCTTGCGCGAGAGCTCGCGCCAGCCTGTGAGCGAGCGAGATGGTCAGCGGCATGAGCTCGGGGGTCTCCCGGCATGCGAAGCCGATCATCATCCCCTGGTCGCCGGCGCCCTGAAGCTCGAACGGGTCGTCCTCGAGGCTGCCCTCGCGCTCTTCCAGCGAATGATCGACGCCGGCGGCGATATCGGGCGACTGCTCTTTCAGATAGACCTGGATCAGAGCATGGTCGGCATCGAAGCCGATCTCTTCGTTGTTGTAGCCGATCTCGCCGATCGTGCTTCGGATGGTGCGCTGGATGTCGAGCTCGGCGTGCGTGGTCACCTCGCCGATCACCACGCACAGTCCCTTGGTGATGGCGGTCTCGCAAGCGACGCGAGCGTGGGGATCCTGCGCGAGCATTCCGTCCAGCACGGCGTCCGAGACCTGGTCGCAGACTTTGTCCGGGTGCCCCTCGGTGACAGATTCAGAAGTCAGGAGGAACGATGGCGACTCACTGAATGAAGTTGTCACAACGGCAGCCAATCATACCCGCGGAGGCTTCTCGGCCCGCTAGCGTGGCGTGGGCGGCCGGGCTTGGCCCGGACGCAACTTTGTCTCCAACTCGCCCCGCGTGGTCGGGCTTCAGACTCTTAGTAAAGTCCCATCGATATACCGGAATGGGAGCAGGCACGCGGGCGAAGCCCGCCTGCCGATGAGGGAAAACCATCCGGGTTCTCCCTCATATTTCAGTTTCCGTTGCGCTGGCGGCTGTCTTCGGGCGTTTGACCGAGGAGCTGCGCCTGCAGCGCGAACATGTCATCGAGCACGCGATCGATGCGCCTGCCCTCGAGGCGATGGTCGGCGATCACGCCGGCGCGTTCGAGATAGCCGCGCAGCGAAGTTCCGAGCGGCCCGTCGATGCGCGCCTGCCCCTTCACCTGTGCCTCTTCGAGCAGCTGCAGGCACCGGTCGAGCGCAAGCTGTCTGGACCTGTGGCTCCTGAGCTTCATGTCAGGCCGTCCCGAGCACCTCGACCCGCCCGGCGGGCGTGACCCTCACGTGGACGGTGTTCAGGTCCGGAAGCGGATACGCCAGGTCGGTTGACTTGCCCTCGGCAGTGAAGGACACGGGGTGGCAGGGACAGTCGAGCAATCCCTGCCCGCCGTTCCACCACAGCTCGCATGGGAGGTGCGAACAGATCGAGGTGACCGCCGTCACCGTGTCGCCGCGGCGGAAGACGAAGGCCCCCACGCTGCCGGCCGTGACGCGCGTTCCCTGGCCTTCGACCAGGTCTGACATGGCGGCCACGTCGACCCACCGGCCTCCGATGGGGACGATCGGACCTCCGCCCTGGACCTGCGCAGTGGGGGCGCCGTGGAGGATCCTGCCCACCAGGCCGCCCGAGACCACTCCCGCGGCCACGCCCAAGCCTGCGACCAGCGCCGCGCGTCGAGTCAGCCACGGCTCGCGCGGCGCCAGCTCGAGGGCCTGCTCGAGCCGCTTGCGAAACGCAGGGTTCATACGCTGCGGGCCCTGCCGCGCGGCGGCCAGCCGGGCGGCGGCCGTGATGGCGGCCTTCTCGTCGGCATCCCCGCCACTCAGCCTCAGCCGGCGGCCGTGCAACAGGTCGGAAACGATCTTGTCGACGCGGTTTTCCGGCTTGTTCACGGGTACACCTTGACTTTGGCGGCAGCGCGCAGGGCGCGAAGCTGCATGACCTTGACTGCTCCAACGGTGGAGTGCATCTCCGCGGCCACTTCCTTCAAGGAATACCCGTGGAGGAAACGCAGCTCCAACACGCGCCGGTAGTTGTCTGAGAGCTCAGCGAGGATCCTCTGCACGGTATCCGCCCTTTCCTCGGACGGAGGCGACTGCGGAACCGCCAGCGCGAGGTCTTCGTGGAGCTCGGCCTCGGATAGTCCGAGCCTGGTGCTCCAGAAGCCGCCGAGCACCGAGCGGGCGGTGGCGAAGAGATAGCCCCGGATCGCGCTCGCCGGCGACCCCTCCCGCAGCCGCGGAATCGCTTTCATAGCGACCTGCTGGGTGAGGTCTTCGGCATCGGCCCGGTTGCCGACGCGCGCGTAGATGAACGCGTATACGATCTCGAGCTCACCGAGCGCGATGTCCGTGGCGCGTGGCGCCATCGGGAGCTGGAGCACATCGCCCGGCTCGTCCGGCTCGGCTTCGAGCTCGTCAGGCGGGCGCCCGGCGCTCATCTCCGCCCAACTTCAGGGTCCAGGCGAGCCACTGACCTGGGTTCACCGTTGATCCACACCGCTCTCGGCACTACCGGTGCAGGTTACGAGAGCCATTGACGGATTCAGCTCGATTGACCAGATTGGAGACGAGGGCCGGGGAGCTGTTCCCCGGCCCCGGCTCAACTATTGACTAAGCGTGTCGAGGAAGCCACAGGCTGCGGCGGCGCCATAGCAGATAACCCACTCCGCCGAGGATCAGGAAGGGGCCGGCGACTCCCAGCCCGACCACCACGTAGTCGATGGTGGCCACGAAGTTGTGCGCCGCATCGGTCAGTGCGGTCGCAAAGCCCCACTTGTCTGAAGCCGCCGCCTGGGCAATTGCCGGCGCCTCGGTCATGGTGATGGTGAGGGCGCTGTACGAGGTGTGGTCGTCGAGATACTGGATCTGGCCCTTCAGCTGCTCGATCTCGCCGGTGATCTGTCCGATCTGGTTCTGGACCGCGATCATGTCGGAGATCGTCTTGGCCCCTGTCAGCAAGGTCAGCATCGCCGACCGCTGCGCTTCGGCGTTCGCGAGGCGAGTCTGCAGGTCGACGTACTGGCCGCCCACCTCGGTACCAGTGATCTGCTCGTCCTGGACCTTTCCAACCTTGGAAAGCTGGTCGATGGTGGTGTCGAAGTTAGCCGCCGGAATCATGAAGTTGATGACTCCGGTTCGAATCTGGCTGTCGACCGGCGCTGCCTGCGCGACTGTTCCGGCGATGTAGCCGCCCTCGGCCTCGACAAGCGTGCGCGCGAGGCTGAGCTTCGAGTCGAAAGTTCCGGAGCCGACGGTGATGCTCAGCTGCGCCTGGCGGATGACGGGCGGCCCCTGCAGCACGGGCACGGTCGTCCCAGAGTTCGAAGGATTGGTTGGGGTGGTCGTGCCGCCGGGCTGTCCGTTGGTGGTGGTCGGGGCGCCGCTTGCCGAGCCGCTGCCCGATTGGATGGCCCTCGGCAGCGCAGCGGGTCCCTCGCTCGTGGCAACGCTGCTGCCGCCGCCGCATGCGGACGCCGCCACGAGGATGGCGATGATGACGAGGATTTTCTTCATTCGACGGCCTCCAAAGTGAATTTCCGAACTGCCTGACCAAACGCTGGATCCGGCAGCACGTAACATTCGCCGTCGTGCTCCAGGTCAGAAACCTCGCCATCGACGTCGCCGCGCGCCGGGTGCTCTCGGAAGCGAGCTTCACCGTGGCCCCGGGAGACAAGGTCGGGCTGGTCGGCCGAAACGGCGCCGGCAAGACGAGCCTGCTCAAGGTGCTGGCGGGCGAGGACGACCCGGCCGCGGGCCTCGTCCTGAAGCAAGGGACGCTCGGCTACGTGCCCCAGAACCCTCGCCCGCGAGCCGAAGCCTCGAAAACCGCGCTTGCGCATATCCTCTCGGGTCGCGGCCTGGATCGCGCCGCGGTTCGGCTGGCGGAGCTGCACGCCGAGCTCGAGCACGACCACTCTCCAGCCGTCGTCGAGCGTTTCTCCGAGGCCGAGGAGCGATACCGGCTCGACGGCGGCTACTCGTCCGAATCAGACGCCCGCCGCATCGTCACAGGCCTTGGGCTGCGGCCCGACCGGGTCGACCTTCCCGTGAGCGTCCTGTCCGGTGGTGAGGGACGTCGGGTGGAGCTCGCCCGCGTCCTGTTTGCGGAAGCCGACCTTCTGCTTCTCGACGAGCCGACCAACCACCTCGACAGCGACGCCAAAACGTGGCTGATGGATTTTCTGCGCGACTACCGCGGCTCGGTGATCGTGGTCAGCCACGACCTCGTGTTGCTGGACGCTTCGATCACGCGCGTGCTGCACCTGGACGCCGGACGGATGCGCGAGTACCGCGGCACGTACTCGCAGTACCAGAAGGCGAGAGTGCTCGAGGAGAAGCGGCTGACGTCGCTGGCTCAGCGGCAGGAGTCGGAGATCACCCGGTTGAGCGTGCTCGCCGAAGTCATGCGGCGGCAGACTGCGAAACGCGCTCGGACCGCGAAATCGATCTTCAAGCGCGTCGACCGCCTGAAGGCGGACCAGGTGTCCGCGCCCAAGCGCGAGAAAAAGGTGAAGGTCACGTTTCCGGAACCGCCGCACAGCGGCCGGGTCGTGTTGAGTGCGACCAGCCTGAGCAAGGGTTATGGAGGCCCGCTCGTCTTTCGCGACGTGTCGTTCGAGGTCGAGCGCGGGCAGCGGCTCGTCATCATGGGTCTGAACGGCGCCGGCAAGACGAGCCTGCTGCGCATCCTCGCGGGTCAGAGCGAGCCGAACGCGGGCAGCTTCCGCCTGGGGCATGGCGTCTCGCTCGGCTACTACGCGCAGGAGCACGAGGGGATCCGCGCCGGCGTGCCGGTGCTGGCGCACATGCGGGAGCAGTCGGATGCCGACGAACGAATGCTGCGCGCCCTGCTCGGCTCGTTCAGCCTCACCGGAGACATCGCGCGCCAGGACGCGGGGACGCTGTCCGGCGGCGAGAAGACCAAGCTGGCGCTGGCTCAGCTGGTCGCGGGAAAGCACAACCTCTTGCTGCTCGACGAGCCGACCAACAACCTCGACCCGCCCTCCCGCACCGGTGTGGCTCGCGCGCTGGCGGAGTGGCCAGGCACGATGGTGATCGTCAGCCACGACCCGGAGTTCGTGGAGGCGCTCAAGCCGCAGCGCGTGCTTTTCATGCCCGAAGGCCGAGTCGACTACTGGGAAGAGGACCTGCTCGACGTCGTCTCCCTCGCGTGATTGCAAGATCCTCGTCCCCCCATCCGGCGCTTTGCGCCACCTTCCCCCTGCGGGAGAAGGGAGAATAGCCCGATGAAAGTCGAGCTGCGCGATGTGTTGATGCCCGACCTCCAGGGCGCCGAGGAGATCACCATCGGCGCCTGGAGCAAGAAGCAGGGCGAGCGCGTGGCGGAGGGCGAGACCTTGATGGAAGCGCACACCGACAAGGTCAACGCCGAGATCCCCTCACCCGTGACCGGCAAGGTCGAGGAACTGCTCCTCCACGTCGGCGACGCGGTGAAGCCGGGCCAGCCGATCGCCAGGATCCTGCCCGAATAGGATTGGCGGCGCCAAAACGCATCGCCGTCGTCGGGTGCGGCGCCATGGGATCCGCGACCAGTTGGAGGCTGGCCGAGCGAGGCGCCCAGGTCACGTGCTTCGACCGCCACTCCCCTCCCCACACGTTTGGCTCTTCACATGGCGAATCGCGGATCACGCGTACCGCCTACTTCGAAGGCCCCTGGTATGTGCCGCTGCTGCAGGAGACCTTCCCTCTGTGGCGTGAGCTGGAGGCCGCCTCCGGCGCGGAGCTGCTGACACTGACCGGTGCGCTCATGATCGGCCCGCCATCCGCCGAGGCCGTCACCGGCTCTCTCGCCGCGGCCGCCGATCATGGACTCGACGTGCGCCTGCTCAAGGCGGATGAGCTGCGCAAGACGTACCCCGGTCACATCGTCGGAAACCGAGACGTCGCCGTGCTCGATGCGCAGGCTGGATTCATCCGGCCCGAGGCGGCCGTGGACGCCATGATCGGCCGCGTCGAGGCGCTCGGCGGAGAGATCAGGCGCGGTGTCGCGGTCTCCGCCATCAACCGCCGCTCAGGCGACGTCGAGGTCGTGACGGACGAGGCGCGTGAAACGTTCGACGCGGTCGTCATCGCGGCGGGTGCGTGGACGCATGAGCTGGTCGACTGGCTCCCGCTCACTGTGGAGCGCCAGGTGCTCGCGTGGTTCGCGATCGATGCCGAAGCCGACTGGCTGACGCCCGGCAGGTTTCCGGTTTTCATCCGGCAAGCGCATGGCATCGGAGACGTTTACGGCTTTCCATCGCTGGACGGTCTTTCGCTGAAGATCGCGCGACATCACGAAGGGGATGCGACAGACCCGGAGCATGTGCTGCGTGACGTTGCCGACAGCGATCTGGATCCCTTGCGACGCTATGTGAAAACGCGCCTGCGCGGTGTCACCCAGCGCGTGATCCGTACGGCCACGTGCATGTACACCAACACACCTGATGGTCACTTCGCCGTCGGTCTCGACCCCGAAGACCCGCGAGTGGTCGTGATCAGCGCTTGCTCAGGCCACGGGTTCAAGTTCGCGCCCGTGATCGGCGACATCGCGGCGGACCTGGCGTTCGAGGGCCACACCTCGCGCGACATCTCGCATTTCTCTTTGACGCGATTCCAGCAGGCCGGCGCCTAACGCTTCCCCAACCTGCTCTCGACCGCCGTCTCCTCGTCCTCTCCGAGCTTCCTGCCAAACCACCAGAGGACGGCAAGCAGGATCACCACGCCGATGGCGATCGGTATCGCAAACGGGCCGAGCGTGGCCGCGACCGTCTGATAGTGCTGACCCAGCTTCAGCCCGGCATATGCGAGGGCGAGGTTCCAGGCGATCGCGCCCGCCAGCGTGGCGAGCGTGAATCTGACGTAACCGATCTTCGAAAGCCCGGCCGGAAAGGAGATGTAAGTGCGCACGATCGGCACCAGCCGGCCGATAAAAACGGCCCAGAGTCCAAAGCGTTCGAAGAATCGATTCGACAGCCGGAGGTGGCCCCTGCTCAAACCCACCCTCCGCCCGGCGCGGCTGAGTACCACCCGCTCGCCATAACGGCGAGTGAGGTAGAAGGCGATCAGCGAGCCGGCAAGGTTCGCGACGCTCGCCACCAACACCACGAAGATGTAGTTGAGCTTGCCCTGCGACGCGAGCGCGCCGCCAAGCGGCACCACGATCTCGCTCGAGATCGGCAGGCCGGCGCTTTCCCCGACCATCGTCACGAAGATGGCGATATAACCCCACGTGGCGACCAGGCTGATCAGCCACTGAGTCATTGGTCGCTCCGCTGGGTCTGCTCCGCGCGGAAGGGGAGCGTGCGGACCTGCTGGTCGTCGACGAGGATCTCGAAGTTGTAGAAGCCAGGGTGCGCGATGGCCACGCCGTTGAGGTTGATCACGATGTGCGCGGCCAGGTCCCAGCCATGCGGATGCTCGGCGGGAACCTGCCGGGCTGGAATCGTGAGGACGATAGGCTGCGCGAGCACCGCCCCGCCATCCTCATCGCTGCAGTGGACTTCGACCTTGTGCGCGCGTTCGGTCTCCAGGCGCGTGGTTAGGAGCCGCAGCACCATCGCGCCTCCGAACGGCGCCGGGTACTGTTCGCGCCAGAGGGTGTCGATGCCGGCGCCGAGGATGTACACGAGCCCGTTGGGCGGACCTTCGGCGGCGCTGGCGAGGAGCGCCCAATCAAGCCTCATTCACGTCGATTATCAACGCACGGCCGGATCGGCCGCCCGACTGCACCTCCGCTGCGGTCGGCCAGCGCGGCGCTCCGAGCTCACGACGACTCAACATCCGTCGCAACGTGGCCGCCCGATAATCGCCTCGAACATGTCTGCTGTTAGGCCCGGGTGGGGATCGATCCAACGACCAGCCGATTGAGTCGGCCTGGTCAATCCTCTGACGCGGCGAGATCACGATCGTCGCATTGATGGTCGCGGTTGCCTGATCGGTTCAACGATCAGTAGTCGATGGTAAACGACGTCTGGGCCGGATCGATGGCACCGCCTGAGTCCACCACGAGCTCGTGCTTGGAGCCGTTAACGCTGAGGTCGACGCGGCCCACCGTGTACGCCGACCCGTACTCGGTTGGATCCGTATATGCGAGGACAAGAGAGCCGCAGTCGTTGTCAAGTCCCTGGTCATAGAAATACTTCAGGAGGTCAGCTGCCACCTGGCGCGCCGACAAGCCAGGGGTCACGATGACCGAACGTTTCGGTTGGGGGCAGGTCGCAAGGCCCACTCCCTCGCTGTAGAACTCCGTCACCGTGGCGGCGTCTCCCTCAGCGCTGGCCAGCCGTTTGGCCTGGGCAACCGTGGCCGGCGGAAAGACGATGGCGACTGCTGTCGCTGATGAGCTCGCGGACGATGGCGCGGCGGCCGGCTGGGAGGAATCTCCGCATGCCACGCCCAACAGCGCGACCGCAGCGACCACGAACAGAGTTGACCCGGACCGACTGGTCCCCTTCCAATCGTCCGATCGTTCTTTCCCGTGGCCAATCTCATCTGCCGGGTTTTGCTCATTTTCGTGTTCTTGAGTTCAAGGTGGGCCCGGTTGGGATCGAACCAACGACCAGCCGATTATGAGTCGGCCGCTCTGACCAGCTGAGCTACGGGCCCTCCTGGGTGAGTCTATCCGCGACCTGATCGAGGTGTCCGGCGGCCCGACGGCGTTCATGTTTCAAGTTCGCGCCGGCCTGGGTAACGGAATGTCAGAGCTGTACTGGAGGTAGCTACAAACGATGATGACCGCGCTTGGACTCTTGATTCTTCGACTCGGCATCGGCCTGATCATCGCCGCCCATGGCGCGCAGAAACTCTTCGGCTGGTGGGGTGGCCCTGGGATGACCAAGTGGGCCCAGTCGGTCCAGAGGCTTCGCATCCGGCCGGCTCGACCGTGGGCCTGGATCGCGGCGCTGTCCGAGTTCGGCGGCGGTCTCCTGCTCGCGGTTGGCCTGATTTCGCCTCTCGGCAGCCTCGCGATCGCAGGCGCCATGCTGGTTGCAGTCGCCACAGTCCATCTGAGCAAGGGCTTCTGGGCCGGAAAAGGCGGATTTGAGTTCAACCTCGCCCTCATCGTGGGCGCCGCGGCGGTGGCGTTCACAGGCGCCGGCCCATACTCGCTGGACGGCGCTCTGGGCATCCACCTGCCTGAGCCGTTGACGCTGATTCTCGGCACGATCGTTCTGATCATCGGCGTGAGCGCGACGCTACTTTCGCGCAGTCCCCAGCCCGAGACCCAGCCGCAGACCGCTTGACCGGTCCGGCCCGACCTCAGCCCTTGACCGTCACCAACCCGAGCCGCTTCAGCTCTGCCACGTAGGCGCGCACCTCGGCGTCGGCGAGCAGGAGCAGGATGGTCTCCATCGCCCGGCGCCGATCGTTCTTGGCGTTCGTGAGGCCGATGGGCGTCTATCCAGAGGGTGATCGGCCGCCAGCAACTTCTCGACGTGAGCGGCGAGGGTGGCCAGGTGGACGACTACCGCGTCGGACGGCGCAGGAAGGATGGCTGGGCTGGTCAACGGGCCGCTTCCCTGGACGGCTCAGGAGATATGCATTCGCATTCATTCCCATCGGGATCGTCGACGTAAAACGTTCGCACGCCTTTGAGCACGGGATGAATGCCGGATCGCACTTCGAGACCCTTCGCCATGAAATGCATCTGCAGGGCGTCGTACGCATCCGCCTCCACCCTGAAGGCGATATGGTGCAGGACTCGCTTCGTCTTCTCTCGCGGAAACTCGACCGACCGGTCTGGATGCGGAACCAGCACGATCATCTCGGGAATTCCGAAGCCGCCTGGACCCGCGCGGAGGAACTTGTTCGGCAGCTCTGGCGGCGAGATCAGTTCCAGGCCGAAGACGTCGCGGTAGAAGTGCAGCGCCGCGTCCATGTCGTACACCCAAAGGACGATCTCCGCC
The DNA here is from genome assembly GCA_003151935.1 of Candidatus Dormiibacterota bacterium. Lineage (GTDB taxonomy): Bacteria > Chloroflexota > Dormibacteria > Dormibacterales > Dormibacteraceae > Palsa-870. The sequence continues at coordinate 7,237 of PLYZ01000043.1, read as the reverse complement.
AGGCCGGCTACGCGATTCATGCCGCGAGCGCCGACACCATCGCCGCCAGGTTGATGTCCCTGGCTCGTGTAGGAACCGAGCATCCGGGCGCGAGCAGCAACCCGCGGCCGCCCGTCTCGGCCACCGCCCGCCTCGCCTCTGCTTCGACCTCCGCCGGGGGTCCATAGAGAAGGCTCGCGCGCTGTCCGAGCCCGCCCATCACCGCCCGGCCGCCCAGCTTTCTGCCCTCGGCCAGCGATGGGTTGCCCTGGTTGTGAATCGACCAGCTGACCACCTGCGACGGCATGTCGCGGACCAGGCCGAAGTTCAGGTTCGAGCCGCAGAGGTGCACGGCGTTGAACCAGGCTTTTTCCGGCAGCTGCCCCAGCACGCTGATGTCGTACGGCAGCACGAGCTCGCGGTAGACGGCTTCAGGCATCACGCCTCGGCCCGCGTAGCCCGAGATGGCATAGAAGATTCCCGCGGCCCCAGCCTCGACCGAACGGCGGCTGAAATTCACGAGCGCCTCCGCAATCCTTTCCAGTGCCGGCCGGACGAGCTCGGGGTGCTTGCGAAGCTCGCGCACAACGCGCGACTGCGACTTCCCGACCAGGTAGCCGCCCACGGTGATTGGACTGAACACGGTCTGGATCACGGGGACGTCGGGACCGAGCTCGCGCACCACCATCCCGATCGACTCCACCTGGTCGTCCAATGCCTTGCGATTGACCAGCTGCACGGTGCGCCAGGACTCGAGATCCGGCACGGCCGCGCTGACCAGCACCGGGCCTTTCAACCGATGACCTGCCGGCTTGTACACCGATCCGAACGCCTCTGCAAAGCTGCTCGCGCGCGGCTGGAACTTCACGAAGTCCCAACCAAACTGACGCGCTCTTTCGACGGTAATCGCCGCGAGCGACTCCGGCGACCATTCCTCGCGGTAGGTGTGTCCCCACGCGCCCACCGGCGGCCGGTCGGCCACCCCCATCGCAATCGCCGCCTTCACTCTCGCCTTTCCGTTCATCGTTCGAGTTTAAGCTGGACCCGATGGAGGACATCGGTGCGACCGCCGCGCGGCTGCGATCCGCGGCCGAGGCGAAGCCCATGCGCTTGCCGGTGAACCGTCGCGTCGACGAGACGCATCACGCGGTCACACCCGACGGCCTTTCGGTCTGGTACACGATCCAGGTCTCCCCGCACAGCCGCATCCAGGAGGCTATCTTCGAGCGGGCCAACCGAATGCCTTCCGACGAGGAATGCCGGCCGTGGCTCGACCTACTGATCGCCGGCGCGCAGGCAGTTGAGGCGCCGGGCCTGCCAGGCTCAACAACGCGCAGGTTCGAAGCCTTTGAGCGAAGCCCCGAGCGTGAGGCACCCCTGGCCTGATGGCACTGGAAGCTGCGGTGGTTGAAGAGCTAAGGCGAATCGTCGGGCGTGAATCGGTGATCGACTCGGCCAACGACCTTCGCATCTTCGAGCGCGACGCTTCCATCGAGGGCGCCATCCCCGATGCGGTCGTGCTGGCCGCCTCTACGGAAGAGGTCGCCCGCGTGATCAAGGTGGCCGCGAAGCACCGCATCCCGGTGGTGCCTCGCGGCGCGGGCACCGGACTCTCTGGTGGCGCTGTGACGATTCGCGGCGGCATCGCTCTGCAGGTGACACGCATGCGGCGCATCCTCGAGATCGACACGGTCGCGCAGACCGCGGTGGTCGAGCCCGGCGTGGTCAACCAGGAGCTGTCGCTGGTGGCTGCGTCGCACGGTCTCTTCTATGCGCCGGATCCCTCGAGCCAGAAGGCCTGCACCATCGGTGGCAACGCGGCTGAAAACTCCGGTGGACCTCACTGCCTCTACTACGGGGTCACCACCAACCACGTGCTCGGCATGGAGGTGGTGCTCGCGGACGGCAGCGTCCACTGGGTCAGCGGCGACGCGCCCGACCGCATCGGCCTCGACCTGTGCGGCGTGCTGGTCGGCTCGGAAGGCACGCTCTGCGCGATCACCAAGATCAAGGTCCGCCTGCTGCGCATCCCGCCCAGCGTCGCTACCTTGCTGGCTGCATTCCCCACCATCGAAACGGCCAGCCATGCCGTGTCGGCGATCATTGCGCGCGGAATCGTGCCGGCGGCGCTCGAGATGATGGACCACATGACGGTGGGCGCCGTCGAGGCTCACTACCACGCTGGCTATCCGACGGACGCCGGCGCGGTCCTTCTCGTCGAGGTCGACGGCATCGCCGAGTCGACGCGCGAGCTGATGGGCGCGATTCGTGAGGTACTGGAGGAGAACGAGGGCTACGCGCTGCGCGAGGCGCAGACGCCGGCTGAGCGAGATCTCTTGTGGGCCGGGCGCAAGGGCGCCATCGGCGCTCTGGGAAGGATCAAGCCGAACTACTACCTGCACGACGGCGTCGTACCGCGTTCGCGCCTGCCTCAAGTGCTCTCAGCCGTCGGCGAGATCGGCGAGCACTACAAGCTGCCGGTTGCCAACGTGTTCCACGCGGGCGACGGCAACCTTCACCCCAACATCCTTTTTGACCTGCGTGACCGCGACGTGCTGCAGCAGGTGGAGGGCGCCGGCGAGGAGATGCTCCGCGCCGTGGTCGAGCTTGGCGGCGCGCTGTCGGGCGAGCACGGCATCGGGCTGGAGAAGAGCGCGTTCATGCCCTGGGTGTACAGCCCAGACGACCTCGACGCCATGCAGCGCGTCAAGAGGGTATTGGACGTCGACGGGATCCTCAACCCGGGAAAGATCTTTCCCGACCCGACTCGCGAGCAGGTCCATCTCGCGGGGCGCACCGGCCTCGCGATCGAAGCCAAATGGTGGTGAAAGGCCCCCACGAACTCGGAGGCTTCGCCGTGAGTTCGCGGGGACCCCTGATAGCGCCGGTGGTCGAGAAGCCCGCGACGGCGGAGGAGCTCGCCAGGCGACTTCATGAGGCGGCCGAGAGTCGCTCCGCTGTAATTCCAGTCGGTGGTGGACGGGCCGGCGGCATGGGCGGTCCGCCGCTGCGCTGCGACGTCGAGCTGCACACGACCAACCTTGACCGCGTGCTCGAGCACTCGCAGGCCGACATGGTGGTGAGCGTGGAGGCGGGAATCACGCTCGAGGCTCTGCAGGCCGAGCTTGGCAAGGCCGGCCAGTTCCTGCCGCTCGACCCCTTCAACTCACCCGGCCACACCATCGGAGGGCTGCTGGCGACAGGCTGGGCGGGTCCCCTCCGGCAGCGCTTCGGCTCCGCGCGAGATTTCCTGATCGGCATCCGGGTCGCGCTCCCGGACGGGCACCTCGCCAGCGCCGGCGGGCGCGTGGTCAAGAACGTGAGCGGCTACGACCTGATGAAGCTGCACTTCGGAGCCATGGGCTCGCTTGGCGTGATCGTGGCCGCCTCGTTCAAGGTGTTTCCCCGGCCATTGCACGACATCACCGTTGAGAAGACCAATGATTCGATCGAGGATGCATGGGACGCGGCGGGTCGCGCCCTGGACCTTCCGCTTGCGCCGTCTGCGCTGGAGCTGTTCTCCGACGGACGCGTGCTGGCCCGGTTCTTTGGCAGCCCGGATGCGGTGAATCGCATGGTGGCAGAGCTCGGATGGAAGGCTGCCGGCTCATCGCTGTGGGCGGAGCACTCCAGGCGCGGACCGGAATCGTGGGCCCGAATCTCCGTGCCGCGGAACGCACTGCGTGGAATCGTGTCAGGCCTGCCCGAGGGCGCGCAGTGGTGGGCCTCACCCGGCGCCGGCATCGCACACTGGTCTTTCGGAGACCGCTTGGAGGACGTCCGCACCGCGCGCGCCGCGGCTGAATCGGCGCAGGGCTCGCTCGTCCTGATGGCTGCGCCAGCCGGGGTTGCCGGCGAACTCGGAGCCTGGGGCACTCCGCCTCCGACCCTCGAGGTGATGCGGCGGATCAAGCGAGCCTTCGACCCAGATGGGATTCTGAATCCCGGAAGGTTCGTGGTGTGAGCAAGCCGTTCGACCTTTTGAGCGACGATGACCTCAGCACCTGCGTCCACTGCGGCCTGTGTCTTGACGCATGCCCGACGTTCCGTGTCACGGGCCTCGAGACCGAGTCGCCTCGCGGCCGGCTCTACCTCATGACCCAGTGGAAGCGCGGGACGCTGGCATTCGAGGAAGAGCAGGTCCGCCACATCGACCTATGCCTGGGCTGTCGAACCTGCGAGGCGGTTTGTCCATCAGGCGTCCCCTATGGACGGATCATCGAGGCGGGTCGCGCCGAGGTCGAGCGCCTGCGCCGCCCGTCGCCGAAGCGCATCTTGAGCAAGGTCGCGCTTCGCCAGCTGCTGGCTCATCCCACCCGTCTGCGGGCAGCCGGCGCGGCAGCGCGCGCGGCGCAGGCCTTGAGGCTCACGTCGGTCGTCCGCTCAGGCCGTCAGCTGCCAAAGCTCCGCCCGCAGTTCCACCGCCCGGTGGGTGACGTCGCGGCGGCGATCGGTCCGCGCAAGCACCGCGTCGCTTTTCTTGTGGGCTGCGTGATGCCGATCCTCTACCCGCAATCGCACCAGGCGGCGGTGAAGCTGCTACAGCTCGCCGGGTGCGAGGTGTGGTTTCCGCCGGGCGAGCGGTGCTGCGGCGCGCTCTTCGCGCACAACGGCGACCTGGACACCGCGGAGCGGCTGCGGGACGCGAACACCAGCACCTACCTCGCCGGTAACTTCGAGGCGCTCGTCGTGGACTCCGCCGGTTGCGGAGCTCACCTGAAAGACTTCTATCCCGAATTGGAAGGCAAGGTGAAGGACATCACGGAATGGCTCGCGGAGATCGGGCTCCCGGAGCCGAAGAAAGAGGTCAAGCTGCGGGTGACCTACCAGGATGCATGCCACCTTGCGCACGCGCAGCGCATCCGCAAGCCGCCCCGTGATCTGATCCGATCGCTGCCGGGTGTCGAGCTGATCGAGATGCGCCACCCTGAGATCTGCTGCGGAGCAGCGGGCCTCTACAGCACTCTCGAGCCGCAGATGTCGAATCGCATTCTGCAGGAGAAGCTGGACGACCTCTCAGCCACACGTGCCGACGTCGTCGTCAGCGCGAACCCGGGATGCCAGATGCAACTGGAAGCGGGCCTCCGCTCCCGCGGATCGAAAATGACGGTAGAACACATCACGGAACTTCTGGCCAGCGCCTACTGAAGAAATCTCCTTCCCCGCAAGGGGGCAATCAGTAAGTCCCATCCTCATCGCGCTTGCGCGCAAGGTGGCCCGTCGCGAAGCGACCGGCCGGATGGGGGGACGCGGCTAAAGCTTCATCTTCGGCAGAACAGCGGTCTTCGTCACGTCCACCTCGACGCGAGCCACCGCCAGCGTGACGTTGTCGGGCGCTCCCAGCTCGCGGCACCGTTCGATCACGCGCTCCGCCCCGCGGTCGAGGTTGCCGTCCTTCAGCAGCAGCCGGCCCATCTCCTCCACGCTCACTCCCGCGGTCTCGACCCCGTCGCTGCACAGCACGACCGCGTCGCCTTCTTCGAGCTTGACCTTGTCGGCGAAAGGCTGGATCGCCTCCCACACACCGACCGCCCGCGTGAGGCGGTGCTTGAGCGGATGCGTGGCGGCCTCCTCCGGCTTGATCAGACCGAGCCGTACCTGCTCCGCCGGCCACGAGTGGTCCTGCGACACGAGAGTCGCGAGGCTGTTGCGAAAGAGGTAGGCCGGGCTGTCTCCAACGTTCAAGACCGCCATCTCGCCGGCCCTGATGGCGGCGATCACCAACGTGCTGCCCATGCCCGCCCAGTCAGGGTTGTCACGCGCCGCCTCGAACACCGCGGTGTTAGCTTCCTTGCACGCACGCTTGAGGCGCTCGATGTCCGGGCCCTCTTCCCCGTCTTCGGCCAGGACGCTCGTCACGGTCCTGGACGCGATCGAGCTCGCCGTCTGGCCGGCGGCGTGTCCGCCCATTCCATCGCAGACCACGAGCAGCGTGTCCAGGCCCGCCTTGTTGCGCCACACGACCACGGCGTCCTCGTTCTCCTCACGCTCGAGACCGGGATCGGTCGCCCAGGCGATCCGAAGCCGCATCAGTGAANNTCATGCGCGACGACGACGGGCCGGGCCCCCTAACGCACGCATCGTCGCCCCGAGCCGATGAGATGTGACTCGGCTGGCGGCGGCGGTTCACTCGCTCTACGAGCCTATGACTGAGAAGTGCACCGCGTTCTGGCCGATGGTGACCCGATCGCCGTGGCTGAGCTCTTTCTCCTGGATCGGCTCACCGTTGACGAGCGTGCCGTTCGTACTTCCCAGGTCGACTAGCCAGAACTGATCGCCTCGCCGCTCGAGGCGCGCGTGGTGGCCGCTCGTCGCGGGGTCTCTCAGGATGACGTCGTTGTCAGGCGAGCGACCGAGGCGCAATGCGTTGTCACCGGCGCGATGGCTGTGACCGGCATCCGGTCCCGACTCGATCGTCAGCTCGGCCTGGCGTCCGGTGCCGGGAGCCGTTCCGATCATGGGCTGGGTCTTGTTGTCGATCGCCATCGTCTCGGCGACATCCGCTGCGGTCGGAGCCGCTGGCGGCGGCTGCCAGGCCGGCATGAGCGTGGTCGACTCGCGAGCCTCGGCGGCCGCATCGGCCGTCATCGTCGCGGCGACGTCGGGGACCATGGTCTCGGCCACGTCCGGTTGCTGCTGGCCGGCGGCGGTTCCCGCCGGGGTCTCCCAGGGCAGGGTTGCCTCCGGCTGAGGCTCCGGAGCGGCGGAGGCCGGGGGGGCGGATGACTCGGCGCCGGCGGCCGGAGCTGAAGGTGCGGGCACATTCCACTGCGGCGCAGCGGCCGCGGGTTCAGCTGGTGGCGCTGCTGGTGCCGACCACGATGGCGCGGCAGGTGCCGCCGGCTCCTCTGTCCTGGGCGCGTCCCACGCCGCGGACGCGGGCGCGGTCCACGAGGGTGCCACGGTCGGCGGTGGCGCTGCTGACGCCGTGGGCGCCGCGCCCCAGTCGGTCGAGGTCGGCGCAGCGGGCGCAGATCCAGAAGGCGCCGGTGCGTTCCAGGCGGGCGCCGGCGGGTTCCACGAAGGCGCCGTCGGGATTGGCGATTGAGGTGAATCTGCGGGCGCTCCCCAAGACGGCGCGGGGTTTGCCGCGGGGGCGCCTCCCCACGACGGCGGCGACGCCAGCGGGATAGGGCCGCCCTCGGGCGCGGGAGCGGCCACCGCGGGGGGCGCAGGCGGAGCCGGTGGCGCACCCCAAGACGGCGCCGGCGCAGCAGAACCACCCCACCCGGGAGCGGCCCCAGGGGCTGCGGGGGCG
>PLYZ01000065.1 GCA_003151935.1 Candidatus Dormiibacterota bacterium | reverse complement strand
TTCTCGAGGTCGAAGTTCGTGATGACCTTCTCGGGCGCGTAGGCGCCGACGCCGGCGATCGCGCTCGGCCGGCCCTTGGTCTTGAACGACCGAAGCGGAAGCGCGTCGGAGCGCGTGCGGTAGGCAGTAGTGATCGCCATCCTGCTTATGCCTCCAGCCGCTCGGCGGTCTTCTGCTCCAAGAACTTCCACAGATCGCCGATGAGCTTCATCTTCTCGAGCTCCTCGTCCGGCAGCTCGACGTCGTACTTGTCCTCCACGGCGGCGATCAGCTCGACGAGGTCGAGCGAATCCGCTGCGAGGTCCTTGGCGAAGCTCTTGTCGAGCTGCACCTGGTCGGGCTCTATGCCCAGGATCTCGCCGGCGAGATCCTGCAGGTCTTTGAAATCGAGTTGGGTTGCCATCTGCAATTCTCCTAGTTGGCCTCGGGGCCTTTGATCACGAGCGCGGCGTTGTGGCCGCCGAACCCGAACGAGTTCGAGAGAGCCACCTTGATGTCCGACTTGCGAGCCTTGTTGGGGACGTAGTCCAGGTCGCACTCCGGGTCGGGGTCGTCCAGGTTGATCGTTGGCGGCAACAAACCGCGGTCAAGCGCGAGTACGCACGCGGCCGCCTCGATGGCGCCGGCGGCGCCCAGCAGGTGACCGTGCACCGACTTGGTCGAGCTGACCGCGAGCTTGTAGGCGTGGTCCCCGAAGACGGCCTTGATGGCCTTCGTCTCGGCTACGTCGCCGAGCTTGGTCGAGGTCCCGTGCGCGTTGATGTAGCCCACGTCCGTCAACTCGACGCCGCTCTTCTCGAGCGCGCGGCGCATGGCTCGAATCGCACCTTTGCCCTCGGGCTGCGGCGCGGTGAAGTGGTACATGTCCGCGCTCGCGCCGTAACCGGCGATCTCCGCATAGATCTTGGCTCCGCGCTTTTTCGCGTGCTCCATCTCTTCGAGCACGAGCATCACCGAGCCTTCACTCATGACGAACCCGTCGCGGTTGAGGTCAAACGGCCGGCATGCTTTCTCCGGCTCGTCGTTCCGCTCGCTGACGGCCTTGATCTGGCTGAAGGCTCCCATCGTCAAAGGAGTGATGGTGGCTTCCGATCCGCCCGCGAGCATCGCGACCGCATCTCCACGCTTGATGATCTCCGACGCTTCGCCGATGCCGTGCGAGCCGGAGGCGCAGGCGCTGACGATGGCGTAGTTCGGGCCGCCCGCGTGCGTGTGGATGGCGACGATGCCGGCCGCCATGTCCGCGATCATCATCGGGACGGTGAACGGGCTGATCCGCTTAGGCCCGCGCTCCATCAGCTGCGTGTGGCTCTTCTCGATCTCCTCCATCCCGCCGATGCCCGAGCTGACGATCACGCCGACGTCGTCGGGGTCCATCTCGCTCGGGATGAGCCCCGACTGCGCCAGCGCCTGCTTGGAGGCCGCCAACGCAAACTGGCAGTAACGCCCGATGTGGCGGGCGGTCTTGCGATCCATGTATTCCTCGGGGTTGAACCCCTTGACCTCGCCCGCGATCTTGCAATCGAAGATTGTCGTGTCGAAATGCGTGATCCGGCCGATTCCCGAGACGCCCTCGATCAGGTTCGACCAGACCGTTTCGACGTCGTTGCCGATCGGGGTGATGAAACCCATGCCGGTCACGGCCACGCGGCGGCCGTTGGAGTTGGTTGTCATGTGGCCAGCATACGGACGCAGAGGCCAATTCGCACCGGCACCAGGTGGGAAAACCGCCCTTAAAACTTGGACATGGTGTCCCAATTGAAGGCGAAGCCGCCCGTCAGAGCAGCTTTCTGATCTCCAGGGCGAACTGCAGGCGCAGGCGCGTCGCCGGTATCTCCAGATCTCCGCCCAGGAGCTCGCGCAGCTTGTCGAGGCGGTAGAGGACCGTGTGGCGGTGCAGGCCGAGGGCGGCCGCCGCATCCTTGACCGATCCTCGGACCAGATATGCCTCTAGCGTTTCGAGCAGCTGTCCCCGGTTGCGCACCTTGGGATCGATCAGGCGACCAAGGCTGTGGGCGACAAAGCGCTCGGCGAGGCGCGGATTCTGGGTCAGGACCAGGTGGGGGATCAATTCGTCATGGCGGTGCACGACGCCCTCAGGACGCAGCTTGCGGCCGGCTTCTATCGCCTGCTGGGCCTCGAGGTATGAGCGCGAGATTCCGCGCAGGCCGGGGTGATAGCCGCCGATGCCCGCGCGTACGCGAGCGCGGGCCGTGCCGGAGCGTTTGACCGCCTCATCCTGGAGCTGGGTCACGAACTCACCGGCGGCGTCCACGTTGGCCACGGACGCGGCGGGCCAGAGCACGACCAGCGTGCTCGGGTCAGTCGCGTGGTTGATCGCCCCGCGCGGCACCTCGAGCGAGGCCGCGACCTCCGCGAGCGCCTGACCTCCTCGCTCGCCGTCGCGGTTGCCGATGATCAGCTTGCACACTGCGACCACGTAGCCTGTCGGGACGATCGGCATGTTGAGGGCGAGCGCCTGCTTCTGCAGCTCCAGCTCCGAGTCGAAGTTGTCACTGATCAATGCATGGAACAGGCGCGCATGCGCCCGCGTGCCACGCTGCATGTGCTGCTCACGCGCGTGCAGGTAGGTTTTTGTGACCTCCGCCGCGACCTGGTCGAGGGCCGCAAAGACGTAGTTCGCCGTGACCATGATCGCTTCGGGCGTCGCCTCGGTGTGACCCCGCCACGCCCGCAGGATCTCGTCCCACGCCACGCGCGCAGCGATCCGGTACGCCGCGAGGATGGGTTCGACCGACTGGCTGCTGCGCGCCTGGAGGATGCCGAGCTGAGCGACGCGGCGCAGCTCTTCGTTGGTCGCCGGGCGCGCCTCGCGGGCGGTGGCGAGGAACAGGTCGAGGCCAGCTTCGCAAGCGCGGGCGATGGCCGAGCGCTGGGGAGGCACGCCGGTCGAGTCGTCCCAGCGCACCAGGCTGACCACGGCTCGGGCCATGTGGCGGGCCATCCCGGAGCGGCGGCGCTCCAGCTCGGCGATAAGGGCGGGTGGGAGCGTCGGGGCGGCCTTGGGCGCCCGGGCCAATTTGGACTTGATGGCCACCTTCGCCATGGCTCCGACTATACGGCGCTGGCCGGTCTTAGGACCTCAGGTCGATCAACCGTGTTGCTTGACGAAGGCCAAGATGCGGCGCCAAGCGTCGTCGCAGGCGTCCCTCCACTGGTCGAAGCTGCGGTCGAAGAAGCTGTGGGGCGCTCCCTCGTAGATGTGCATCTCGTGCGGCACCTTCGCTTCGGTGAGCTTCTCGTCGAAGGCGTGGAACGCTTCCTGCGGAGTAAAATCAGCGCCGGCGATCAGCATCAGGAGAGGCGCCGTCATCTTTGAGAGGAAGGGTTCGCTTCTTTCCGGCCGTCCGTAGAAGCCGATCGCCCCGTTGAGGCCAGGCTGCAGCGCGGACTGGTTCCAGGAGCTGGAACCTCCAAAGCAGAAGCCGACCGTGAACACCGACTTGACCGCGCCACCGTCTTTCGACTTGAGGTAGGTGATCGCGGCAGCCACGTCCTTGGCGATGCTGTCCGGTGTCGTCTTCTCGACGTGCGGCGCGTAATCGAAACCCTCATCGCGATCGCCAAGGCCTGCGGTGCGGCCGAAGTAGTCGATCGCCACCGCGTCGATGCCGGCTTCGGCGAAGCGCTGCGCCAGCTCCTTGTAGAAGTGATGCAGGCCTCGCACATCGGGCATCACGACCATGCCCGCGCCGGTCGGCGTCTCGGCTCGGGCGAAATAGGCCGCGACCTTCGTCCCGTCGGATGAGGTCAGGACCAGGTCACCCTGGTCGGCGGCTGCGCCGCTGATCGGGGGCAGGGGCACGCGCGCATCGTCTGAATAGCACATATGTCGATTCTCGCTTAGATTGGTTGACCGATGAAGATCGAGAGCCCCGCCTTCACCCGGACCGACGTCGAGCAGTTCCTCGATGAGATGCTCGACCACGACCGGCAGGCGCTGGGCGATCGCCTCGAAAAGGCGTCAGCGAGGCTGGCTGAGCTTGGTCCTCGGGTCAAGCCCGGTCGGGGCGAAAGCGAGTGGTCGGAGCACGAGCTGCTCGCTCACATCGCCGTCCTGTCCAAGTTCTACGGAGTGCTGGTGCACAAGATCTCGAGCGGCCAGATGACCGACCTCGACCTGCTCGAGAACGTCAACCTGCGGGACGTCGTGGGCGAGCAGATGGCTCAGATCGAGCCGGCAGAGCTCCTGCGCATGGCGCTCGCCGACCAGGTCCGCACCCTCAGGCTCCTGCGCACGGCCGGCGCGTCCTCATTGCGGCGCACGGCAAAGCAGGAAAACGGAGAGTTGATCAGCGCCATCGAGGTGGCACGGCTTCCGCTGGTCAACCACCTCGAGATGCACGTCGACCAGCTGGAGCGCGCCGTCAGTCGCTGACCTCGGAGTAACCCAGCTTGCGCAGCTCGCGCCGGATGGTCGCGGCGGCGTCATCCATCACGGCGGCGTCAGGGTTGGGATCCTGGTTGTCGAAGTCGAGGTCGTGGACGCCACGGATCGGCACCACGTGCAGATGACAGTGAGGCACCTCCAGGCCCGCGAGCATCACGCCGACCCGGGCCGGCTTGAAACCTGCCATCTGCGCTTTGCCGATTGCCTGCGCCGTCTCGGCCAGGTGCGCCAGCAGCCCGACGTCGAGGTCGAGCCAATGGTCGATCTCCGCCCGCGGCACGACGAGCGTGTGGCCTGGACGCAGGGGCCGGATGGACAGAAAGGCGACGCACGAATCGTCCTTCCATACGAACCGCGCGGGCAGCTCGCCGTCGATGATCCGGCTGAAGACACTGGGCACGACGTACAGACTAAATCGCTAGCCTTTGGCCATGGCGCCGGCAGCCCAGCTCATCGACGCCACGAAGAAATACGGCGACGTGGAAGCGCTGAAGGGGATCAGCCTGGACATCGAGCTGGGCGAGGTGGTCGCGATGTTGGGACCTAACGGCGCCGGCAAGACGACCTCGATCAGCCTCATGCTGGGCCTGCGGAAGCCGACGTCTGGCACCGCCAGGCTGTTCGGGCTGAATCCAACCGACAGGCGTGCGCGCAGCCGGACCGGCGTGATGCTCCAGGAGTCGGGCGTACCGCAGGTCCTGAAAGTGAGCGAGATGATCGACCTCTTCCGCTCCTACTACCCGTCTCCGATGCCAACCGCCCGCGTAATCGAGCTCGCGGGGCTCCAGGAAAAAGCTCAGTCGCAGAACAAGGACCTCTCAGGAGGCCAGCGCCAGCGCCTCTACTTCGCGCTCGCGATCTGCGGTGATCCCGACCTCATATTCCTGGATGAGCCGACCGTCGGTCTAGACGTGGAGTCAAGGCGGGCCTTCATCCAGAGCATCAAGGGTTTCATCGCAACCGGAAAGACGATCGTGCTCACAACTCACTATCTGGAAGAGGCGGATGAGCTCGCGAAGCGCGTGGTCGTGATCGACCACGGTCAGATCATCGCGGACGCCAGCCCGGACGAGATCAAGGCCAAGGTCGTGGGAAAAAAAGTCACCTTCACCAGCGCGCGCCCTCTTGCCCCGGCCGACCTCCACGGCCTGCCCATCACCGCGACTGAGATCCAAGGTCAGCATTACGTGCTGGTGACGGGCGAGCCCGAGGCGGTGCTTCGCGAGCTGTTCCGCCGAGGCGTCGACCTCACCGACCTTGAGGTGACGGGCGCGGGCCTCGAAGAGGCGTTCCTCGCCCTGACCGGAAAGGCGGCCAAATGACCGCGAGCTACGCGCGCATGCTGTGGATGCAGTTCCGAGCCGAGCTCGTGAAATTCTGGCGGGTGCCGGCCAACGCCTTCTTCAGCCTGGCCCTGCCGCTGATCATTTTCATCTTCTTCGGGCTGCGCGATCCGACCTCTCCGTACGCACCGGGCGCGACCGTTTCGACCGGAGCATTCGTAATGGCCTCGATGGCGGCGTACACCGTGGGCAGCGTCATGGTCTTCTCGTTCGGCATCGGAGTGGCCGTGGAGCGTGGGCAGAAGCAAGACGTCCTGCTCCGAGCGAGCCCCCTCCCACCGGCAATTTATCTCCTGGCCAAGGTCATGAATGCGCTCGTTTTCTCTCTGTTTGCGATGACCCTGCTCTTTGTGTTTGCGCATTTTGCCGCCAGCGTGAACCTCTCTGCGATCGCCTGGATCAGCCTCGCCGGAAGGTTGCTGCTGGGATCGCTCGCTTTCATCATGCTGGGCTTCGCGCTCGGCTACCTCGCCGGGCCCAACTCAGCTCCCGCTGTGGTCAACCTGATCTACCTCCCGGTTGCTTTCGGTTCGGGCATCTTCATCCCGGCCCAGTTCCTCCCTGACTTCATCCGCGGGCTGTCTCCGTACCTGCCGCTTTCTCCGTTTGCACAGCTGGCGTGGTCGGTGCTGGGCATAAAAACGGATCGGTCGGTGGAAGGCAACTTGTTGCTTCTCGGTGCTTACGCGATCGTCTTCTTCCTGCTGGCGGTGTGGGCGTACCGTCGCGACACCTCGCTCAAGTTCACCTGACGGGAAGCCAGAAGGCGGCCGCGAGCGGAACGCCGAAAGCGACCTGGTACCGCGCGGAGAATTCGGCCTGCGAGTAGTCGTGCTCGATGGTGCCAACCTGCTCGACCGCATAGGTCGCGGCCAGCGAGGCCACGCGCCCGGCGGCATCCAGGTCCAGGCCGCGCAGTAGGCCCGCCACGAGGCCTGCGCGATACGCATCTCCGGCACCCGTGGGGTCAGCCTCGCGGAGCGGCGGCGCGGAGGGGATCTCGACGGTCTGCCCGCGCGTGGCGATTCGCGATCCCTCACGGCCGAGCGTCGTGACGACCATCTCGGCGAGCTCGAGGAGGCCGGCCTCGTCTCGGCCTGTGCGCTGCTCGATCAGCTCGAGCTCGTAGTCGTTGCCGATCACGATCCACGCGCCGCGGGTGCTGTCCGTCACGTCCTCCGCGGACATCATCGGCAGCTGGTGGGCGGGGTCGAAGACAAAGCGCACAAGGCGCTCGCGGCATTCATGAACCAGGCGCTTCATCGCACCCGGGTCGTTGGGACCGATGATGACGGCGTCAACATCGGGCGGAGCGTCGTCCAGTCCGAGCATCGCGGCCCGCCACATCGCACCGCCGTAATAGCCGGTGAGCTGGTTGGCATCCAAGTCAGTGGTGGTGAACCCTGTTGCGCTCAGCTCGCCCTCCAGCAATCTGAGTCCGCGGCAGTCGATGCCGCGGGCGACCAGCCAGTCGCGGTACTCCGTGGCGTCGGTGCCGGCCGTGGCAAGCACCGCGGCGGGACAGCCGAGCAGCGCGAGGTTGTGCGCGTAGTTGCCGGCCACGCCACCTCGCCGCTTCTGGAGGTCATCGACCAGGAAGCTCAGGTTGAGGATGTGAGTCTTTTCGAGAAGGATGTGGTCCTTGAAATGGCCTTTGAAGGTCAGGATGTAGTCGTACGCGATCGAGCCGGTGCAAAGGACGGTCATCGGTTGGACACCGAGCGAAGGCTAAAGAAAAGGGGCGCCCCGCGTGTGGGGCGCCCCTTCAGCTTTCGGGTCAGGTTAGGCGGCGCGGCGCCGGGCGGTCCGGCGGCGAGTGACACGGCGCGTCTTGACTGCTGCGGGCTTGCCCGCAGTCTCGCGGCGTGAGCTCAGCTCGGTGGCCTGCTCGAGACGGGTCGCCGTGCGGGCGATGGTCTTGAACGAGCCGTTGAAGATCCGAAGGGTCCGCTTGGCGACGTCGCCGACGACGTCCTGGCGGCGCGCCTGCAGCTTGACGAGGTGCAGGCCCTTGATCGCTACCTTCTCGGGCAGCTTGTCGTTGAGCTCGATGCCCCAAACGGTCACCTTCTCGGGAAGGATGGCGTTCAGCCGCGCGTTGAAGCGGCGGTTGACCTTGCGAGCGGTCGGGGCTCCCTTCTTCTCGAATCCCTTGACCTGCTTGCGGGCCGATCCGATCGGGTCCGATGCAACCTCGGCCGCCGTTTTCGCGGCTCCAAAGGCAACTTCCTCGACCGTGGTTGCGGCGTCTGCGAATTTGATCTCAGTGCTCATATGACTTCAGCCTCCTGGTGCTGTGTGAATTTCTCGGTCTTGACTAACGCATTATAACGCAACGCGTCAATGGCGTCAAGGCACCTTGTCTGAGCACAGGTCGCCGGGCGCGCGCAGGGCGCCTAACCGACTTTGAAGCGCGAGATCAATGCCTCGGCGGGCGGGCCGAACACGTCGTAATGGGCCACCTTGCGGCGCTTCTCGGGCTGGATCCATTCAGGGCGAAGGCCGCGCTGGCGGCCCCATTCCTCGAGCACCGGTCGCAGTCCGATGATGTGAAGAAAGGGACGCTCCCGCACCATCCCTCGGATCGTCGAGCCGTGGTAGTAGTCGAAATTGCGATGGATCGCGATCCCGCCCGCCTCGGCGAACGCGATCGCCTCTTTGATCTCCCTGCGCTCGAAATACCGTTCCCTGAGAGCGTGATCCACGCCCCGACGTTACGGCCTTCGGTCGGGGCAGATCGGCCGGAACGCGCAGATCGAGCACGGACGCTGGTCGTGCTCGGGCCTCAGGCTGAAGTCACCGGCCGCGATGCTCGCGGCCGCGGCGAGCACGCGCGCTTCGACGCCCGCGTCATCCGGCGTTACTTCTCTCACCTCACCTCGGCGCAGGTCGAACAGCACAAGGCGAGGCTCGGTCCCTCCCGGCACAAGCCCCCGCCGGGCAGCCAGTCCATAGAGCCTGAGCTGCATCGAATATGCCTCGATGAGCGATGCGTCCAGAGAGGCGTTGGTCTTGTAGTCGACCAGGACGGTCCTGCCGTCGAGCTCGCAGATCCGATCGACCAGCCCCCGCACCCGAGTCGTGCCGACCCTCATGTTGAACCCGACCTCGACCGCCAGTGTCTTCGCCGCGGCAAGTGGATGCGTGAGATAGCGCGCGAGCATCTCGCGCCCGGCTTCGGGCCCCGAGTAGAGGCTGAGGAGGTCACCGCCCGCGGCGTGCCAGGCGGCAAGCGCCGCGTGCACAGCCGACCCGAGCTCAGTCGATCCCACGGCTTGCACATGCCGGGGTTGAAGCTCGTCGGGCGGAGCGGGAACGCGCCACACCTGGCTGAAGCGATACCGCACGGGGCACACCTCGAAGTCATGCAGCTGCGAGAAGCTGAGCTCGACCTCCGCAACCGGCGCCGCCACCGCCCCCGCCTGCTGCGGCCGAACCTGCTCAAGGCGGTCCAGCACAGCGGCCACGACGGCCGGGCCTTGATCCACATGACCGTTGGCTGCGCGCATCGCCGGAAGCTCAAGCTGCTCGGCCTCGACCACCGTCGCGGAGTGAGGGTTGGTGAGGGCCCAGTTGAGGATCTCGGCGAAGTGGTCGTGGTCCTCGAGGCCGTTCGCTCCGACATCGCGAGCCGTCGGCTCCTCCCGCGTGGCCGTGACGTAGAGCGCGTCCTTCGCCCGCGTGAGGCCCACGTACACGATTCGCCGGCGCTCGCCGATCGCCAGCGCCACGGCGGGAGCGCCGGGGGACGTCGCCACGTAGCGCGGATGTTTCTCTCCACGCCAGTTCTTGATCACGAAGCCAAGGCTGTCCGGATCGAAGAAGAGGCGCTCGCTGTCTCTCGGCCTCGGTGGCCGCAGGTTGACCAGGAACACGACTGGAAACTCAAGACCTTTGGCGGAATGGATGGTCAGCACGGAGACCGCCTCGGCTTTGGCGGATTCCTCGGCCGCCTCCCCCACCGGGAGCTCGGCGTCGATCACCTGGTCGAGGTGCCGTACGAAATCGCCGATCCCCGCCAGGGAGAGGTCGCGCTCGAAGCGGCCGGCCAGCTGGAAGACCTTGCGCAGGTTCAGCAGAGCGCGTGGGCTGCCGTCCCGCTGGGCGCGCAGCTCTGCCCAACGCAGGTAGCCACTTTCCTCGAGCAGGCGGTTCAGGATGTCAGCGACCGTCAGGGCGTCTCGCAGCCGGCCCAGCCGGTCGGTCAGCTCGACCAGGTGAGCAGCCTCGCGCGCCACCTTT
This sequence comes from Candidatus Dormiibacterota bacterium, assembly GCA_003151935.1. Taxonomy (GTDB): domain Bacteria; phylum Chloroflexota; class Dormibacteria; order Dormibacterales; family Dormibacteraceae; genus Palsa-870. The sequence goes on along the minus strand of PLYZ01000065.1, from coordinate 19,642 downwards.
TGATTCATCTCCGGGAAACCCTCGCGGCCCGATTCGTCGAAGCAATCCCGCAGCCGCATGCCTGAACGGCCCGACCTGCGGGCGGCCAGCCGGTACATCCCGTCGTCCGGCAGCCGGACGATGGGCCCCTGCACGATGCGCACGAACGCGCCGTCATCCATTGGGTTGTCGGTCAGGCGCAGGAGCGCCAGCACATCCTTGATCTCCTGCCGGTCGAAGAATCCCGAGCCACCGCTCGTGATGTACGGAATGCCCTGGCGCCGGAGCTCGTCCTCGAACTCGCGGGGAAGCATGCGGATCGAATGGGCGAGGATCGCGATGTCGGCGAAGGCGCGGCCTGAGACGTGGAGGCGGCGGATCGCCTGCGCCATCGAGCGAGCCTCCGTTCGCGAGTCGGGCGCCATGATCACCGTTACCGGCTGCGGCGCCGAGCCACGCGTCGCAACCAGCTCAGGTTCGCCCGCGAAATCCGGGTCGCGGCGGATGAAATCCGTAGCGCAGTCGAGGATGCCCTGATACGAGCGCCGGTTGTGCGTCAGCGGCAGGCGCCGGCCCGGGAACCGGCTTCGAATGTTCTCGATCTCGGCGTCGCGCCAGCCATAGATCGACTGCTTCGCATCTCCGACCACGGCGACGTTTCCGAAGTTGTCGGCCGCCAGCAGGCGGATGAGGTCGAGCTGGATCCGGTTGGTGTCCTGGAACTCGTCGACCAGCAGGTAGCGAAAACGCTCGCGGCAGCGCGCACGAAACTCGGGCACCCGCTCGAGCGCACCGATAACGTCGAGGATGAGGTCGTCGAAGTCGCGAAGCCCAGCCACGTGCAGCGCGTCTTCGTACGTCTTGTAGATGACGGACAGCACGTCGATCGCTTCGAGCTCCGCATGCGCGGGATCTGGGCCGCCGGTGGAGGATTGGCCGTTCGAGTGCGCGCTCCAGTGTTGTGAGTGCAGCTCGAGCGCGCGTTGTTGAAAGCCGTCGGGCGTGATGCCACGACCCTTGAGCTTGAGCAGGAAGCGCAACCCCGAGCGAAGCAGGTCGTCGAGGTCTTCCACCGCGAGGGCTGAGAACGAATCCGGGTCGAACGGTGCGGCGGCTCCGCTGCGCAGGCCGGCAATCAGCTGCTGCTCGAACAGCCGCTGGCCGGTCTCATCGAGCACACGCAGCTCACGCGCCGCGCCGACCAGGTAGGCGAACTCGTCGAGCAGGCGAGCGCACGTGCCGTGGAAGGTACCGATCCAGGCCCCGTCCAGAACCTCCGGTCCCAGCTCGGGCCGGCGCGCCCCTAGCTCCCTGGCGATCCGCTGCCTGAGCTCCTCCGCCGCACGGTCGTTGAAGGTCACGGTGAGGATCCGATCCGGGCCGACGCCCTGCTCGACCAGCCAGCAAAAGCGTTCGGTCGCCGTGAACGTCTTGCCCGTGCCGGGTCCGGCCGCGATCAGAAATGCGCCTTGCGGACCGGCATGGGCGGCTGCGGCCTGCTCTGGGCTGAGCGCGATCGTGCTCGGGAGGCGCGTGGCGCTCATTCCGGTGGCGCCCCTCCGTACGGACACACGGCGGCGTGCGGGCAGCTGCCAAAACGGGTGACGCAGGTGCCCGCGAGCTCGCGAGGTGCAGGCTCGAAATGGCCCGCTTTGATGCGCCCGATCGCATCCACGACGATCGCGCGGCTGCGGTCGAGGTCCTCGGTCGTCAGCAGCTTCTCGCGATACTCCTTCAAGCCTGCGGCGCGCCCGACGCTGAAGATGACCTGCCGCATATCGCGCCAGACCCATTCCTTCGGATACCACAGCGACAGGAACCGGGGCTGGAAGCCGAGAGGCTTGCCCTCCTCGTCGAATCCCTCCTTGCAGGCGATGTAGTAGAGCGCGAGCTGCACGTCGTAGAGCTCCGGCCCGAAATAGGCTTCATAGGCGTACTTCATAGGCTTGCCCGCGCCGGTCTTGTAGTCGACGACCTCCACTTCGCCGTCACCGACATCGTTCACTCGGTCGATCTTGCCGACGATGTCGGATCCATCGAGCTGCAGGCGGAACCGGCGCTCGGTCGCAAGCGTCCCGAGCCGGCGGATCTGCTGCATCCCGGTCACAAACCGGATGTAGTTGTTGAGCAGAGACCGGACCTGGCGCTCCTCGCGCTTGCGGTCGAGCACTCCTTCCATGTGCGCGAGGTAGCCCTCGAGGTGGCCCTGCAGCGCAGTTTCGAGCCACTCCTTCTGGTGTTCGGAATCGAGCGGCCGCCACTCACTCTCCTGGGCGTGGAAGTCCTCGAGCACGCTGTGCAGGAAACCGCCGCGCTCCATGGCGACCGAACGCGGCTCCTCGACCAGGCCAGGGTGGTGGTTGTACCAGTAGAGCCGCGGGCACTTCAGGTAGTCGTTGAGCGTGGTCGGGCTGAAGTGATCGATCTGCACCGAGGTGGGATTGCGGTCACCGCCGTAGCTCTCGAACGGCTCGCCCGAATCCGGGCTCGTTAGAAAAGCGACGTCGAGACCGAGCGCCGCGGCCCGAGCCGGAACGCCGTTGGTCAACGCGGGCCGATGTGAGGCGAGCAGCACCTCGGCTTCGCGTGGCAGGAGCACGTCGCCGGGCTGCAGCCGGGAACCGCGCGTGAGAGAGCGCCAATCCGCCTCCGGCGCGGCCATTTCCAGGAACGCGGAAGGACCCGCCTGGCGCAGGTAGGAATCCGCGTAGGTCACGTAGAGGCGGCGCCGCGCGCGGGTCATCGCCACGTAGGCAAGCCGCGCCTCTTCCGCGAGGTGGCCGTCCGGATCCGAAGGCCACGACGGCATGAAACCGACTTTGAATCCTTCCAGCCACATGCGGTCCGGCTCGTCCAGCAGTGGGTGCGGGCGGGCCGCCAGCGGAAACAGGCCATGGGCGAAGCCCGCGCAGAACACCACCTCGAACTCGAGGCCTTTCGCCTGGTGGACCGTCATGACCTGGACCGCGTCGCGGCGACCGGTGGCGGCTTCGCTGTCATCCGCCGCTGCGGCCAGCAAGGTCTCCAGCGAGCCAGAGATGTCGGAAAGCATCGGCTTCGCACCGACCAGTCGCTCGTGAACCGCCTCGATCGCCTCCAACCCTTCGATCGCGGCACGGAGGTCGGAGATCGCCTCGGCCCGCTGTTCGTCCGGCAGGACGAGGTCGAGGAGGCGGCGCATGGCGCCTTCCTCGATCAGGACGGAGTACGCGAGCGCGGCCAGCGACAACTTCGAGGCGCGGCCCAGGAGGCGCTGGCGCGCAACCATCGCGGCATGCAGGCTCTTCAGCTCTTCCTCGGAAAGGAAGGCCATGCAGTCCGGTTCGGATCGCACATCGGTCGGGACCTCGCCGCCCCACGGGAGCGGATAGCGAAGTGGATCACGTGCTGCGAGTGCATACATCAGTCGGTCCACCACACGCTTGAGAGGCCTTCCTCTCTCGTGCGCATTCGCCCGAAGGCGGCCCAAGGTGCCAGCGCCGACACCGCCCAGGCTCGATGCCAGCGCGCCTTCGAACGCGTCCGGATCGTCGAGCCGGCGCAGCGACTCCAGATATCCGACGAGGAAGCGCACCACCTCGTTGCGCGAGGTCGCCCCCGACCCGCGGACCTCATACGGCAGCCCCATTGCGCGCAGCGCCTCTTCGAACGGCGCGCCGAGTGAGGTGGTGCTGCGCAGCAGGATCGCGAAGTCGCCGTACCGGAGGCCCGGCGATTCCACGTGCAGGCGGCGGATCTCGCGCGCGACGAAGAATGCCTCGTCGACCGGGTCGCTTTCGCGCGCGACCACGACTGCTGGCAGTGCGGAGCCGGCGATGGTTCGCAATCGCCGTGGTAAGCGTCCCGGATGGGTCGCAACCAGCAGCCGCTCGGCGGCGTCGAGCGCCTCCTGCGAGCAGCGGCGGCAATCTTCCAGATGCAGCGTGGCGCTGCCGTAGGCGGCAGCGAAATCGCGGCTGAGCAAGCGTGGAACGGTCCCGCGGAACCCGTAGATCGACTGGTCCGGATCGCCGACCACGACCAGCCGCGGACGTGCCTCGGGAGGTGCGACGAGCTGCAGCAGCTCGAACTGTGCCGGATCGACATCCTGGAACTCGTCGATCAGGATCAGGCGAAACTGCTCCTGCAGCTTCTCGCGGAGGCGCGCATTCGACTGCAGCAGCTCGATCGCGCCGGAGATGAGGTCGCGGAAGTCGAGCATCCGCGCCTCTTGCAGGCGGCGCTGGTAAGCCTGGTAGACGGAGGCCAGCACCCTAAGCCGTTCGCTGGCGCTCGCTTCGGCGGCGAGCGCAAGCGCCGACGGATGCACCAGGTTCTGCTTCATCAGAGCGACAAACGTCAGGACGTCGCGCGCGAATGCATCCGAACGGCGGACTCCCTCCAGACCGCCGAGCACGTCTGCGTCGAGCTCCGAAATGACGCGCCGCATGACCAGCCATTCCTGAAATCCGTTGAGGAGCAACCGCTCGCGATCCGGGGAGTGCTCGCGAAGCAGGCGCGCGCAGAAGCTGTGAAAGGTCGAGATCCAGGCCTCGCCGTACTCATCCTGCAGGCGCTCATCGATGCGCCGCGAGATCTCGGCGGCGGCGCTCGTCGAGAAGGTGAGAACGAGGATCTCTCCACGGCCGGCCACGCGTTCGCGCACCGCCTGCTCATACAGGTCGGCCAGGGCATGCGTTTTGCCGGTGCCCGGCCCGGCCAGCACGCGCAGTGGTCCGTCGATTTCGTGGATGTCGAGTGGCAAATGGTTTCCTTGGGTGGCGCGGGCGTCCTGATTATGCGGGGCCCCGTGTCCTCAAGTCAGCCGTGCCGGTTAAGTGAACTGAGAGCACTGTCGTCGCCATAAGCCGCGAGGTCGGCAGCGGCAGGACGCCGCTGACCGTTGTTGCATGAGCCCGACCATCGATCCTGTTGCCCCTCTGGATCTGCCCGTCCCGCCAACTTGTTGAAACTGATTAGATGTCAGGCAGGGTTGGTGTGGCCGAATGAGCTTGGTGTTGTCCCTAGACCCGAACATGAGCCTGTCCTACTTCCACTTCATCAGCACTGATCTCGAAGCCAAGCTGCTCCCCGCCTTCTTCATCCTTTACTTTCTGGTCACGCGTCGGCTGCGTGCGGCAGCGATGGCTGCAGCCCCAGGACTCAATCACATATTGGGGCGGCCTGGTACTCGACACGAGTCGCGTCGGAGATCGTCAGAACCCTCGCAGCCAGTTACTGCAGAGCCTCTTGGTGCGATGGCTACATACCAGTCAGGACATCAGACCCGCGTGGTTGGTGCTGAGCCTGGCGATCGTGATTGCGGCCCTGACCCTTGCGGTCTGGGCAAACGGGAAGGGCGATCAGCTGCTGGCCGTTTGCACCTGTGCCGCCGCCATGCTGTTGATCTCCCCGATCACATGGCAGCATCACTGGGTTTGGGTGGTGCCGTTCCTGCTCTGGCTGGCGCCGCAGGCGTGGCGATCACGGTCGCGTCTCCTCTGGATTGCCGCGGCCGTGGCCCTGACCGACTTCTACGTCAGGCCGTACCAATGGATCCCGGTGGACCAGGTGGCGGACCTGCATCTGGACATCTGGCAGCTCGCCCTGTCGAGCACCTACGCGCTGAGCGCCATCGTGTTGCTGGCCGCGACTGGTGGAGCGATGTGGCGACAACGCCGGCTTGCGCTTATCCCCCTGGAACACCGATAGGATTGCCTCTAACTGGCGAAACCCGCCACCAAACGTCGACGCCGCCGACCTCCGCCGGCGCAGTGCCTACGACCACTGAAATGAAGCGCACAATCGCGCCCTGACCCGGCGACGGGCCGGCCACTATCGCCGTCACCCCGAAGGTGGCCAGGTCTTGCAGCGCTTGGGCACGCGCAGTCGGAGACGCGGTCACGTCCACGCCCTGATCGAGCCGGTCGAGGGTGGCCTCCAGGTACGACGGATGGGGTCCGAGGTACGGGCCGGGGGTGAAAGCGTCGCCTTCGGGCATTCGGAAGGTGTAGTGGGCCACCGCTTGCCAGTACATCGCGTCGGTCGACTGCTTGCTTGAAAAAGGGGTCACCAAGACAACCGAACCCTCAGGGATGTTCTGGACTCCTCCGCCTGGCTCGAAGAAGCTGGGAACTGCGGCCGAAGAGCTCGCAAACGGCAGGGCGGGGACCATGCTGAGCACGCCGGCGAAGAGGGCGATCCCGGCTGTTACGCGCCACGGCCGCGTTCCGTGCAGCGGAGGCATCCACACGCTCGCCACCACGATTCCGATACCGAGGAAAGCCATCAGCATCAACCGTCCAGGAAGGGCGCTCCCCATCAACGGCAGATGGGCGACCGCCGCCCATGGCAGCAAGATGGGGGTCACCTGCCCGTAGATGTGCAGCCGCGGGCCAAGAGAGAGAAGGGCGATGATGAGAGCGAGGAGGCCGGCCCAGCGGATCACCGGTCGCCGCCAGTTCATCTTGAGTCCGGCGATGAAAAGCACCAGAAGCGGCAGGCCCACGTAGGCGTTGTCCTCTGCTGCGTTGCCGGTGAAACGGTCGGCGACATAGGCCGTGGCACTGCTCTGTACGAGGGCGTGGTTGGGAACAACGAACGCGAGCAGATCGCTCACATAGACGTCGAGCGGCTGAACATCCCCGAACACCCGCTGAGGACCGAGAAACTGCACCGCTAGCGGGTACACGGACACGACCCCAAAGGAGATCAACGCCACCCCGACGGCCAGCGCTGCGTACGGCAGCTTCTGCGCCACCGAGTCTCGGTGTAGAAGCGCCAGCAGGGCAGCGCCGATGACGGCCACCAATGCCGTGGTCGCCAGCAACTCCTCGCCGGTGAGCAGCTGAAGCGCCGCAGCCAGTCCGGCCAGCGCGCCGATCAAGGCGGGGCGGAAGCGCTGGCGCACGAGGATCTCGTCCGCAAGCAGCACCGCGATTGGAGGGACGAGCGCGATCATCGCGTGCGGATGTCGCGTCGCCTGCGCCAGCATGGCGGGACTGAATCCGTACACGAGACCAACCAGCGCGCAAAGCAGCGTATCGCCAAAGAAACGCCGAGCTGCCAGGAAGCCGAACCAGGCGGACAGCGCGACACCCGCGGTCACAAGCAGGTTGTAGGAAACGACGGCCCCGAAGGCTGCCGTGACGGGCCAGAGGACCAGCGCCGGGAACAACATCGAGGTGTTCCACATCAAGTTCACGCCCTGCGGATATGCCATGTAGTCCGTGACCAGAGGGTTGTGCCCCAGCGCGAGCTCGTGTGGAATCCACCCGAGGTACCAGATGAAGAGCTTGGGATCTTTGCTGGCGCCAATCCAGAAATCGGCCGGGCTCTGCCACACGTTGGCGAACAAGCAAACGGCCAGCACGGCATATAAGAGCAGCGCGACCGAGCTTGCGAAGGCATGCCTCCGGCGCAACCGATGAAACCATGAGAGCGTCCTCTGGAACCGGATCGACCTGATGGAGCTAGCCGCCGGCATCAACCGTTAACTGGCGGCAGGACCACCGTGAAGACGGCACCGTGGCGGTTCACTACAAGAGTTGGCCGTGGCCGGCCTGCTGCGGATGTTGCGCCAGGTCGAGGGCGAGCGCGATCACGACGACCGGAAGCCCGAGCCACCACAAGGCTCGGCGAGAGCTCCTCATGGCTCTGACGTTAACTCAGCCCGGCCAACCTATAGTCACTGCTCGATGAGCCACCCGAGGCAAGCTGGACTGTGGGCAGGCCTGATCGCCATCACCGTCCTCGTCGCTCACGTGCCTTCATTTTTCCACCGTCTTCTAGACGGTGACGAGGCCGTGTATGGCTCGATCGCCGCCCTCCTGAACACCGGCGGCCAGCTCTATGGGTCGGGCGGCGTGGACAACAAGCCGCCGGGGATCTTCTGGGTCTACGCAGCGACCTTCAGGGTTGCCGGCACCTATCAGATGACCGCAATCCATGCCGTGGGGCTGGGCGTGATCGCGGCGACCTGCGTCCTGCTGTTCGTGATCGGCCGGGACCTCGGCGGATTCCGGACCGGGCTCCTCGCGGCCCTCTTCTATGGCGTTCTCACGGCGGCCGGCAACCCGCGGCTGCTGGCGACCAACACGGAGATCTTCATGGAGCTGGCGCTCACCGCCTCGGTCCTCCTGATGCTCCGGCGCCGCTGGTTTTGGTCGGGCTGCCTCCTGGTTGCGGCCGGAGCGTTCCGGCAGGTGGCCGCCGTCAATGTCTTGCTGGCCGTCGCGGGCATTTTCTGGCTCGAAGGTTCGGACAACCGACAGCGAGCCGCGGCGTGGTTCGCGGGAGGCGTGCTGGCCTCGCTTGGCGCCGGTGCGCTGGCCCTTCTGCTCACCGGGTCGCTCTCCGGTTTTTGGCGCTGGACGGTGGACAGTCTCTACGGCTACGCGTCGACGAACTGGATTCCGAGCTTCGTCTGGCAGCGCGCCAAGGACAGCCTGGTGCCGTTCGTCGTGGACATGGCCGTGCTCTGGATTGCGGCGATCGCGCTCATCACCAGGTGGCGGAGCCTGGATCGGATGGAGAAGCTGGTCATCGTGTGGCTGGCGGTGTCCATGGTGGGATCTATCGCCGCGGGCCACCTTTCATGGCATTACTTCATCCAGGCCATGGCACCGCTCGGGCTGGCGGGCGCACTTTTTTTCGGACGCTTTTCGCTCCGGAGATGGGTCACTGCGGTGGCCGTGGTGGGCATCGCCGTCCCAGCCCTCGGCTGGTGGGCCTATGACCTGGGCGCCGACCCGCTGACCTATGACTTCAGCCCGCCAGTGCCGCAGCACCAGCTGGTGGCCGCGTATATCCGCGATCACACCACGCCGGGTCAGCGCGTTTTCGTATGGGGCGACTGGCCGGCGCTCTACATCGAGTCGGACCGGCTCATGGCGAGCCGGTTTCCCGGGTTTCTTCGAGGCTTCGACCGCGGCTCAGGCATCCCGCCCAACAACTGGGACACGACCCCGGACGTATGGCCGGAGCTTCAGTCGGACCTGAGCGCAAACCCGCCTGCGCTCATCGTCGACACGGCCGCAGCGGGCTGGAGCGATTTCTCGATGTACCCGATGCGCGACTATCCCGTCCTCGCCGATCTGGTCGCGAGGCGGTACCACATGGTGGCCACTGTCGACGGGGTGGCGATCTACGCGCCCAACACACCATGAACGCTTCGGGACCCTCCACGCTCAACCGTTCCACGCGGCTGGTCCGGACTGATATTCCCGACAGCTGGGCCTGGATTCGTTTCGACCTGCTCGTTCGCATCGTTCCATTCATGCTGGCCTATGCCTTCGTGTACGAGCTCGACACGCGCCGCGCGGCGCTTGGATGGAGTGCGGGACGGCTTGGCGTCCAGCTGATCTTCGCCGCGGTTGCGGCGCCTCTGATGCTCGGCGCGGCAGTCTGGGTCCAACTGTGGTTGACGCGCCGTCGCGGCGCGCTGAGCGTCCCGGCAAGCGCGCGCGACGCCTGGTTCCAAGCGGGCTTCTATCTGATCAATGGTCCGGTCGAGGAGGCCTTTTTCCGCGGCCTGGTGCAGGGTGGGCTGGGCGTGATGTTGGGAGTTCCGGCGAGCTTCACGATCGCCACCGCAATCTACGTCCTCTATCACCGGCTCGGCCGCTGGCCGTGGTCCGACACCTTCGCCACCGCTTTGGTAGGCGTGCCGCTCGGCCTCGCGTTCTGGCTGCTGCCCGGCCCTCCGTCGCTGCTGGGCGTCTCCATCGCGCACATCGCGGCGACGTGCGGATTTCTCGGCCCGGGCCCTTACCTGTTGAAGAGGCTGAACTTGGTCTAGACCTCTCGACGACGGACGGAGTAATAGACCAGGCCGCAGAACACGCATACGACGAATGCCCACCAGATGATGTCGCCGGTGGTCGACGCCTGCGGAACCCCCGCAATTACTGTGTTGCCGCGGGCGCCCTGAATCGCGACCTGCGCGCGAACGAGGTCTCCGGTGGCGCTGCTTATCAACTCGTGAGGGACGAGCCAGTAGAGAACGTCAAAGATCGTCTTGACTATGCCGCTACCGATCACGCCCGAGTCCGTGAGGTTGTGGACGAACGCGATCACACCGGCAACCACGTTGTAGTAGATGAAGGCGACGATCGCGGCGACGATGTTGTTCATCCACGTGCTCAGGGCGAGGACCAGGAGCATCAAGGCGATCGTGTTGCCGATGACTGCCAACACCGCGACTGTCAGCGCATTCTCGAGGCCGCCCCCAAACAGGAACATCACAAGCCGCGCCTCGACCGCGAGAAGACCCATGATCACCAGAAGCGCGGCGACGGCAGCGGCAATCTTGCCGGTGGTGAACGCGAGCCGCGAAACCGGCTTTGAGAAGATGCTCACTGCGGCACCCGAATCGAGGTCGTGGTAGATCGCGGTCATCCCGATTCCGTATGCGATCAGCAAACCAAAGACACCAAGGGCGCCGAATATGTACGTTAGAAACAGCAGTTCGAGGAAATGGTTGAAGGCGGCAGGATCGACGTTACTCGGTCCGAAGCCTCCCTGCGTACTGGACGACGCCACCGAGTAAATGACTTTGAGGCCAACGCCAAGGCCGAGGATGCCGAGCGCGCCGATGATGAAAAAAACGAGCAGGATGCGTCGCCTCGACAGCTCGACCAGCGTGTAGCGCGCGACCGCCAGCGTGCCGTTCAACTCTTGTCCTTGTCGGTGATGAAGGAGGGCAGCTGGTCCCGAGGTGGAGCACTGGCCTGCACCAGCTCAACGAACACGTCCTCCAGGCTCCGACCCTCGGGAACGACCTCCGCCATCGTTCCTTCCTTCAGCACCCGGCCCTTGGCGAGGATGGCGACGGTGTCGCAAACGAGCTCGACCTCGCTCAGGAGGTGGCTGTTGAGCAGCACCGCCACACCGCTGTCCTTCAGCCGGTCGATCAGCGCTCGGACGTCGCGCCTTCCGAGCGGGTCGAGGTCGGCGGTCGGCTCGTCGAGAATCAACAGCTTCGGCCGTCCCAGGATGGCCTGGGCGATGCCGAGCCGCTGCTTCATGCCCTTGGAGAACTGGCGGACCTGCCGCCGTTCCCCATCCAGCCCGGCGAACTGGAGGGTTTCCGGGATCCTGCGCTTTCTTTCCGCCTCATCGAGTCCAAGCAGGCTGGCAAAGTAATCGAGCACCTCGCTCGCGCGAAGGAACTTCGGGAAGTCGGGTTCCTCCGGCGCAAACCCCAGGTCCTTGCGGGCGGTCGGGTTGCCCGGGTCCGCGCCGAACAGCTGGACGCTGCCTTCGTCCGGCCGCAGCAGACCGGCGATGATCTTGACGACGGTTGACTTCCCGGCGCCGTTGGGACCGAGCAGGCCGAACGCCTGGCCGGGCTCGAGCTGAAAGCTGACACCGTCGACAGCCCACGGGTCGTGGTGCCGGTAGCGCTTGCGCAATCCTTCAACGCTCACCACTGAGGCCATGGGTCAGCCGAATATACGCTGGGTGATAACGCTTGACCTGCAGCAGCGGCGAACCCTGGCCTGGGCCGGGTTGGCCGTCGTGCTGACCGCGTTCGACGGCTCCGTGCTGGTGCTCGCGCTGCCGGCGATCGCCTCCGACTTCCACGCCCGCACGCCTGCTCTGTCAAACCTGGGTTCGGTATTGGCGATCGGCGCGCTGGGCGCCCTGCCGCTGGCCGCCCTGGCGGACCGTTTCGGCCGGCGCCGTCTCATCGCTGTCGGCGTGGCCGGTTTCTCTGTCGCCAATTTCGCCAGCGGCCTCGCGCCTTCGCTCGAAGCGCTCGCTCTGTTCAGACTGGTCGCGGTTTGCTTCGAGGCGCTCGTCGCCGGTGTCGCGACCGCGCTCATCGTCGAGGAGGCTCCGCCGGCCCGACGAGGCCAGGCGGTGAGCGTGCTGGCGCTGCTCGCGGGCCTTGGCACGGGAATCACTGTGATCGCCTACCCGCTGCTGGCGCCGCACTGGCGCTGGCTGTTCCTGGCCGGAGGGATCGGCGTCTTTCTCGCGCCGGCGATCTGGTTCCGGCTTCCCGAGGGAAGGATGTGGCTCAGCGTGCAGGTCAGCGGCTCTGCGCTGCGCCTACTGCTGCGGCCCGAGTGGCGCCGCCGGATGGCTGTCATCGCCGCCATGACCGCGCTGCTCGCCATCCTCCTCGAGCCGGCGGGCCTCCTGTTCACCGTTTACGCCAGCGATTTCCTGCATCTCTCGCCCGTGGCGATCAGCGTACTGATCGCCGTCTCGGGCATTGCCGGAGCGGCCTCGTACCTGGCGGGCGGCTACCTCACGGATCGCTTTGGCCGGCGCGGACCCGCCATCGTGCTCACGATCGCGACCGCGATCGCTGCGAGTCTCAGCTTCGCGACCGCGACGGTGGGGTTTTACATCGGCAACGTCCTTTGGAGCGCCTTTGCCAGCGCGGCCACGCCAGTGTTCGGCGCGTGGACCGCAGAGCTGTTTCCGACGCGAGCGCGCGCGACGGCCGAGCTGACGGCTTCTCTGGCCGCGGCGGTCGGCAGCGTGGTCGGCCTGCAGGTGGTCGGCTACCTGACGCCGGCGGCCGGATTGGGCCGCGCGATCGAGCTGGGCGGCGTGGCGGCGATCGCGGGCGCGCTCCTCCTCTTCCTGCTGCCCGAGACCAAACAGGCGCCACTTCCTGACTAGAGTTCTGACATGCGCCCTGTTTTCGTTGGCGCCGCCGCCCTCACGTGTGGCGTGGTCGCCGCCGTGGCTACGTTCCTCGTTGGGTTGGCTGTGGCGCCGTCCATGACCTGCCCGCACTGCGACGGTTCAGGTCCGTGTTCGCTGATAGCTTGCGTTGTCGACATCAGAACGCATGTGGTGGTGGCAGTGCTGTTGGGTCTGGTCGCCAGCGTGTTGGCATATCTGGCCTTGCAGCGCTGGGCACGGTCAAGAACTTAGACCTCGCGCACTAGAGTTACCGCGGAAGTGGACCGAGCGAGAGCTGTGGTCGTCGGTGGTGGGATCACCGGAGCGAGCGTCGCCTATCACCTTGCGAAAGCGGGCTGGCGCGATACCGTGCTGGTCGAGAAGGACGAGCTGACCAGCGGGTCCACCTGCCACGCGGCCGGCCTAGTGACCCAGTTCAACCCTTCGCCGACGATGATGCGATTTCGCCGCTACAGCATCGAGCTGTACCAGGAGCTCGGCGTGTTCGAGCAGGTCGGCGGCCTCCGATTCGCTTCGAGCGAGGAGCAGCTGAAGGAGCTGCAGCGTGGTGTCAGCCGCGCGCGGGGGATCGGTCTCGACGTGGAGCTCGTCTCCGCCGAGGAGTCCGCCCGAATAATGCCGGCGATCACCAAGCGATCGCTGTACGGAGCGGTCTGGGTTCCGAGCGACGGTCACCTTGACCCCCATACCGCCACCCACGCGCTGGCCTCCGCGGCCCGACGCATGGGTGCGCGGATCTTGACGCAGCATCGCGTGACCGGAATCCAGCTCGGCGCGAGCGGCGAGGTGAAAGCCGTCGACACGGACTCCGGGACCATCGAGACCGATGTGCTCGTCATTGCCGGCGGCATCTGGGCTCCGCAGGTCGCGGCCATGGCCGGCGCCTTCATCGTCTCGACTCCGGTCGATCACCAGCACGCGGCCCTGCTCGCGGTGGAGGGTCACGAGCTCCCTCACGACATGCCGTGCTTTCGCGACCCGGACAACCTCGTATACGGAAAATCGGAAGCGGGTGGCGTAGTCCTCGGGGGGTACGAGGCTGACCCGGTCGCGCGCTGGATCGACGGCGTGCCATGGGACCATGCAGGCACCTCTCTGCCGCCCGACCAGGCCAGGTTCGAGCCGCTCCTGGCCGGGGCCGCGCGTCGCTTCCCGTTCCTGGGCGAAGCCGGCATCGTCAAGCTGGTCTGTCACCCCGACGCGATGACGCCCGACGCCAACCCTCTTGTCGGTCCGGTTCCCGGCGTCCCCGGCCTCTACCTGGCCGCGGGCCTTTCGCTCAACGGATTCGGCGGCGCCGGCGGCATCGGCCGTTCGCTGGCCGAGCTCATCACCACGGGCGAGGCCGAGCTCGACCTCTATCCATACCGGCCGTGGCGCTTCGGGCCGGTGCACCGCGACCACCGTTACGTCGCCGACCTGGCGCGCGAGGCGTACCGCTACTACTACTACCTGCGGTACCCGTTCGACTCCGACGAGTGGGGCCGGCCGAGGCGGACGAGCGCGCTGCACGAGCGCATGCAAGACGAGGGAGCGGTCTTCGGCGCGAAGCACGGATGGGAGCGAGCCGACTACCTCGAGCCGGGGCAACCGTGGCGGCGCGCGGGCGCGGACCAGCGCCTCTTCGGCTGGACCCGGCCCCCATATTTCGACGTGCTTGCGGATGAGCATCGAGCGTTCCGCGAGCGAGTCGGTGTGATCGACATGACGTCCTTCGGGAAGATCGATGTCCGTGGTCCTGGTGCGCTGGCGCTGCTGGAGCGCGTGGCGGGAAACCTGATCGACCGGCCGGCCGGCACGGTCGTGTACACGCAGCTGCTGGAGCGGAACGGAGGCATCGCGGCGGACGTCACGGTGACGCGGCTTGGAGAGGACCACTTCCGGGTGGTGACGGGCGCCGGTTACGTGAACAGCGATCTCGGATGGCTTCGATTGCAGGTGCGCGACGGAGATGCCCCGGTCGAGCTTCGTGAGACCACGGATGAGCTGTCGGTGATCGGGATGTGGGGCCCGAACGCACGGGACGTGCTCGAGCGAGTCACAGACGACGACGTTTCGGAAACCGGGTTTCCTTTCATGCAGGCGCGACGGATTCGGATCGGAGGAGCGTCCGCGCTCGCTCAGCGGGTGACGTACGTGGGCGAGCTCGGTTGGGAGCTCTACCTCGAACCCGGTTGGGCGGTTCAGGCCTGGGACCGCCTGGTTTCAGCGGGCCGCGCCTTCGACATTCGGGCAGGCGGTTATCGTGCGCTGGACTCGCTGCGGATGGAGAAGGGCTACCGCTACTACGGAACCGACCTGACCCTGCTCGACAACCCGTTCGAAGCCGGCCTCGGTTTTTGCGTGCAGCTGGACAAAGGCGAGTTCAACGGCCGCCAGTCGCTGCTGGCCGCGCGAGAAGCCGGGATCGGACGGCGGCTTCGCACCCTTGCGATCGGAGGAGATGACTATCTGCCGATCTACGGCGGCGAGGCGGTTCACGAAAAAGGCGCGGTGGTCGGGCGCGTGCGGAGCTGCGCGTACGGATTCACGGTCAAGAAGAACCTCGCGTATTCCTATCTCCCGGTCGGGCTGAAGCCCGGGGGGAGCGTGGACGTCGAGGTCTTCGGTCAGCTTGTCCCGGCGAGCATCACGACCGATTCGGTCCTGTCGAAGCAGGGCGCGAAGCCATGACCGGGGCCGGGCAGCCGGACGCGCGCAGGGCGCATTTAAGAATCGACGAGGCCGTCGCGCGGGTTTCATTGTGGAAAGGCGAGGACACTAAGGTCTCGCAGCTCTCCGGAGGGATGACCAATGAGAACTACATGGTCGACGCCGCCGGGCAGCGCTACGTGATGCGCATTCCCGGCCAGTCGACCGAGCTGCTGTCCATCGATCGCGAGAACGAGGTGTACAACACGAAGGCCGCCGCGACCACCGGCATCGGTCCGAAGGTCCTCGAGCACGTCCCCGGGCTCAACGTCCTGGTGCTGGAGTTCATACCCGGGCCGACGATGTCGGCGCGGACGCTGCAGTCCAGGGAGATGGTGGGGCGCATGGCATCGTCGTTCCGCAGGCTTCACGGCTCGCCCCGGTTCCTCAAGGATTTCGACATGTTCCGGCTCATCGAGTACTACCTCGGGATCGTGGACGAGCACCAGGTCACGATCCCGGACGGCTATCGCGAATGGCTGCCGGTCGTGGCAAGGATCGAGCGGGCTGTAAGCGTGGGAGTGCTTCCCACCGTTCCGTGCCACAACGACCTGCTCTGCGAGAACTTCATCGACGACGGCGAGACGTTGCGGATCGTCGACTACGAGCTCAGCGGCAACAACGACCCGGGCTTCGACCTCGGCAACACCGCCCAGGAGGCGGAGCTCGACCAGGACCTCCGCGCCGCCTTGTGCGAGGCGTACTTCGGGCGAAAGGACGCCCAGCAGCTCGCACGCATGAACCTCTTCGCTCTGATGTCGGACATCGGCTGGACGCTTTGGGGCGCCATCCAGGGCAAGATCTCGGCCGTCGAGTTCGACTTCGTCGATTACTACACGGGCCGCTGGAAGCGTGCGCTCGAGGTTTTGAGCTCGGGCGATTTCCCGGTCTGGCTCGAGGAGGCGAAAGCCCAAAACAAGGTTTGACGGCTCCCCCGGCCGGTGCTACGGTTCCCGCGGTATATCGCTCGCATATTGGTCGGGCGGCCTGAGGAAAGGGGTTAGGTCAGGGGATGGCTACGCCGGTCATGGCGCTGGTGGAGACCGCGGACCCAGCTCGCTCGCAGAGCGAGGAAGCCTACCTGCGAATCAGGGAACGCATCGTCTCGCTGGACATGCGTCCCGGCTCGGTCGTCAACGAGGGGAGGCTCCGCGAGGAGCTCAAGATCGGGCGCACCCCGATTCGCGAAGCCCTGCAGCGCCTCGCGCGCGAGAACCTGGTCAGGTCGATCCCGCACCGTGGCACGTTCGTCACCGACGTCAACATCACGGACCTGGCCCGCATCACGGAGGTGAGGGTCGTCCTCGAGGCGCACGCGGCGCGCCTGGCCGCCGAGCGCCTGTCCGGCGCCGATCGCAAATGTTTCACCGATCTCCTCCAGGTCCTCGAGCACGGGCCGAGCGTCGACCAGCGCGAGCTCATGCGGCTCGACCAGCAGATCCACCGGCAGATCTACATCGCCGCGCGCAACCCGTTTCTCGAGTCGACGCTCGAGCGCTACTTCAACCTGAGCCTGCGCCTCTGGTACCTGGTGCTCGACCGCGACGTCAGCCTGCGCGAGGCGCTCGAGGAGCACATGGAGCTTCTCCGGGCGATCCTGGCCGGCGACCAGGACAGAGCCGAGCAAAGCATGCGCCGCCACGTCACGGGTTTCGAACGTGAGATCCGCAAAGTGCTGGTGGAGAGGTAGTGCCCAAGATATTTTTCGCGACCGACCTGCACGGTTCTGAGTTGTGCTGGCGGAAGTTCTTGAACGCCGGCCGCTTTTATGACGCCAACGTGCTGATCTGCGGCGGCGACATGACCGGCAAGGCGATCGTCCCTATCGTCCAGGAGAACGGCCACTACACGGTCACGCTGGGCGCCGAACGCCAGCAGGTCGAGGCGGCGCAGGTGCCCGACGTCGAGGCGCAGATCCGGCGCAAGGGCTACTACCCGCTGCAGATGAGCCTGGAGCGGCTGCAGGAGCTGGACGAGGACCCGGTCAAGCGCTCCGAATGCTTCCAGCAGGTGATGCTCGACGGGGTCGACCGGTGGATGGGCATGGCGGCCGAAAAGCTGCGCGGGACGGGGATCCGAATTTTCGTGTGTCCCGGCAACGATGACGAGATGGAGGTCGACGACGTGATCCGGCGCTCCGACGTGGTCGAGCTCGGTGAAGGCCGCGTGGTCGAGATCGACGGCTTCTCGATGATCTCAACCGGTTGGTCCAACCACACACCGTGGAACACCCACCGAGAAGAAACCGAGGAGAGGCTCGGCGAGCGCATCGAGGCGATGGCGAGCCAGCTGCCGGATCCGTCCAAGGCCATCTTCAACCTCCACTGCCCTCCGTTCAAATCAGGCCTCGACGAGGCGCCCGCCATCGACGCCGACCTGAGGCTGCTTCACGGGGGACGCGCCCTCCGTCCGGTGGGTTCCACAGCGGTCCGCGAGGCCATCGAACGCCACCAGCCACTGATCTCGCTGCACGGCCATATCCATGAGAGCAAGGGGGCCGTGAAGATTGGCAAGACGCTCTCGATCAACCCGGGAAGCTCGTACGAGGAAGGAATGCTTATGGGGGCCATCGTCCAACTCGATGCCAAGAAAGGAATCAAGAGCTACCAGCTGGTCAACGGATGAAGAGGTGAGGAGGAAGCAACATGGGTGATGCCACGATGGGGTCCCCGGGGGCAGCCAGGCCCGGGCTGTTCCTGCGCAATGCGACAGGCCTGGTCAAGTCCTGGTCGACCTTCGACGCGTTCGTCTACTCGTTCTGGTCGGTGAACCTGATCACGCTCGGGCTCTACGGAATGTCGTTCGTCTACACCGTGCCCGACGGCCAGCTGCTGGCCGCGATCCTCTTGTTCGGCGTGCTCACAACGTTCCTCGTCATCACCTACGCCATGTTGGTCAGCGTCATGCCACGCACCGGCGGAGACTACGCCTGGCAGAGCCGCGTCCTCGGCGGTGGTTTGGGCTTCGTGCTCTCCATCACCGGATGGTGGTTCACGCTGTTTCTCTGGGCGCCGATCTACGCCAACATCCTCGTGGTCCAGTTCTTCTCGCCTCTCGCGTACACGCTGGGCTGGACGAGCGTCGCCACGTTCTTCACGAGCCAGACCGGCGTCTTCGTCAGCTGCCTGATCGTCCTTGCCTTCGTCAGCATCGTCGTGACGATGGGCATGGAAACCTACGCGCGAATTCAGAAGGTGTGCTTCTGGATTGGCATCGGCGGCCTGGTGGTCGTATGCGGGCTGCTCCTGTTCGCGAGTCCCCAGGACTTCCAGAACGCCTTCAACCGCGAGGCGACGAGCATCTTCGGCGCGCCCGCCAATGCGTACCAGGGCACGATCGCCGCAGCAAGCAAAACCTTCGGAGGCTCGAACTTCGGAACGTTCTCATTCGGTCCGCTGCTTCTTCTGCTCCCCTGGCTGGCCTTCTACCTGCTGTGGCCCAACTGGGGCGCGACCCTCTACGGCGAGGTCCGCGGAGCCAAAGACATCCGCAAGCCTTTCTGGAGCATGTTCGCGGGGCTGTGGGTCACCGTCGCCCTGGTTGCGTTCGTCGTGATCCTGATCAACAAGACCATCGGCTGGAACTTCTACCAGTCCGCCAATGCGGCTTACTGGAACAACCTGTTCGCCGTCCAGGGCGCCGTTGCCCCGCCGGTTCCAATCTGGCCATATCCCGTGATGTACGCGGGATTCCTGGTCAACAGCCACCTCTTCCAGGCCCTCCTCATCCTCGTGATGGGGCTGTGGTTCTTCGGATGGGCCGGAACATTGTTCCTTTCCTCGACCCGCGTCATCTTCGCCGCCGCCTTCGACCGCGTGCTGCCTTCATGGGCAGCCAACATCTCCGCCAAGCGGCGTGTGCCTTATGGCGCTCTGATCTTGATGATCCTGCCCTCGATAGTGATCAGCGCGATCTACGCCTACAAGCCGACCTTCACGAGCGTCTTCCTGGACGCCACCGCGGTCCTTGCCCTGACGTTCTTTGCCACCACCGTCGCAGCCATCATCCTGCCCTGGCGGCGCAAAGACCTCTATGACGCGTCGCCAATCGCCAACTACAAAGTGGCCGGGATTCCGGCGATTACAGTCGTCGGAGTGATCACCGGCGCGTTCCTCCTTTTCATGCTTTGGGAGTGGTCGTTCAACGCCGCCGACCTGTACGGGACCACATTCCAGTCAACACCCAACTCGGTTTACTACTTCCTCGCGACCTACATCGTGGCGGTCGTGATCTACGTCGTCGCACGAATCGTCCGGAGGCGCCAGGGTATCGACCTGGCCCGCATCCACCACGAGATTCCGGTTGAATAGCAGTTCCACGGCCGCCG